>JBAVML010000236.1:0-5427 GCA_049690035.1 Chthoniobacteraceae bacterium
GTCCACGCGGACGGCGCGCGCAGCACCGCGACGTCGTTCGGTGTGCGCAGGAGGATCTCGAACGAACGCTGGCGCGCGCTGAATCCTGTATTCGAAAAATCCGGCTGCGTCGCCCGCGCGACGCCGATGAGCCGCACGCGGCTGCCCGGCCTCACCGCGCCGAGTCGCGCGGATTCCTCGCCGCCGAGTCGCGCGTGAAATCCGATCTCGTCCTCGCGCAGCACGAGCGTGAATTCATTCGCGCCGCGCAGCACGTCCACCACTTGCGCGTCGAGCGCCACGAGGTCGGCGTCGTGTGTGCCTTTGAGAATTTCCTTCGCGCTCGCCGCCACCGGTTCGGGTTTTTCTCCCGGCTCGCCACGTTGGAAGACGGCATCGCGCAGGACCGCGCTGAACGCGCCCATTTCGGCGAAGCCGAGCACCTCGACGCGATCACCCGGCGCGAGCGTCGGGCCAGCGGTCGTCTCGACGAGCAGGCCGCGCGTGTCGTCGCGGAGAAAGATCGCTTCGCCCGCGAGATGATGGGTGACGATGCCGGTCACTTTCACGCGATGGCCCGGCACGCCTTCGGGATGAAAGCGCAGCAGTTGCCCGACCGGCGTGGCGGGCAGCGCGAAGGGATCGGCCGGCGCGGGCTCTTCCACCTGCACCGCCGATAGATCGGTGACGCGAAGGTGTGGCGCGACGAGCTGCCGCCGGTCATTGATGTAACCCGCAGCGAGGCCGGGCAGGCGAATGCGCGCGTCCACGAAGCGCTCGGCGTCGGGCTCGGCGCTGTTCGCATGGACTTCGATGCGACCATCGCCCAGCGCGAGCGCGAGCACGGTGTGCCCATCCGGTGCCTCGCGGATGTTGCGCACGATGCCGCGCACTTCCACCCACTCATAGTTGAAAACACCCGAGGCGAGTTGCTCGAAGGTGACCGGGCGCGCCGGCGGCAACGCGCCTCGGCCGACCACGCGGAAGGACTCGGGCTCGAGACCGGGCACATAGAGCCCGGCGTAGGTCACGCCTTCCGCTTCCACGATCTCTCCCGGCTGCAGGTCCGGCTGCCAGGATCGGAGGTGAAGGAAGGTCCCGTCGTCGCCATCCTGGATGAATGCAGTGCGGCGCGACTCCATCAATGTGACCACTCCGCGGACGCGCGCGGGCCGCTTGAGTTTCGCTTCTTCGCCCGAGATCGCGCGCAGCTCGCGCACGCTGGTGATCGGCGGCGCGGCCTCCGGGGCCTGCGCTTGGAGCCACACTTCCGGCCAGAGCAGGAGGGCGAGGATCGTGGGCAGCAACTTCATCGGAGGGCGCCACCTTGCACGAGCACGGCGCGGAGTCGAGCGGGGTGCTTGCCGCGACCGCGCGCCGCGACGTAGCCTCGACTGACTCTTTCGCCGGAATCCGCTGGCGATTTCTTCATCTCCCCATTGCTCACATGAATCGTCTGACCTTACTCCTCGCCGCGTGGCTCTGCTTCTTTCGCACCCTTTCCGCTGCTGATCCCACGGACATCCGCATTGAGCGCGGGGTGGCCTATCTCCCCGAGTTTCGCGATGAAAAGGCGGACCTCTATCTTCCGCTGGAAATCGCCAAGGGAACCCGCGTTCCCGCGGTGGTGATCATCCACGGCGGCGGCTTCACCGGCGGGAAGCGCGATGCGGCGCGGGAGCTGAATATCGGCGGCACGCTGGCGCGCAACGGCTACATCGGGATGAGCATCGACTACGCGCTTTCCGCGCCGAACAAGCCGACGTGGCCGCAGAATCTGCACGACTGCAAGACGGCGGTGCGCTGGCTGCGCGCAAATGCGGATCGCTTGCAGATCGATGCCGCGCACATCGGCGTGATCGGCGGTTCGGCGGGCGGGACGCTTTCGTCGCTGGTCACGCTCACGCGGGCGAGCGACGAACTCGATCCGGCCGAACCGTACGGCGAATTCTCCTGCGCGGTGCAGTGCGGTGTGGATCTCTACGGCATCGCCGACATGAGCCAGTGGCATGACAACGTGATGTTCGGCAAAACCAACGCGGAGGCGCCGCACCTTTATCGCCAAGCCTCGCCGGTCACCTACGCGCGAGCGGATGGGCCGCCGATCCTGATCCTGCACGGCACGGCGGATACGACGGTGGATGTGTCACAGTCCGAGGGTTTCGCCGAGGCGCTGAAAAAAGCGGGCGCGCCGCACGAGCTGGTCATCATCCCCGGCGCGCCGCATACCTTCGACCTCCAGCCGAAGCAGCGCGACCTGCGGCCAGTCGTGCTCGGATTCTTTGACCGCAACTTGAAGCCCTCGCGCTGAGTTTCAGCCCGCTCTTCCATGAAGCTCCCCCTCGTTTTCCTCGCCGCTCTCACCTTCGCGCTCACCGTCTTCGCCGCGGAGCGGAAGCCGAACATCATCCTCGTCATGCCCGACGACCTCGGCTACGGCGACTACTCCTGCCTCGGGAATCCGATCATCAAGACGCCGCACGTCGATGCGTTCTGGAAAGAGAGCGTGCGCTTTACCGATTTCCATGTGAGCCCGACCTGCGCACCGACCCGCTCCGCGCTGCTCACCGGACGCCATGAATTCAAAAACGGCGTGACGCACACCATCCTCGAGCGCGAGCGGCTGACGCTGAAGGCGACGACGCTCGCGCAGGTGATGAAGTCGGCCGGCTACGCGACGGGGATTTTTGGAAAATGGCACCTCGGCGACGAGCCCGAGTATCAGCCAAATCGGCGCGGCTTCGACGAAGTCTTCATCCACGGCGCCGGCGGCATCGGACAGACCTATCCCGGCTCGTGCGGCGATGCGCCGGGCAACATGTACGACGACCCGGCGATCCTGCACAACGGCGTCTTCGAGAAGACCACGGGCTACTGCACCGATCTGTTTTTCTCCCACGCGATCGGGTGGATGGACGAGAAGCTCGACAAGGGGACTCCCTTCTTCTGCTACATCCCGCTCAACGCCGCGCATGCGCCGCTGCAATGCCCCGCG
This sequence comes from Chthoniobacteraceae bacterium, assembly GCA_049690035.1. Taxonomy (GTDB): domain Bacteria; phylum Verrucomicrobiota; class Verrucomicrobiia; order Chthoniobacterales; family Chthoniobacteraceae; genus Chthoniobacter. Next base: position 2,975 of record JBAVML010000236.1, read on the forward strand.
GGCTACGAGCAACGTCACGCGAAGGAGGTGCCGGAGAACGTCGCGAAGTTCTACGGGATGATCGAAAACATCGACGACAACTTCGGCGCGATGCTTGAAAAACTGAAGGAATGGGGGATCGCGGAGAATACGCTGGTGATCTATCTCGGCACCGACAACGGCGGCACGGCGGGAGTGAAGATCTTCAACGCCGGCATGCGCGGTTCGAAAGGCACGCCGTATCAGGGCGGCACGCGTGGGCCGGCGATGTGGCGCTGGCCGGCGAAGTTCGCCGGTGGCCGCGATGTCCCGGCGCTCACCGCGCAGGTGGATATTTTCCCCACGCTCGCCGAGATCATCGGCGCCGCGCTGAGTGACGACGTGAAGCAACAAGTCGAGGGCCGTAGCCTGCTCCCGCTGTTGACCAAAGCCGATGCACCGTGGCCGGACCGGACGCTGGTCACGCACGTCGGGCGCTGGCCGAAGGGAAAAATGGAAGATTGGAAGTATCGCCAGTGCTCGATCCGCGACGCGCGTTTCACGCTGGTGAACAATGCCGAACTCTACGACCTCCAGGCCGATCCGGGTGAGAAGAACAACGTCCTCGACGCGAATCCGGAAGCGGCCGCGAAGCTGCGTGCCGCTTACGAGCATTGGTGGAAGGACGTGCAGCCGCTGCAGGTCAACGAGAACGCCGAGGGACCCAAAGTGAACCCGTTCAAGGAACTCTACTGGAAGCAATTCGGCGGCGGCCCGGACGAGGCGCTGCGCAAGTTCATGGATCCGGCGACGACGACCTTCGGCGCGGGCGGCGGAAAGAACGCGACCAAAGACTAACGGCGGGTTTTCCGTTCTCCCCGATGAAACTCCGCATCTTCCTCGCGCTCCTCACTCTGCTCGGCTCGCTTCACGCGGCTGAAAAGAAAAAGCTCAACGTTCTCTTCATCGCGGTCGATGACATGAACAACGACCTCGGCTGCTACGGGCAGCCGCTGGCTTCATCGCCGAATATCGATCGGCTCGCGAAGCAGGGCGTGCGGTTCGATCGGGCGTATTGCCAGTTTCCGCTTTGTTCGCCGAGTCGCTCGTCGATCATGACCGGGCTGCGGCCGGATACGACGCGCGTCTTCGATCTGTCGTATCGGTTCCGCACCGGAATGCCCGACGTGGTGACGCTGCCGCAGGCGTTCATGAACAGCGGCTACTACGCGGCGCGCGTGGGGAAGATCTACCACTACGGAAATCCGGGCGACATCGGCACGAGCGGTCTGGATGATCCGGCGTCGTGGAAGGAAGTGGTGAACCCAGCGGGGCGCGATCATACGGCGCTGGAAACGGATGTGATCAACTACACGCCCAAGCGCGGACTGGGCTCGGCGATGGCTTTCCTCGGCGACAAGGTGGGCAAGGACGAGGAACACACGGACGGCAAGGTGGCGACGGAGGCGATCCGGCTGCTCGAGGCGCACAAGGATGAGCCGTTCTTCCTCGCGGTCGGATTTTACAAGCCGCACACGCCCTACATTGCGCCGCAGAAATACTTCGATCTGCATCCGCTGGAGAAGATGGCGCTGCCGCCGATCGCGGATGATTTTCCAAAGAACGTGCCGGAGCTGGCGCTGGCCTCGACGCGGCCGTGGCCCTACATGGGCGTGACGGCGGATCAGGCGCGCGAATGCAAGCAGGCCTACTACGCGGCGATTTCCTTCGTCGATGCGCAGATCGGGCGCGTGCTCGAGGCGCTCGATCGGCTGAAGCTGCGCGACAACACGGTGGTCGTCTTCTGGAGCGATCACGGCTACCACCTCGGCGAGCATGGGCTGTGGATGAAGCAGAGCTGCTTTGAGGAAAGTGCGCGGGTGCCGATGATCATCGCGGCGCCGGGCAAGGCGGCGGGCCAGACGTGCGTGCGCACGGTGGAGCTGGTCGATCTTTACCCGACGCTGGCGGATCTCGCCGGGGTCGCGGTGCCGAAGAATCTGGAAGGCGCCAGCCTGCGTCCGCTGCTGGAGAATCCTCAGGCGGAGTGGAAGCGACCGGCCTTTACGCAGGTGCAGCGCGGGGCGGCTCCCGGTCACAGCGTGCGCACTGAGCGCTGGCGCTACACCGAGTGGGCGGGCGGGGAAAAGGGCGTCGAACTTTACGATCATCAGGCCGATCCGCAGGAGCTGACGAACCTCGCGGCTGATCCGAAATTCGCCGCGACCGCGGCCGAGATGAAAGCGCTGGTGAAGGCGCAGCACCCCGTGCCGGTGGAAGGAGGCAAGGCGGATCCCGGCGCGAAGAAAGCCGCGAAGGCAGCGAAGGCCAGCGAATAGGAATCATCACGACATTCAACCCGCTCCATCCAAACCCAATCCCATGAACCTCAAACTCACCACCACCCTCGCTTCACTCATCGCTCTCCTGCCCGCAGCCAGCTTCGCGGGCAAAGCCGCTGACCTCAAACCCATGGTGGCCAAGCCGGGCAAAGC
>JBAVML010000237.1:0-7351 GCA_049690035.1 Chthoniobacteraceae bacterium
CGCGTACCGAGGCCCGCGGAGCCGGCTTCACGGCGGAAGCACGGCGTGTAGGCGACGTATTTGATCGGCAGTTTTTCGAGCGGGACGATCTCTTCGCGATGCAGGTTCGTCACCGGCACTTCCGCGGTGGGCAGGAGGTAAAGCTCGTCGCGTTCGCAGCGATAAAGCTGGTCCTCAAATTTCGGGAGCTGCGTCGTGCCCACGAGCGCCTCGGCCTTCACCAGCAGCGGCGGGCTGATCTCGGTGTAGCCGTGCTCGCGGGTGTGCAGGTCGAGGAGGAAATTGATCAGCGTGCGCTCCAGGCGCGCGCCGGCGCCGGTATAGACGGTGAAGGCGCTGCCGGTGATCTTTACGGCGCGTTCGAAATCGAAGAGGCCGAGTTTTTCGCCGAGTTCGATGTGGGTCTTCGGCGTGAAGCTGAACGCCGGCTTTTCACCCCAGACGCGCACCACCGGATTTTCCTCCGCAGTCGAGCCGATGGGCGCGGCATCGTGCGGCAGATTCGGCACATTCAGCAGCAGCGTGCGCTGCGCGGCTTCGAGCTGTTTGGCTTCGTCTTCGAGTCGCTGGATCTGATCTCCGAGTTCGCGCGTCTGCTCCTCGATCGCGGCCGTGTCTTCGCCCCGCGCGCGCTTGCCGCCGATCTCCTTGCTCACCCGTTTCCGGTCGGCCTGGAGTTGCTGGAAGATGGTCTCCGCGGCGCGGCGCTTCTTGTCGCAGTCGAGGATTTCGTCCACGGCGGACGCCAGGTTCGCGTCGCGCGTCGCGAGACGCTGCTTCACGAAGTCGGGATTTTCGCGGATGAGGCGGATGTCGAGCATGGGACGGAGACGCTAGGTCAGACCGTTGCAACTTGGCAATCGTGCGCTGTATGCAACTGGCAGGCAGCCGGGACTCGCTTCCACGACGATTTGCAGGCACCGTGCACTCAATGGAGAAAAAACGCGTTCTCATTATTTCCACCAGTGCCGGGACCGGCCATGTGAAGGCGGCGGAGGCGCTGGAGAAGGAATTCAGCCGCGACGATCGCGTGGCGAAAGTGATCCACGCCGACGCGCTGAAGTTCACCAACAAGCTCTTCCGCGACTTCTATTCGACGCTCTACATCAAGCTCGTGCGCAGCGCTCCAGACATCCTTGGCTGGGTCTACCGCGCCAGCGATGAGCCGTGGAAGGGCGACGCGGTGCGCACGCAGCTCGACCGGTTGAACACGCAGAAGCTGATCAAGTTCATCCGCGAATTCGACCCGCACATCACCGTCTGCACGCACTTCATGCCGGCGGGGATCATCTCGCACCTCATGGAAGAGGAGCAGTTCCAGACCCATCTCTCGATCGTGGTGACGGACTTCGATTGCCACGCCATGTGGCTCTCGCGCTTGTTTCACCGCTACTTCGTGGCGATCGAGGAAACGAAGGCGCATCTCGAGGCGCTCGGTCTGCCGGCGGAGCGAATCACGGTTTCCGGCATCCCGATCGATCCGATCTTCGCCGCGCCTTTGGACCGGCGGGCGACGCGGTTGCGCTACGGTCTGCAGCCCGAGCGTACGACGCTGCTGCTTTCCGCGGGCGCGCTCGGCGTGGGACCGACGGAGCTAATCGTCGAGCGGCTCAAACACCTCCGCAACGATGTGCAGACGATCGTGATCTGCGGGCGCAGCGAGGAGGTGATGGAGCGCGTGAAAAAGGCGGTCGGCCTCGCGGTCGATCGTTTCCTCGTGCTCGGCTACACGGATCGCATGAATGAGCTGATGAAAATGAGCGATCTCTTCATCGGAAAACCCGGCGGGCTCACCACCTCCGAGGCGCTGGCGTGCGGGCTGCCGATGGCGGTTTTTTCACCCATCCCCGGGCAGGAGGAGCGGAATGCGGATCACCTGCTCGAGGAGGGCGCGGGCATCCGCTGCAACGAGCTGACGACCGTGCCGTTCAAGATCGATGCGCTGCTCGACGATCCTAATCGTCTCGCGCGGATGCGGCAGGCAGCGACGGCGCTCGGGCGGCCGCACGCCGCGCGCACGATCGTGGACACTCTGCTCGACGATCAGCTTCCGCCCTTGGTTCTCGACGAGAAGGAACGCGACGCCATCGCGCTGGCGGCCTCGCGCACGGGAGTGTGATGAACGATTTCTTCTGGGGCGTCGCGACGTCCGCGTATCAGGCTGAAGGCGGCTACAACGGCGAGGGCCAGCCGCAGACCAACTGGTCGCGCGCCGAGGTCGAGCGCGATGTCGCGCCGCTGGGAAGATCGGCGGATTTCTGGACGCGGTACGAGGAGGATTTTGCGCGCTGTCGTGCCTTGGGTCTGAACGCTTTCCGGCTCGGGATCGAATGGAGCCGCGTGGAGCCGGCGACGGGTGGGTTTGATCGCGCAGCGCTGGATCATTACGCGGCGATGATCGGCGCGTGTCAGCGGGCCGGGATGGAGCCGGTGGTGACGTTGCATCACTTCGTCCATCCGGCGTGGCTCGGCAGCGATCCGTGGCTGGAAAGCGGGACGCCGGAGCTTTTTGAGAAGTTCGTGCGGACCGCGGTCGCGCATGTGAACGAGCGGCTGGAGCGGCCGATCCGCTGGTTCATCACCATCAACGAGCCGAATATGCTCGTGCTGAATTCGTATCTCGGCCGGCAGTTTCCCGCGCGCGGCCGGATTGGCTTTGGCACGATGGTCGCGGCTTACAACCAACTGCTGCGCGCGCACGTGCTAGCTTACAACGCGCTGCACGATCTCTACGCGGAACGCGGCTGGCCAGCGCCGAGCGTGAGCTTCAACAACTACTGCAGCGACCTCTATTGGTCCGACAAAATGTTGCTCGATCTCGTCTGCGCGCGGGAGCGCGGCGTGAAGCGCGAGGAGGTCGGCGCGCATATCTGCGATCGAGCGCGGGCGTTCGAGGCGGCGTTTGTGGCCGCGCGGATTCCGCTGCACAAGGATCCCGCCTATTATCTCGGCTCGCTGCTCAAGCGCTTGATGAACTGGCTCGGCTACCGGCGCTTCGACGCGCACAACTTTGCCCCGCTGCTCGAGACGATCTACGCGTCGCCACGCGCGCGGCTGCTCGACTACATCGGGCTGGATTATTACGACCCGTTTGCCGCACACGCCTTTCGGCTGCCGGTGCTGTGGGATCATGAATTCAAGAACCGCTCGTTCCGCACGTGGGTGCTGGCGACAGTGACAAGCAAGTGGTGGGACTGGCGCGTGCTCCCGCGCGGGCTGCATTTTTTCTGCAAACATTACGCCGAGGATTTCGGCCGGCCGGTGCTGATCGCGGAGAACGGCATGGCGCTACGCCGCCGCGGGGATCGGCGCCTACCGCGGCGCGATCGGATGACGCGCAGCCAGTTTCTCCGACTGCACGTGCATGAGGTGGCGAAGATCGCGCGGGAAGGCGTGCCGCTGGTCGGCTACCTGCACTGGTCGCTCTTCGACAACTACGAGTGGGGCACCTACACGCCGCGCTTCGGTCTGTACTCAATCGACTTCGCGCAAGGCACCGAGCGGAGCGTGGAAGACCCGTCGGGCGATCGACCGGCCGAGACTTACGCCGCCCTCATCCGCGAGGCGCGGAATGCAGCCGAGCCTGCCAAATCCAGCGCTGCGGAATCGCGCCGTGGCTGAGCAGCCAGTCGTTGAATTGCTGCAGCGTCCAGCCTTCGCTACCGCAGAGCTGGGCGTGAAGTCGCTCCACTTCGAGGCGGCCGAGGAGGTAGCTGAGTGGGACGGTGGGTGAACTCGTGTACCAATTCACATCGCCTCGCGCACGGGCGGTGGTGAAGCCGACTCCCTTCTCCAAACGACGGCAGGCGGTGGCGTAGGTGAGCGTGCCGTCATGCAGGCCGCAGTCGATGACGATGCGGTGCGCGCGCCAGAGGGCGTCGTGGAGTTGAATGAGGCGCGCTTCGGGAAGCTCGATGACTTTCAGATCCACCGCCATTTTTTCGCACCAAAGCGTCCAGCCCTCGTAGCCGATGGCGTGGTGCATGAGGCGGCGCAGGCGGCTCGGGTGCTGATTCTGGATGCAGAATTGCAGGTGATGGCCGGGGTAGGCTTCGTGCGCGCAGGTGAAGTCGAGGCCGAAGTGCTGGGCGACTTCGGCGGCGCGTTTGGCGGGATCGGTCTGCGTGGCGCTGAGGTCGTTGACCCAGAAGATGCCGGTCTGGTCGCGGGCGAAGGGTGGTGGCTGGTGGTAGGCCGCGGTCGGAAAATGGTGGCGGAGAAATTCCGGCACCGGCAGGACGCGACAGCGTTCGCCTTTGGGGAAAGTACACATTTCCGCGCGAGCGAAGAGGTCGCGCACGGCGGTGGTGCGGCGCTGGTATTCTTCGAGGAGCGTCGGGGCCGAGGGCTGCCAGCGCGCGGCGGATTCGGCGAGGATTTGGGCGGTCTTTTTGCGGCCAAATTTGCGGGCTTCGGCGGCGAGTTCGGCTTCGAGCTGCGCGACAAGGGATTCGCCGAGGGCACGGACTTCCGGGAGCGAGTAGGGGAGGCCGGTTTTTTCGCGGAGCAGCAATTCAAACGCTTCGCGGCCGATCGAATAGCCGTTGGTCGGGCCGGGCCTCTTGCTTTTCGCCGCGGAGGCGTAACGAGAAAAAGCGTCGGTCGCGGCGGCGCAAAGCCGGCGAAAGCGCGCGGGCTGCGGCGACAACGGTGCGAACTGGCGGGCCACGTCTTCAAAGAACGAGGCTGCGCCGGCGCAGCTCTGCAGGGCGAGCTTCGTCCAGAGCGGGACGGGCGCTCGCAGGCAGGCGGCACCTTGCTCCAGGAAGCGCGGGATCTTCGCCAGCCGGCTTTCGATCGCGGGGCGGATCTTGTCGAGCCGGTCGGCGTTGCGGATGAGCAGGAGCAGGATCGAATCGAACGCGGCGTCGCAGTGGACCTGCGGGTTGGTGCGCCAGCGGGCGAGTGGGCCGTTCCAGTGGAGGCCGGTGCGGAGCTCGGAAAGGAGGCCCCGGCGATCGAGCCAGTCGTCACCGGTGAAGGCGTGATCCGGGAGCTCCTCGACGGCGTTCAGCGTCTCGCTGAGCAGCGCGGTGAAGCGCTCGTGCGTCGCCGCGTCGTTTTCACCCAGCTCGCTGTCGAATTGCGCAAGCCCGCGGGCGCTCGCGGTCTGGGGAAAGAGCCGGTGACTTTCCTCAATGAAAGCATCCGCGACCGTGCGGAAGCGGCGGACCACCGGGTCCAGCGCCGGCCGCTGCCGGCTACTCTTCGCCACTGACGATCTGTTTGTTGATTTCGCGGACGAGGTCGCGGATTTGCTTCACCTCGGCGAGTTCGACTGGCGTGTCCACGGGCTTGGTGGTGATCGCTTTGATCTCTTTAAGGTTCTTCTCGAGTGTCGTGCCGAGCTTGGTCTTCTTGAACAAAGGATTCAGCGTCTCCACGCGATCGAGGAAATAATCCATGAGTTCGGGCTGGATGAGTCGGCGGGCTTTTTCGGGGGTATACTCTTCGGCGACGATACCCGTGGTCATCTCGAGCCCGCGCAGCCAACCGCCGAGAGCGACGAGGTGGGCGAGTTCTTCGTCCTTGAGCCCGAGCATCGCCTTCTCCACATCGGCCTGGGCGCGGACGAGCTCCTTTTTCACGCCGTCCCAGTTTTGCTTGGCGGCCTTTTCCAGGATGCTGCGGCTGTGCTTGGTGACGTGGTCGCCGACACCGAGACCTTTCGCGAGTTTGAGCAGGACGCGGCCGACCGGTTCGATGCGCGATTGCTTCTGCGCGGTGACGGCGAGGAAGCCGTCGGCGATGACGCCGCCCGAGACGAGCGCGAGCTGCGAGCGGTTCTGGGGCGGCGAGTCGGGCAGATCACGCCACACCTTGTCGAAGGGAATCGCACCGAGGGTGCCGAGTTCCTCGAAAACGAGGTCGATTGAGGGCGCGGTAAATTCGTTCACGCCGAGTTCTTCCCGGATGTGTTCCATGTCCTCGCTCTCCTTGGGCGCCTTCTTTTGGGCCCAGACGGCGGAAGGGAGAAAAATGAGAAGCGCGAGGGCGCACCAACGGGCCGAAGTCTGCATGGGCGGCGAATCTCTCGTAAAGCGGACGCGATTGCAGCAAAAAACGCGGGCTTTCTGTCGGAATCCGCCGTCGTGTCTCCAGCGACCGAAGCCCTTGGCGGCGGGACATTTCCCGCTTGACCCTCAAGGTCGAACCGCCATGATTCCGCGCTTGTTCGCCGGAAATCGGCTAAAACTCTCTATGCAAGGAAGTCTGGGAAACACAATTTGGACATTTTGCTATTTCGTCGTGCTCTTCGGGCTGTCGCTTTATGGACTGCACCGTTACGTGATCGTTTATCTGTTCCTGAAGAATCGGAAAAAGCTGCCGGTGCCGGTGGCGACCTTTGAAAAGCTGCCCCGGATTACGGTGCAGCTTCCGATCTTTAACGAACTCTATGTCGTCGAGCGTCTGCTCAACTCGGTGGCCGCGCTCGATTATCCGCGGGACTTGCTGCAGGTGCAGGTTTTGGACGATTCCACGGACGAGACCACGGAAATGGCGGCCAAACAGGTGGCCGAATTGAAGGGGCAGGGGCTCGATATCGAACTCGTGCACCGGACAGATCGGACCGGCTTCAAGGCCGGGGCTTTGGAGAATGGGATGAGCAGCTGCAAGGGCGAGTTTCTCCTGATTCTTGATGCGGACTTTGTTCCCGCACCGGACATGCTGCGGAAAACAATCCACTTCTTCACCGACGAGAAGGTGGGCATGATCCAGACGCGTTGGGGGCATCTGAACCGAACGTATTCTCTGCTGACGCGCGTCCAGGCGATGTTTCTGGATGGACATCTCCTGCTCGAGCAAACCGCCCGCAGTCGCAGTGGACGTTTTTTTAATTTCAACGGCACCGCCGGTCTCTGGCGGCGCTCGTGCATCGCCGACGCCGGCGGTTGGCAGCACGATACGCTGACTGAGGATCTCGACTTGAGCTACCGGGCGCAGCTCAAGGGCTGGCGCTTTGTTTTCCTCGCCGATCTCGTCACGCCGGCGGAATTGCCGGTGGATATGAATGGCTTCAAATCGCAGCAGCACCGCTGGACGAAGGGCTCGATCCAGACGTGCAAGAAGTTGTTGCCATCGGTGTGGCGGAGCGATCTGCCGCTGCTGATTAAGTTCGAAGCCACCGCGCACCTCACCTCGAACTACGCGTACCTGCTGCTCTTCCTGCTCTGCGCGCTGATGCATCCCTCCGGCAACACCGGCAACGACAGCCACTGGCGGATGTTCCTGGTCGATATCCCAATCTATCTCTCGGCCTCGCTGCCAGCGACGGTCTTCTATATCTGCGCCCAGCGTGCATTGTATCCGAAGGGCTGGATCAAGGAACTCCTGCTCATGCCCATGGTAC
>JBAVML010000238.1:0-5307 GCA_049690035.1 Chthoniobacteraceae bacterium
GTTCCTCACCGCGCGCGATCCGCGCTGGCTTTTCACCTATTGGGATTTCGATTGGACGCCGTATTTGCCGAGCGCTTTCCGCGGCGGAGTGCGGCAGTTTTTCCTCTCGATCCTCACGGCTGAAGGCATCGAGGAATCGCTCGTGGAGATCAAGCCCGAGGCCCGCAACTGGTATGTGCCGGTCACCAAATCGAACACGGCGTACTACGCGGAGATCGGGTTCTTCGAGCCCAGCGGAGCGTGGCACCCGATCGTGAAGAGTGGAGTGGCCGTGACTCCCGGCGATGCGCTTGCCGGCGGCGATGAAGCGGAATTTGCGACGGTGCCCGCGCACCTCACTTTCGAGCGGCTGCTCGAGATGGTGAAGGAGCATATGGCCGAAGGCGAGAGCCTCATCTCGGCGCTTTCCCGCATCGCGGGCGAGGGCCGGCTGCAATTCCGTCCGGGCCAGGCGCCGACTTGGAGCGATGAGCAAAAGCGCCTGCTGGCGGCACTCCTCGGCGACACTTTGGTGGAAAAGCTCGGTCTCGGCAGCGAGGAGATCGACCAGATCCTGCGCAAGCAGCTCACCGAAAAGCTGAGCAGCGAGATGTCGAGCTTCTCGCTCGTCGAATCGCTCTTCGCCCCCGGCGTGAGTAGCATGTTCAGCGGCGTCGGGGCGAGTTGGAGCGCGCAGCCCTTCAGCCAGCGCGGCTTCTTCATGCATGTGAATGCCGAGATCATCTTCTACGGCGGCACCGATCCGAACGCGACCGTCTGGGTCGATGGCAAAGAGATCAAACTCAGTCCCGACGGCACCTTCCGCTATCACTTCAAGCTGCCCGACGGCGACTTCGCGATCCCGATCGTGGCCGAATCGCCCGACAAAGTGGAACAACGATCAGCCACCCTCAGCTTCGTCCGCGGCACATCGAAGGTGGGCAAAGTGGACGACACCGGCCAGCCGCCGGAGCTTTCGCCGCTGATCGGGCGGAAGTAAGCCGCGCCGGCGGCAACTGGGCTCCATGCTCGTTCCCAAAGTGATTTGGTAACGAGGGGGACGGTTTGGAAGTCATAACGCATGTCCCTGAACAAAAACATGAACACTCTGATTGGACTCGTCGACTACGAGTTCCGTCCAGAGGACCCCGTCGCGATCATCGCGATGGAAGTAGCGCGTCCGCGAGGTGCCGTCGATCGGTTCTGCAATAACACCACGCATTCGGGGTGACTGACGTATCCATTCTTTGATATCCGGCAACGGAGCTGAAAAGGTTGCCGACGAGCCAAAGCGAAGAAATGGTGTGAAAACCCTTACTGAGCGCGCGGAGCGCGGAAATGGGGCGAGGCCACCGGTTTCCTGCATGAATTCCTCGACCGTTTTTCGGTGGATCGGACCTGTCGGCGCAAAGATAGAATAACCAAAGTATCCTAATGCCGAGGCAAAGAGCGCAGCAAAGATCAACACGTGCCTTCGGCGACAGCTCACAAGGTATCTCCTACACGGAACGGACTCAGAAGCCTACCGCCGAATTCGACTAACCGAAGACCGGGAGTTGGAGGGTGAAAGGATTCTCACTAACGCGGTGAGCCCGGTGGCGACTGAGGGAAGGTTTCGGCGAAAAGCGGTCTCGTGCCGAGCTTGGATTGGGGAGACGTGGGCGGAAGGTTTGACGATCCGTTGCAGGTTTTGGAGTTGGCTCGGGAAAATTTTGGCCGTCGGGCTTCGGACGACTATCGTGACGGTGCTTTGAAACGCCCGAACCGCGACCGCTTCATCGACGATTTTTTCCACTGTCTCGAATTCGAGCGGAACTCGTCGCCGCGCACGGTGGTGAATTACCGGCATGCGCTGGCGCAGTTTCGGCAAGCGGTGCCGGAGCCTGCGTGGAAGGAGCTGACGGCGGAGGATTTCCGGCGGTATCTTTTCGAGTGCGGGAAGCGCAAGATGGCGCGGCCGACGATCCGGCTGCACTTCGCGGCGCTACGCACGTTCTTCAAATTCCTCACCGAACGGCACGGGCTGAAGGTGAATCCGCTCAAGGAAGTGCTGCTGCCCAAGCTGGAAAAGAAGCTGCCCGTGGTGCTGACAGCGAAGCAGATCGATGAACTGCTAAGCGCACCCTTCCGCGTGGAGAAACAGCCGCAGGCACCCGTGTGGATGCCGGCGCGCGATGCGGCAATCCTCGAGCTTTTTTACTCCAGTGGACTGCGTCTCGCGGAGCTGGTCGCCCTCGATGTCGCCCACGTCGATGTTTATTCGGAGAGCGTGCGGGTGCTCGGCAAAGGGCGAAAGGAACGAGTCGTGCCGGTGGGCAAGCCGGCGCTCGATGCGGTGCAGCGCTACCGCCAGGAGGCCGGCGTCCACAGCGGACCGCTCTTCCTCAGCAAAGTGCGCAAGCGCATCGCGCCGCTCAACGTGGGGCTCGTTCTGCGCCGCTATCTGGCGCACACGAGCATCCCGATCCACGTGAGCCCGCACAAGCTGCGGCACAGCTTTGCCACGCATCTGCTCGATGCGGGAGCGGACTTGCGCAGCGTCCAGGCGCTGCTCGGCCACGCGAGCCTTTCCACCACGCAGATCTACACGCACGTGACGGTGGAGCGGTTGAAAAAAGCCTACGACGATGCGCATCCGCGGGCGTGATTTGCGAGCTGTTGTTTTTTAAGCAAGCGGGGTGGAGGTGGCGCAATTCGCGCATTCGCGTCGGAGGTGAGAGCGGAGACCCGCTCGGCTCCATCTCTGTAAATGGCACGAATTCAGCGCTTGGCATCGCGATTGCTAACGGACGCCGCGCACCAATCGTCCCCAATTTTCACCCCTCAACTACGGCGAGCCAGCGTCCTGTGGTGATCGGTGAAAACGAGGCCGAGAAGCGCATCAACCAAACAAACAAACCACCACACGCTGAATGAAATTCACCCAATTCCTCTCCATGCTCGCGGCAGCCACTGTGCTGTCGTGCGCGACTGTGGGAGTCGCCACCGCGCAGGACGCCGCTCCGGCGCCCGCGCCAGCTCCCGCTGCCGATGCACCGGCTCCGCCACCCGCCGCTGAAGCCCCGAAAGCCGCCGAACCCGCGCCCGCACCGGCGCCCGTCGCAGCCACCGCAGCTCCCGCCGGCGACCCCGCCAAGCCCGAGCCGACCCTCGAACAGCGCCTCGGGGCGGTCGAGGCCTACATCGGCAACACCGATCCCACTGTCCCGCTCAAGACGGCGAAGGACAAAGACGGCAACCCAACCGTTCCCGAAGGGCTGACGACTTCGGTCATCGGCATCGCGGGTCCCGGCCACAACGGGTGGATGATGACCAGCGCGGCGCTCGTGCTCTTTATGACCCTCCCCGGCCTCGCCCTCTTCTACGGCGGCCTGGTGCGAAAGAAAAATGTCCTCAGCGTCTGTGCGCAGTGCCTTGGTTGCGCCGGCCTCGTCACCGTCCTCTGGTGGGCGTTCGGCTACAGCCTCGTCTTCGGCAAGAACTTCAACAGCCCGTTCCTCGGTGGCAGTGAGTTCTTCTTCCTTAAGGATGTCACGTCTGCGCCGAACACCGACTACGCCTACTGGGTCTCCCAGAATGTCTTCGCGATGTATCAGCTCATGTTCGCCATCATCACCCCGGCGCTGATCATCGGCGCCATCGCCGAGCGCATGAAGTATATCTCCATCATGCTCTTTATCGGCATCTGGATGTTCGTGGTCTATTTCCCGATGGCCCACATGGTGTGGGGCGTCACCGGGCTCATGAACGGCGTCTGGAACGCCACCGCTTCGATCAAGGCCATCGACTTCGCCGGTGGCACCGTGGTGCATATGACCTCGGGATGGTCCGCGCTCGTCCTTTGCATCATCCTCGGCAAGCGCATCGGCTTCGGTAAAGAGAACATGGCGCCGCACTCGATGGTGCTTTGTATGGTCGGCACCGGCATGCTTTGGGTCGGCTGGTACGGCTTCAATGCAGGATCGGCCGTCGCTGCGGATGGCGTCGCCTCCAATGCCTTCATGACCACCACGCTCGCCGCGGCCACCGCCGGCTTCGTCTGGGCGCTCATCGAGTGGATCCACAAAGGCCACCCGTCCATCCTCGGCTTTTGCTCGGGCATCGTTGCGGGCCTCGTCGTCATCACGCCCGCCTGCGGCTTCGTGAACGCGACCGGCAGCATGATCATCGGCCTCCTCGCCGCGGTCGTTCCGTACGTCTTCGTCGTGTTCGTCAAGGGCATGATCGGCTATGACGACGCGCTCGATACCTTCGGCGTCCATGCAGTCGGCGGCACCCTCGGGGCGCTGCTCACCGGCATCCTCGCGACGGTCGATGTGAACTCGAACCTTTCCACGAACCTCAAGGATATCGTCGGCAAGACGCTCGTCGTCGAGCAGATCAAGGCCATCGCGCTCACGCTCGTGCTCGCCATCGTCGCTACAGTCGTCATCGCCATGGTGGTGAAAGTCATCGTCGGTCTGCGGCCGACGCCCGAGGTGGAGCGGGCTGGCCTCGACCTCAACGAACACGGCGAAGAGGGCTACCTCCTCTAAGCGGCAATCCCCAAACACACCTAGTTCGAAAAACGAAATCAGTTATCCATGAAAAAAATCGAAGCGATCATCAAACCCTTCAAATTGGAGGAAGTAAAAGAAGCCCTCGCCGACATCGGCGTGGAAGGCATGACGGTCAGTGAAGTCAAAGGCTTCGGGCGCCAGAAAGGGCACACCGAAATCTACCGCGGCAGCGAGTATACCGTGGACTTCCTGCCCAAGATCAAGATTGAGGTCGTCCTCGGTGACGGCCAGGTGGAAGCCGCCTCCGCCGCCATCATCAAGGCCGCCAAGACCGGCAAGATCGGCGACGGCAAGGTCTTCATCTCGCCCGTCGAGGAGGCCATCAGGATCCGCACGGAAGAAACTGGCGAGAAGGCCGTTTAGATCCGACGCGACAGCTAGGGAAAGGGCACGAGGGAAAAACGTCCAGGCGACGGGGCTGCAATACGCTCCGTCGCCTGGCGCATTTTCAGGTGAGGCGCGGAATCCGGAAGAAGCGTCGAAAGGGTAATCGCATTCTCCCGGGCCGCGCCCGGGACCTCAGTTTGGGAACTTTTGGGGAATAATTCCGCTCCATTATCGTGGATCGGCAAAACTTGCCTGACCATGAAATAAATTTGGACAAACCGCTTGCAGGAAAATTATTTTAGCGGAACATTGAATCTCGCACGAGCTCCCCGCCGTTTGCTTGGTTAAGCTGGCATATCGCCGCTATCCCCCCGGACCTCCGCGCTCCCCTTTGAACATGCAGATTCGTTATCTTTTTATCATCTTCCTCTTCGGCTGGCTT
>JBAVML010000239.1:0-42870 GCA_049690035.1 Chthoniobacteraceae bacterium
GCCTACCGCGGCCCCGATGGCTGGAGCGAGCAGCGCCACGACCTCGCCGACGCCGACTCCCCGAGCGGAACCACGACCGCCAGCGGCCCCGGCCACGTATGTTTCCGGCTCCCGGCTCGGCGCGGGAACCGGCGCGGCTGACCCGGAAACCTCGAACCGGCGGAACGTGAAGGTGGACAGCTCCGGCCGGCAATACTGGCGAGATTCGCGGGGGAACATCCGCTACGACTTTTGAGTCCCGCTGCGGTGCCCCGCCGACATCATGGCGCTGCTTTACAAAGCAGCCCAACCGGTCGCATCGTGTCCTCCGATGACTCCCGAATCCCGCTTCGCCGCGCTTCCTGACCAGCTCCCCACCGCACCAACGCCCCAGGGCATTTACCAGCCCGTGCTGGTCGTCGGCACCTCAGTTTACGTCTCGGGCCATGGTCCGCTCCGCGCCGATGGCACCATGCATACCGGTCGGGTGGGTGCCGACCTCGATCTCGCTGGAGGGAAGGCGGCGGCGCGCCAGACCGGTCTCGCCATCCTTGCTTCGCTGCGCGCAAATCTCGGCAGCCTCGACCGCATCCGGCGGGTGGTGAAAGTGCTCGGCATGGTCAACGCCGCGCCCGACTTCGCGGAACATCCCAAGGTCATCAACGGTTGCAGCGAGCTCTTCGCCGAGATCTGGGGACCCGAACTCGGCGTGGGCGTGCGCAGCGCCGTCGGGATGGGCTCACTGCCCGGCGGGATCGCGGTGGAAGTCGAGGCGCTCTTCGAACTCGCGTGATCCGGTGACTGATTGTCCCCTGCCGGAAAATGCCGCAGAGATCGCCTCGCCCGCGTTGCTCATCGACATCGCGGCGGTGGACCGGAACCTCGCGCGCATGCTCACGATCGTGGGCCAGGCGGAGCGGTTGCGGCCGCACGTGAAGACCCACAAGCTGCCGCAGCTCATCCGCCGGCAGCTCGCGCTCGGCATCACGAAATTCAAATGTGCCACCATCGCCGAAGCCGAGATGGTCGCGGATTGCGGCGCGCCGGACATCTTGCTCGCGGCGCAGCCGGTGGGCCCGAATGTGCGCCGGTTGCTTACGCTCGTGGAGCGATTTCCTGCGACGCGCTTTTCAACCATCGCCGACGACGAGGGCGCGATCCGTGAGCTGTCGCGGCAGGCCGCCCACGTGCGCGCGCGGCTCGAAGTCTTCCTTGATCTCGATATCGGCCAGCATCGGACCGGCATCGCGCCGGGCCCGCGCGCGATCCAGCTCTACCGTTTGATCAACTCACTCGCGGGGCTGCAACCCGCCGGTCTGCATGCCTACGACGGTCACATTCAGGAATCCGATCTCGCGGCGCGCACTGCCGCATGTGAGGTGGCCTTTGCGCCGGCCGCGGAACTGCGCGAGGAACTCATCCGCGCCGGACTTCCGGTGCCGGCGGTCGTGGCCGGCGGCAGTCCGACCTTTCCCATGCACGCGCGCCGGCCGGTGGAATGCAGCCCCGGCACGACCGTTTTGTGGGACGCGGGATATACGCAGAAGATGCCGGATCTTCTTTTCGAACCGGCGGCGCTGCTCTTCACCCGTGTGATCAGCAAGCCGGCTCCCGACCGGCTCTGTCTCGATCTCGGACACAAGGCTGTTTCTGCCGAGATGCCGCATCCGCGCGTCGTCTTTCCCCTCCTCCCGGAGGCGAGGGCGGTGATGCACAGTGAAGAACATCTCGTGCTGGAAACGCCGCGGGCCGTGGAGTTCGCCGTGGGCGATGCGCTGCTCGGTGTGCCGTGGCACGTCTGCCCGACGGTTGCCTTGCACTCCGAAGTCTGCGTGCTCGATCGTGGCCGGGTCACCGAGCGCTGGCCCGTGGTGGCTCGAGCGCGGCGATTGACGATCTGAGGCAGGCGTCATGGTGTGGGTCCGGCTTTCGCCTGCGTCCGCGCCCAATATTCGGCAAGGAGCACGAGATAAATGCGATCCTCGGCGATCGAGCGCGGCGAATCGGCGAGATCGCTGGGCGTGGCCGCGAGCAGAGCGGTCGCGTCGGCCGGGTTCACGCGATTGTTCAGGATTCGCTCTGGGGCGAGGCTGTAAACGAGGCGCCGCGCATTTTGCCGAAACGTCGCGTACTTCCCCTGCCGCAGGACGAAGCGATGCTCCGGAAGCGCAAACACATTTCCCACCACGAGAACGAACACCCCGAAGGTGATCCAGCCGCGCCGCTCGGGCCAGAGCTGCTGGAGATGGGCCGCGATGACCGCTAGTGCGACGATCCACACGGCGGCCATTGGGGCGCCGTAGAAGAAACGGCGGTGCTCGTTGGAAAACATCAGCGGATTGCGGATGAGCAGGATGGCGAACATCGCAACGACGAGTGCGAGCAGCGCGAGGTAAAGGCGCTCGGGGCGGAACCAGCTGCGCCACGGCTCGGCGCCCTGGCCCGGCAGGCGCGCGAGCACCCACCAGACTCCGCCCAGCGCCGCTACGAGCAGCCCGGTCGATAGATTGCCCGCGACGAACTGCAGCGAGTTCAAAGCCATCAGCGGCGCGCCAAAGAAGACCACCGCGAGATGCCGGGGATGACGCAGAAACGAGGCGATCGGCAGCGACTGGTAGGTGAGATCCGGGGCCGCATTGCCGAGGCGGAGGGTGAGGGAAGGGCCGATGGCCCAGTTGTAAACGAGCGCGACGAACAGGGCTGTCCCGACGGAAACGAGCGCCGCACGATCCTTCCAGCACTGTGTGACGAGCGCGCGCTGGACGCAAAAGGCGGTGGCGACGAAAAGGAAGACGAGCCCTTGCTTATCGAACATCGGCAGGAGCAGCGCGGCGACGCCGAGCCACGCGAGGAGCTGCCGCTCCCGCCGCTGCGCCACCGCTGGCGTGTGCTGAAAGCTGAACCACACTGCCGCGAACAGCAGGGTGCCAAAACATAGACCGATCTTCCCCGCCCGATAGTAGGAGGAAAAAAGAAAAGCGCTGGGAGACGACCACAGCAGCAGGATGAGCCCGAGCACGGTGCCGCGCGGAAGCGC
Source organism: Chthoniobacteraceae bacterium (assembly GCA_049690035.1). Taxonomy (GTDB): domain Bacteria; phylum Verrucomicrobiota; class Verrucomicrobiia; order Chthoniobacterales; family Chthoniobacteraceae; genus Chthoniobacter. Next base: position 3,017 of record JBAVML010000239.1, read on the forward strand.
CAGCGACCGCACCCCGATCTGCCAGATCAAAAGGCCGCAGGCGAGCAGCAGGACGTAGTGCGTGACCGAAAAGAAATGGGGATACCCGGCGACGACGCTCTCGAGGATGAAGCGGCTGTCAAGGTAGGTAAGCAGGTGCCCCAACTCGCGCGCCTGGTAGGTGTCGAGGTCGGTGCCGGCGGTGTCGAAGACGATCTCGTACCACGGCCGGTGCTGGAGGTAGTGCGGGAGAAAGGTGAACGCTTCCGGGCGCAGAAAGCCCGCGCCACAGGCCACGATGGAAGCCGCGACGAACGCGATCCAAAGAACGAAGATCCCGAGGCGCCACGGCCCGCCTTCGGAAGGACCGGTGGATTTTCCCTCGGGCGCCGACATGATTGATTAATTGCCACGGAAGCCGGCCGGTGTCGAAGCAGATGTGCTGGAATTCTCCGCGCTCGTGCACCGGAAACGCATTGGGCTCGGGGCTTCCGCTCTGCTATTGCGGTTGGGCATGCTCTCCCGCCTTTCGTTGCTCGCCGGACTGCTCGCCATGGGCCTCGCACCGATGCTGCGCGCGCAGACCGCCGCGGGCGACTGCGTGATCCGCGCGCCTTTTGGCGATTCGGAGATCGTCATCACCGCCACATCGCGACTCGCGGGCGCGATCCATTCGCTGACCTGGAAGGGGAAGGAGTTCATCGACTCGCACGATCACGGACGGCAGCTCCAGTCCGCCTCGAATCTCGATCTGGCCACGCCGATCACGAACGAGACCTTCAACCCCACCGAGGCCGGTTCCGAGCGCGATGGCACCGGCCCGCGGTCGTCGAGTCGGCTGCTGCATTCCGTGGTCACGGAGAACGCCTTGCAGACTACGTCGCAGATGGCGTTCTGGCTCGCGCCGGGCGGCAAGTCGGGAGCGAACCCGGCGAAGAATACGACTGTCCTTTCCAATCATCTCCTGACGAAACGCGTGCGCATCGGCTACCGGGACTTGTCCAACGTCATTTCCTACGACGTTACTTTCGGCCTGCCCGTGGGAGAGCGGCACACGCTGGCGGTTTTTGAAGCGCTGACCGGCTACATGCCGCCGGAATTTTCGCGCTTCCTGCAATTCAACCTGCAATCAGGCGAACTCGAACCGCTTGACGATACTGCGGGCGAAATCCCGCGCCCAATCGTCTTCGCCACGCCGGAAGGCACGCACGCCATGGGCATCTACGCGCCGCCGCAGAAGGCGCCAAAGATCACCGGCCCCACCTTTGGCCGTTTCCGTTTCACCGCGGAGAAGGTGGTGAAATGGAACTGCGTATTTCGCCTCCGCGACGGCGATGGTATCGCCCCCGGCGACTACAGGTTTCGGATGCTCGTTGTCATCGGCGACCTGGCAAATGTCACCGACAGCCTGCGCGCGCTCCATGCCGGGGCCGCCGCTCCGTAAATCTCTTCTCGCAACCGAACCCGAAAACCGGTTTTCCAGAGCACCATGAACAAACACCTGCTCACCCTCCTCACCACTCTCGCGCTCGCCATCGCCGCCCGCGCGGAAAGCTCCGTCAAGCTCACCGGCGTGCATCTCTGCTGCAAGAGCTGCGTCACCGGCGCGGAAAAAGCCGTCGCCAAAGTCAGCGGCGCCAGCGTTGCTTGCGACGCCGATGCGAAGACCGTGACCATCACTGCTCCCGACGCGGCCACGAGCCAAAAGGCCGTCGATTCGCTGGTCGAGGCCGGTTACTTCGGCAAGAGCGAAGATCCCGCGATCAAGGTGAAAGACACCAGCGGTGCCAAGGATGCGAAGGTGAGCACGCTCGCCGTGAATGAAGTGCATCTCTGCTGCAAGAAATGCGTGACCGCCGCGACCAAGGCGATCGAAAGCGTGAAAGGCACGACCGGGAACACCGCCGAAAAAGGCGCGAAGACTTTCCAGGTGACGGGCGACTTCAACGCGAAGGAAGTTTTCGCCGCGTTGCAAAAAGAAGGCCTCACCGGCAAGGCCGGAAACTGATTTAAGGTCCGCAAAATCTGCGGATGAAACTCAGGCCGGTTTCACCTCGACGAAAGTCCGGGTGAGCCGGCCTGCTTTCGTTTGGCAGAGAAAGTATCCCTTCTCCGGGGTGCCATCGTGATTGGCGCGACTGATCGCGCAGCACTTATCCGTGGTCAGCGCCACGTCGCCGAGGGTGCGCTCGGTGAAGCCGTGAAAGTGTCCGCTGAAGACCGCTTGGAGATTGTGGCCGATCAAGCGTTCGAGCAGATCGTCGGCGTTCACCGGTCGCGAAGGTGTGAGCGGGCCGAGCGGGAAGTGGGTGAAGATCACCGTGGGCTTTTTCTTGTCGAGCTTCGGCAATGTTTCAGCAAGCCAGCGCAGCGTGTGCGGCTGGATCGTGGTGCCTTTCGACTTGTGGCCCTCGCTCGTGTCGAGCCCGAGCCACTGCCAGCCGCCGGCCTCGAAGGCGTAATTGATTTCGCCGGGAAACAGCGAGTCGTAGTCCGCCCGGCTCTCTGCCGCGCCGTAGTCGTGATTGCCGATCACGCCGTGCACCGGGATGCCTAGTTCCTTGAACGCATCGCGCGCTGCGCCCATCTCCGCGGCGGTGCCGTGCTCGCACCAGTCGCCGGACATCAGGCAAAACGCCGGCTTCGGCTCGTGCGCCTTCATCTGCCGCACCACGCGCTCAAACCACGGCCCGCAGCGCTCGCTTTGAAAATGCAGATCGTTCACCGCGATGAAGGAAAAATCTTCCGAGTTGCCCGCGCCATCCGCGTGCCGCGCGCCCGGCCAGAGCCCGAGCGCGAGCAGCGTGCCGGCGCTGAGCCGCAGCATTTCGCGGCGGGAGAAGAGGGACGCGTGGAGCGATTGGTTCGTCGTGTTCATCGATGCTGCCGGCACTCTTCGCCAGCGTGCCCGGAGGTCAAGGCTTACGCGGCGTTCAATTCGCCGCCCCGCCGCGCGCGAGCCTTGCCGATCGCGCTATGCACGGCGTGTCCGAGCGCCGCCGCGGTGTACGGTTTGGTGACGATTTCCTGGATGCCGACTTCTGCGGCGCGTTGCTCCACCGCGCCATCGCCGAGATAGCCCGTGGCGAGCACCAGCGCGATCGACGGCGAGATGCGCCGCACTTCCACGGCGAAATCCGTGCCGGTCATCTGCGGCATATTCAAGTCCGTGAGCACCGCATCGAAGCGCGCGACACCTTCACGCAAGATCTCCAGCGCGCCGCCGGGACCGCTGCACGCGGTGACCTCGTAGCCGAGCCGCGTGAGAAATTGTTCCGCCACGCGCAGCACCGCCGGTTCGTCATCCACCAGCAGCACCCGGCCCGCGTGCTCGTCCTTCGGCGCCAGCGCGGGCGGCGGCTCGGCGGCGGCGGGTGCGTCCATGATGGGGAGGAAAAGCCGCGCGGTCGTGCCCTCACCCAATCTGCTCTCGACCGTCACGGCGCCGTCGTGATTTTGCATGATTCCGTGGACCACCGCGAGGCCGAGTCCGGTGCCTTCGCCCGGCCTTTTCGTGGTGAAGAACGGATCGAAAACCCGGCGCAGCGTCTCTGCATCCATGCCCGGGCCGGTATCGCGGACGACGACGCAGAGACACGATGTGTTTCCCAACTGAGGCGTGCTTTCGACCCGCTCGAGCCGCACCTCGATCACGCCCGGGCCGCCACGCATCGCATGCACGGCGTTCGTGCCAAGATTGAGGATCGCCTGGTGGATTTGCGAGCTGTCGGCGAAGACCAGCGTAGCGCCTTCATCCACTTCGCAGCGGATCTCCACCGCGGCCGGAGTAGTGGCGCGAAGCAGGCGCACCACGTCGCGCACCACCGGTGCGAGTTGCGTGGGCCGTCGTTCGAACGGGCTCTTGCGGCTGAAGGTCAGGATCTGTTGCACGAGGTCGCGCGCCCGCTCGCTCGCCGTCAGCACGGCTTCGAGGTCTGCCCGCACCGGGTGCTCCGCGGCCAGGGAGTCGTGAGCCAGGTGCGCGTAGCCCATGATCGCGGTGAGCAGATTGTTGAAATCGTGCGCGATGCCGCCGGCCAGCGTCCCGAGCGCCTCGAGCCGCTGGCTGTGGGAAAGTTTCGCCTCCAGTGCGTGCCGGGCCTCCTCCTCCGCGCGCCGCTGGGTGATGTCGGTGAAGGTCCACACGCGGCCCACGATCTTGCCTTCGAGCGCCTGTGGTCGCGACCGCCGCTCGAAGACCCGCCCATCGCGGAACTCGATCACCTCTTCGCTCTCCGCCTCCGGCGTGGCGTAGAGCTCCTGCACCCGGTGGAGAAAGGCCGCCGGGTCCTTCAATTGATCGAGCACGAAGGCGAGTAAACGCGCGTCGTCGCGTTGATCGGTCATTTCCGGCGGGACTTCCCAGAGCTCGGCGAACCGGCGATTGAACCACGAAACCTTGCCCTTCAAATCCACCACCAGCACGCCGTCAGCGGAGGCATCGAGCGTGGCGTGGAGCAGCGAGGAGGAACTCTTCAACGCCATCGCGCTGCGGCGCTTTTCCGCCAGCGCCCAGGCCAGCCAGGCGGCGAGGAGCGTGAGAAACGCGAGCGCGATCACCGCGATGGTGGCCGCTCCCGGATAGACCTCCCACACGCGGAGTGGACGGTTCAACACCTCGGTGCCTGGCGGCAGCGCCGCGAACGAAAAACCGAACCGCTTCATCTGCAGGTAATCGACAACGACGTGCGGGGGAACATCGGTGACGAGCGGGATCGCCGCCGCCGACTCCCCGGCGAGCAGCCGCAGGCCGAGGCGCGCGGCCGCTTCGCCGTGCCGTTCACCGTCGATCACCGCGCCGCCGAGCATGGCTCCGAGGTGAGTGGGGGACCGTTGCCCGTAAATCGGCACCGGGCAGCGCGCCAGTAGTTCCGGCCCCATCCGCCGCGCCACCTGCGAGCGCGTGAGCAGGACCGCGGTGCCGGGAGGTAAATTTTCCACGGCGGTGAAAAGGGAGCGTGCCGTGTCCGTCCGGACGATCTCCAGCGGCACCCGCTTGGTGCCCTCCGGTTCATCCTGCTCGATGCGATTTTTATTCCCCAAGCCACTCTGCGAGCTGTCGTCGAGAATGATGATGCGCTTGAGCCCGGGCTGGAGATGCAAGGCGAGGCGAAAGGTCGCCGCGGGATCTGTATTTTCGATGACTCCCGTCAGCCACGGTCGGCCCGGCTGCTTGGCGAGATCGATCTTCGTCACTCCGCAAAAGACGGCCTGCGCCTCCGGAAAAAGCGTATCGCGATACTGGATCAGAAAATTGCGCGCGGGATCGTCGGCGGCCAGAACGACGCGGAATTTCTGCGTCGCGAATTTGCTGCGGTAGTAAGCCGCGAGTTCGGCGTCGTATTCGGGACGTGGAGCGCCTTGGAAATCCATGTATTCCGTGATCGCGGCGACGGGTGGCCGCGCCGCGGCGAGCACGCGTTTCATTCCGTCGAGCTCTGCTACAGCCCACGTATCCGCGGGGCTGCGCGAGACGAGAATCAACACCGGAGCCAGCGTTTCAGGCGCCGTGGCCGCGCGGCAATATCCCACGCCCGCCGCGATCCCGACCGCCATGATCAGGGCCAGCTTGCGGATGGCGATCTCGTGCCGGCGTCGGCGTGGCATCGGCGGAGGGAGAAACTCGTGCGCCTGGGGGAACATGGAGATGCATCGCATCCTAGCGCGCCCGACGCCGAATGTCGTTAAAATTACCGCCGGCAGAGGGACTTGCGCGTCCGGGCCTTCCTTGCTGGCGGGTTCCATTCATGTTAGGACCGCCCGACTGCATGCGCCTCTCCCTCCCTCATTTTCTCGCCCTGCTCCTGCTGGTCGCCGTCCCGGTGTCGGCACATCCCTCGTTGCAGGATTCCATGTGGGTGCTCTTCGCCCCCGATCGCATCAAGGTGGCGGTGAATGTCTCGCTCAAGGAAATCCTTGTCGCCCAGCAAAACGCCAAAGCCGACGACCAGCAATATGACGCGGTGGCCGTGAACGCTGCCGCGGAGAAACATCGCGACTACGTCGTGAAACATCTGCAACTCACGATCGCCGGGCGCGAACTCGCCGGGCAGGTCTCGTCGCTCACGCCGCCGGAGATTTTCACCACGCCGGAGAAGACGTTTTTTCAATACAGCCTCGAGTACCCGCTCACCGGCCCGCCGCCTGCGAACGTGACCTTCCGCCACGACATGCTGCGCGAATTTCCTTACTCCGTGGGCCAGTCGTGGGACGTGAGTTACGTGGTGCGGGTGAAGCGCGAAGGCTCTGACGAAGTGAGCAGCTGGCTGCTGCGCTACCAGCAGCCGAGTGAACTGCCCACCGGCTGGGAAGCGGCTTCGGCACAGGCTTCCGACGCAGCGGCGGTGAACGGCTGGCGCACCTTTGGCGAATATCTGCACCACGGCGTGATGCACATTCTCACCGGCTACGATCACCTGCTTTTTGTCTCCGCGCTGGTCCTCGCGACGCTGAGTTTTTGGGAAATGGTGAAGGTCATCGCCGCCTTCACCGCCGCGCACACCATCACGCTCGCCCTCTCGGTCTTCGACATCTTCCGGCTGCCCTCCACCATCGTCGAACCGACCATCGCGTTGAGCATCGTTTTTGTCGCGCTGGAAAATGTGCTCTTCCCCCGCCGCGCCCACTCTCGCATCCGGCTCGCCGTGGCGTTCGGTTTCGGGCTCATCCACGGACTCGGTTTCGCCGGCGGTTTGCTCGACGCCATGGAAGGGCTGCCCTCGATCGGAATCTGGATCGCGCTCGCCGCCTTCAGCCTCGGCGTGGAGATCGGGCATCAGATCGTAGTGCTGCCGCTCTTCGGTCTGCTTGCGCTCGGGCGTTCGCGGCTGCGTGAGGGCCTGCAGGGGCCGATCGTCCGCTACGGCTCCACGATCATCTCGGTCTGCGGCATGTATTATCTTTTCGTCAGCGTCCACGAACAATTCTTCGCGCACCGATGACGCCGCACCTTCGCCTCGCCACCGAAGCCGATCTCCCGGCGATCAACGCGATCTACAACCACTACGTCGAGCACTCGACCTGCACCTACCAGCTCGCGCCGGAGACCGCTGAGGCGCGGCTCGCGTGGTTTCATCGCCACGGCCCCGCGCATCCGGTCACGGTCGCCGAGATGGGAGGTGAGCTGCTCGGCTGGGCTTCGCTGAATGTTTTCAATCCCCGCGAAGCCTACGCGCGCACGGTCGAAAACTCCGTTTACATTCACCACCAGTACCACCACCGCGGCCTCGGCCGCGCCCTGCTCGCCGACCTTATCGCCCGCGCCCGAGCGCTTGATCATCACACCATCATCGCCGGCATCTCCGCCGAGCAAACTGCGAGTTTTCAAATGCACCAGGCCTTCGGTTTTGTCGAAATCGGGAGGTTGCGCGAGGTCGGCTTCAAGCACGGGCAGTGGCTCGATGTGGTCTCGATGCAGCTCATGCTCTGAGTATTTGGAAAGTGTTCGTTTGAACACTTTCCGAAACCGCCTAGCTTGGCCTCGTGTCCACGAGCGCCAAGATCATCCAACTCCGCGAACTGCTCGCCGAGCGCGGCCTCGCTACCGTAGCGAAGCCCCGCCAGCGCTTGCTCGCCGGGTGGCCGGCGCTCGACGCCGCGGCTGGTGATGGTCTGCCCAAAGGCGATCTCACCGAGCTGCATTGCGCCCGCCATGGAGGCGCGCTCGCCGTGGCGCAACTGCTCGCCACCGCCCGGCATTTCGTCGCGTTGATCGACGGCAGCGACAGCTTTGACCTCGCTGGTCTCGATCCCTCTGCCCTCGCGCGGCTCCTCTGGGTGCGTTGCCACAACGCCGCCGAGGCCGTGAAGGCTGCGGACCTCCTCCTGCGCGACGGCAATCTCCCGCTCGTGCTCATGAACCTCCGCGGCTGCGCCGACGCCGTGCGCGTGCCGAGCCAGTCGTGGTATCGGCTCCAGCGCATCGTCGAGGTGAGCGGCGCCGCGCTCCTCGTGCTCACGCCGCGCCCGATGATCCCGAGCGCGCGCGTCCGCATCGCCTTGCACAGCACTTTCACCCTCGACGACCTCGAACGCGACCGCGCCGAACTCGTCGCGACTCTGAATTTCCAAACCGGACGCGTGCAAGGGACGCGCACCGACTCAGGCGAAACTCTCATGGCGGAGGTGGGCTGACGACAGGCTCGTTCCCGCGCTCCCAGTTTTCTCGACGATGTTTGTGGCGATTTACGTCCCCGACTTTGCCCTCCAGTGCGTGCTCCGGCGCGAACCGGAAATGCGCGACCGTGCGCTGGCCATCGTCGATGGCAACCTCCCAGCGCGCGTGCGGCAAATGACCCCCGCCGCCCGCGAACGCGCCGTGACGGTCGGTATGACCACGACGCAGGCGCTTGGTCGCTGCCCTGCGCTGCTCTTCCGCACGCCCGGCACGCTCGATGCCGAAAGCGCTTGCCTGCTGCAATGCGCGGAGACTTTCTCACCCTGGCTGGAAGCGACCGGCGAAGGCGTGGTGACGATCGAATGGAGGGGCGAATTTGAACCGCAGAGACGCGGAGGCGCAGAGGGAGAGGGCGGTGTAAAGTTGGGAGCGAAAGCCATCGTGGATCATCTCGGGCTTCTCGCTTTCACGGCTTGCGTCGGTATTGCCGCGACGCCCGATCTCGCGTTGCTGGCCGCGCACAGCGCCGCGCCGGTGCGCGTGGTCGAACGTGCCGCAAATTTCCTAGCGCCGCTCCCGCTCGAGACGCTCTCCGCCGATGCGGCGATGTGTTCCGATGAAGTGCGAACGGCCCGTGAAGACGCCTTCCGCCTGCTCCATCGCTGGGGCATTCACACGCTCGGAGAATTCACCGCGCTGCCCCGCGAGCAAGTGGTGGCGCGGCTCGGCGGGGAGGCGGCGAAGCTGTGGGACCGTGCCGCCGGTCGGGCGGAGCGTCCCCTGCGCTTGGTGCGCGCGCCGGAAGTTTTCGCTGAGGCGATGGAACTCGAGCACGAAGTCGAGACGCTGGAACCGCTACTCTTCATCCTGCGCCGCTTCCTCGAGCAACTCGCGGCGCGACTGGCCTCCGCCTATCGCGTGGCCGCCACTTTGGAACTCCGGCTGAGCTTCGCCACCGGCGCGCCCTACGCGCACGAGTTCCGCATTCCCGCGCCGACCGCGGAGGCGAATGTACTCTTCCGCATTCTCGAAACGCATCTCGAAACCATCCGCGCCGAAGCGCCGATCATCGCCGTGGAACTCCACGCCCGGCCGACCCGTGCGGAGCACAAGCAGTTTGGCCTCTTCGAAAGCGGGCTGCGCGATCCCAATAGATTTTTCGAAACGCTCGCGCGCCTCCAATCGCTGCTCGGCCACGATCGCATCGGCACACCCGTGGCCGAAGACACGTATCGCTCCGACGCGTTTCGCCTCGAAACTCCGCGCTTCGATGAAGCGTCGTCGGTGGTCGCGACCGAGCCTCCATCCGGCCCGGCGCTGCAGCGCTTTCGTCCGCCTTTGCGCGCCGATGTGCAGGCGCGTGACGGGCGTCCGCGCCACGTTTTTTCGGAAAAAGCTTTCGGCGAAATCACCGGCTGCCGCGGTCCGTGGCGCAGCTCTGGTGAGTGGTGGAGTGAGCGCACGTGGTCGCGTATCGAATGGGATATCGAAGTCGGCGAGCAACTCTACCGCCTCGCGCAGGAAGGCGACGAGTGGTTCCTCGACGGCACTTACGACTGACGCCATGGCTTACGTCGAACTCCACGCTCGCAGTGCCTTCAGCTTTCTTCGCGGCGGCTCCTTCCCCGAGCATCTGGCGGATCGTGCGGCGAAAATGGAACTGCCGGCGATGGCACTGTGTGATCGCGATGGCCTCTACGGCGCGCCGCGCTTTTACAAGGCCGCGCGCGAATCGAAAATGCGCGCGATCGTGGGCAGCGAACTAACCATGGAGGACGGCCACATCCTGCCCGTGCTCGTGGAATCGCAGGCCGGGTATCGCAATCTCAGCCGCCTGATCACTCAGGCAAAATTGCGCGGCACGAAGGAGCACGCGCCGGTGCGGTGGGATGATCTGCCGGAGTTTTCCGCCGGCCTCGTGGCGCTCTATGCGGCGGATCGACCCGCGTCGGAAGGTCCGCTCGCGCGGCTGCTTTCCACGTTTGGAAAGGAGCAGGTTTTCATCGAGATCCAGCGCCATCATGTCCGCGGCGAGCAGCGCCGGAATCAAGCATTGATCAACCTCGCGCGGCATCATCGGTTACCGCTGCTTGCGACGAATGGCGTGACCTACGCCTCGCCCGCGCATCGCGAAGTGGCTGATGTTTTCACCTGCCTGCGCCACCACACGCAGCTCGATCTCGCCGGGCGGCTGTTAGAGCAAAATGCGGAACGCCACGTGAAAAGCGGTGCGGAGATGACGGCGCTTTTTTGCGATCTGCCGGAGGCGATCACGAATACCGAGCGGCTCGCGGAACGGCTGGAATTCACGCTCGAAAATCTCGGTTACCAATTTCCAACATACCCGACGAACGACGGTGAAACGATGGAAGCGATGCTGCGCCGGCTGACTTATGAAGGAGCGCGCCGACGCTATTGCGCGCAGCTTCCGCAGAAGGTGGTGCGACAGATCGAGAAGGAGCTGGAACTCATCTGCCGGCTGGGGTTCGCGGGCTATTTCCTCATCGTCTGGGACCTCGTGAAATTCTGCGAGGAGAACGACATTATGGTGCAGGGTCGCGGCAGCGCGGCGAACAGTGTGGTGTGCTATTGCCTGCGGATCACGCTCTGCGATCCGATTGCGTATCGGCTACTCTTCGAGCGCTTCCTCAGCGAAGGGCGCAATCCGCGGAGCTGGCCGGATATTGATCTCGATCTGCCGAGCGGCGAGCGACGCGAGCGCGTGATCCAGGAAGTGTATCGCCGCTACGGCGAGCGCGGCGCGGCGATGACGGCGAATGTGATCAGCTATCGCGGGCGGAGTGCGGCGCGGGAGATCGGGAAGGTGCTGAATTTTTCGAACGATGTGCTGGATCGTTTTTCGAACCTTTTCGCGAACGGAGACTTCCCGCAGACGATCGGTTTTCAAGAGCAGGTGAGCAAGGCCGGTATCGCGATGGAACACCCGCGGTTGCCTGCATTCATACGGCTCTACGAGGCGATGCACGGGCTGCCGCGGCACCTCGGGCAGCACTCGGGCGGGATGGTGATTTGCCAGGAAAATCTCGATCGCGTGGTGCCGCTGGAGCGTGCGTCGATGCCCGGCCGCGTGGTGGTGCAGTGGGACAAGGATGACTGCGAAGATCTCGGGATGGTGAAGATCGATCTGCTCGGGCTCGGCATGCTCGCGGCGATCCAGGAGACGCTGACGCTGTGCGCGGAGCGCGGGCGCGAGGTGGAGTTTCACAAGCTGCCGCAGGACGATCCGGCGACGTTCGAGATGATCCAGAAGGCGGACACGATCGGCGTTTTCCAAATCGAGAGCCGCGCGCAAATGGCGACGCTGCCGCGGATGAAGCCGAAGTGTTTTTACGACCTCGTGATCGAGGTCGCGATCATCCGGCCGGGGCCGATCCAAGGGGGGCTGATGCACCCGTATCTCGCGCGGCGCGAAGGCAGCGAGCCGGAGAGTTATTTCGGCTACGATGAGCTGCTGAAGCCTGTGCTGGAGCGGACTCTCGGGGTGCCGCTGTTTCAGGAACAGATGCTCGGGATGGCGATGGCGCTGGCGGATTTTTCCGGCTCGGAAGCGGAGGAGTTGCGGCGCGCGCTGAGCTTTCACCGCTCGCACGAACGGATGGAAAAAGTGAAGGTGAAGCTCGGCGCGGCATTGGAGCGCAAAGGCATTCGGCCCGATGCGATCGGGAAAATCGTTGGCGCGGTTTCGTCGTTCGCGCTCTACGGATTTCCAGAGTCGCACGCGATCAGCTTTGCGTATCTCGCGTATGGAAGTTCGTGGCTGAAGGCGCATCGCGCGCCGGAGTTTTACGCCGCGCTGCTGAACAATCAGCCGATGGGATTTTATTCGTCGGCGACTTTGATCAAGGACGCGCAGCGACGCAGCGTGAAGTTTCGCCCGGTGTGCGTGCAGACTTCGCAATGGCCGTGCGTGATCGAGGCGGATGACGCGATCCGACTCGGGCTCTGCATGGTGAAAGGCCTGGCGCGTGAACGCGCGGAGCGATTGCTTGCGGCGCGGCCATTTCACGACCTCGCGGAGCTTCGCACGCGCGTGCGTTTGGCCAGGGAGGAATGGCGGACGCTGGCGGAGATCGGCGCGTTCGCGGCGTTCGGAAAACAACGGCGCGAAGTCTTGTGGACGGTCGAGGAGGAGTATCGTGAGAACGATCTGTTTCCCACGCTGCCGCCTTCGAAAAAGGGCTGTCCACTTCCCCTAATGAGCCACGCGGAACGAGTGCGCGCAGACTACGCGGGAACGAGCCTGACGATCGGCCGGCATCCGATGGCGTTGCTGCGATCGAGTGTGCCTGAGGCGTGGCGTGCGGCGGATCTCGAGCGCGCGGCGCATGGTCTCCGCGTCCGCATCGCGGGAAATGTGATCTGCCGCCAGCGCCCCGGAACCGCGAAGGGGGTCGTCTTCGTCAGCCTCGAAGACGAGACGGGAATCGCGAATGCGATCGTGCATCCGTGGCTTTTCGAGCGGGAGCGGCTGCTTCTCACACAGGAGCCATTTCTCGTCATTGAGGGCGTAATTCAGACACGCGAAGGCACGTGTATCGTGCAGGCCGAACGGGTGGAGTCGGTTCCACACGGTGCTCTGCCGGGTTCCGCGTCGCACGATTTCCACTGAGCGCATCTTTGCCCTCGTCTAAATCAGCGTTTTCCCTATCCTCGTTTTCAAATGAGGATGGAGTTGGATCGAAGGAATTTCATTCGCCTCGCCACCGGCTGGCTGGCGCATTCCTACCTCGTCTCGCGATTGGACGCAAAGGACGATCCTCTTACTATCGAAATTCGCCGCGAAGCGGTTGATTCCCGAAGCATCGCCAGCATCGGATTTCACGCCGAATTGCGGGTGCTCGAGATCGAATTTAGGAGCGGTGCTCTCTACCGATACTTCTCCGTCCCGCGTTCGATCTTCGAGGGAATGCAAAAAGCAGCGTCGAAGGGACGATACTTCAGTCAAAACATTCGCGGGCACTTCGATTTCCAACGCCGCGAAAACGTGAAGCCATGAGAATGACGAAGGACGAAATCAAGATCGTGACCTTCTTCTTGGTCGCGTTGCTCGTGGGCGCTGCGACGAAGTCGTACCGCCAGTCGCATCCCGAGCCGCCGAAGAGCACTCCGATTCCCAAGCGCGGACATCCGAGACCGTGGTGATTCACAATCTTTCGGAGAATTCCCAGCGCACGGTGGAAAACCTCCGTCGGGCCGCGAGGTCTGTGTTTTCCTTGCTTCCCGATCGATTAGCTCTCGCTAAAACCGTCGCTTTCCGCCGCCGCCGCACAAGCTCCTGAAAGTTTTTTGCAGAAACTTCTTGTCGGTCTGGACCGCCTTGCTAGCTTCCACGTCCCGCAACGAGCGGGGCCTGCATAAGCGGCGAACGCGATGCGGCAGTTAGCGAAACAAAGTCGAAAAAAGTTCGAAATAATCGTTGACCGCCAAATCAAAGTCCCTACAGTGCTCGTCCCGCAAGACAAGCGGGGGTGCTCGAAAGGGCATCTTGTTCTTCCAACTTCAGGGACTTCAGATTGAACTCAATCTTGTCCCGACAATGAAATGAGCGGTCACTTTCACGAGTGGCATGCGAGCTTTAAAGTCGGCGCCGAGATTGAGTTTTTTGTCGCCCTGAAGTGCGGTTGAGCAGCGATCTTTGAAAGTTTGATTCTGGAATTTGTCACACGACTCCGTGGAGTTCAGGCGCAAGTCTGAAGGCTGCGGAATGAGCAAATTCAGAACGGTCAAATAGTAAGCAAAAATTGAATTGTGCGTTACACGTCAGATCTTTGATTTCAAAACATACAGATCGGACAAACCCCACATGCCCTGCCTCTTTACTGAGAAGGGTAGCGTGGGTATGAACGGTCAGATTTAGCCACGACCTTAGCAGTCGTTGGCGCAAACTTTCGGCTCTGTGGGTTTACCTGCATCCGATCCGTTTTTCACGGAGAGTTTGATTCTGGCTCAGAACGAACGCTGGCGGCGTGGATAAGACATGCAAGTCGAACGGGATTTCATTTGTAGCAATACACGTGAAGTTCAGTGGCGTAAGGGTGCGTAACACGTGGGCAATCTGCCGAGATGTGGGGGATAGCTCGCCGAAAGGCGAATTAATACCGCATGTGGTTAGTGTTGGATTCAACACGACACCAAAGCCGGGGCAACCTGGCGCATCTTGATGAGCCCGCGGCCTATCAGCTAGTTGGTGAGGTAACGGCTCACCAAGGCTATGACGGGTAGCTGGTCTGAGAGGACGACCAGCCACACTGGAACTGAGACACGGTCCAGACACCTACGGGTGGCAGCAGTCGAGAATTTTTCTCAATGGGGGAAACCCTGAAGGAGCGACGCCGCGTGGAGGATGAAGGTCTTCGGATTGTAAACTCCTGTCATTTGGGAACAATTGTTGGCGATTAACTGTCGTCAGCTTGATAGTACCAGAAGAGGAAGAGACGGCTAACTCTGTGCCAGCAGCCGCGGTAATACAGAGGTCTCAAGCGTTGTTCGGATTCATTGGGCGTAAAGGGTGCGTAGGTGGCGAGGTTAGTCAGGTGTGAAATCTCGGGGCTCAACCCCGAAACTGCACTTGATACTGCCTTGCTAGAGTACTGGAGAGGAGATTGGAATTTACGGTGTAGCAGTGAAATGCGTAGATATCGTAAGGAAGACCAGTGGCGAAGGCGAATCTCTGGACAGTTACTGACACTGAGGCACGAAGGCCAGGGGAGCAAACGGGATTAGATACCCCGGTAGTCCTGGCAGTAAACGGTGCGCGTTTGGTGTGGGAGGATTCGACCCCTTCTGTGCCGGAGCTAACGCGTTAAACGCGCCGCCTGGGGAGTACGGTCGCAAGATTAAAACTCAAAGAAATTGACGGGGGCCCGCACAAGCGGTGGAGTATGTGGCTTAATTCGATGCAACGCGAAGAACCTTACCTAGCCTTGACATGCATCTCTAAGTCGGTGAAAGCCGGCGACTGTAGCAATACAGAATTTGCACAGGTGCTGCATGGCTGTCGTCAGCTCGTGTCGTGAGATGTTGGGTTAAGTCCCGCAACGAGCGCAACCCCTGTGAACTGTTGCCACCGGCCTTCGGGCCGAGCACTCTGTTCAGACTGCCCTGTGAAACGGGGAGGAAGGTGGGGATGACGTCAAGTCAGCATGGCCCTTACGGCTAGGGCTGCACACGTACTACAATGCTCAGTACAGAACGAACCGAAACCGCGAGGTGGAGGAAATCCCTAAAACTGAGCCCAATTCGGATTGGAGGCTGCAACTCGCCTCCATGAAGCCGGAATCGCTAGTAATGGCGTATCAGCTACGACGCCGTGAATACGTTCCCGGGCCTTGTACACACCGCCCGTCACATCATGGAAGTCACTTGTACCCGAAGTGCATGCGCCAACCGCAAGGAGGCAGTGCCCTAAGGTATGGGCGGTAACTGGGATGAAGTCGTAACAAGGTAGCCGTAGGGGAACCTGCGGCTGGATCACCTCCTTTCTAAGGAGAAATGCCTCAACCCCCTCACCGGGGCGGCATAGGTCGATCGCTGACATCAGGCACCTTCGGGTGTCTCGATATGCGAACCTAAAGACCTCAGCAACGAAAGGCGCTGAGGCTCAGAGTATCTGAAACGGTAGCGCACAATTCAGTTTTTGCTTCGATTCCCGATGCGTCCGGCAACGGAACCACGGTTCGAACCCACCCACAAACCCATCTCTGGGGGCATAGCTCAGTTGGTAGAGCGGTAGCTTTGCAAGCTATAGGTCTGGGGTTCGAATCCCCATGCCTCCACCAGTGTCTCAAACCAACGGGCGTGTAGCTCAGTTGGTTAGAGCATGCGCTTGATAAGCGCAGGGTCGCAGGTTCGAATCCTGCCACGCCCACCATCGGTAAAGGATGAAGCAAACAACGACCGTTTTGAGTTTGACCGACAGGAGAAATCCCAGAAGCCAAACCGACCGCGGGCCATCAGGCTCGCTGGTTCTTTGACATCTACATACAGGTAAGTAATACAACTTTTAGAGTTGAGTCTGAAATTCGGTCGCAGCAATGCGGCCAAGAGAATTTCAGTTATCACAAATTTCCCCTGGTCTTCGGATCAGGAGGATACGATTGATCAAGCTACAAAGAGCACATGATGGATGCCTTGGTGCCAATAGGCGAAGAAGGACGTGATAAGCTGCGATAAGGCACGGATAGCGGCAAATACGCTTTGACCCGTGCATCTCCGAATGGGGTAACCCAGCAGAGTTAACCCTCTGTTACTGCCGAGTGAATACATAGCTCGGCTAGAGCAATACCCGGTGAAGTGAAACATCTCAGTAACCGGAGGAAAAGAAAGCGAATGCGATTCCGTAAGTAGCGGCGAGCGAAAGCGGAACAGCCCAAACCCATAGCTTGCTATGGGTGTTGTAGGGCCCCGATGTGGTAGTGCAACGATTAGATGAAGCGACTGGAAAATCGCTCCATAGAGGGTGAGAGGCCCGTAATCGAAAATCCGAGCACGCCTAGGGAGTCCCTGAGTAACGCGATGCAAGTGAAGCTTCGCGTGAATCCACGCCGACCACGGCGTAAGGCTAAATACTAATTGGCGACCGATAGTGAACAAGTACCGCGAGGGAAAGGTGAAAAGAACCGCTTTGAGCGGAGTGAAATAGTCCCTGAAATCATGTGCTTACAAGGTGTCAAAGCCCGCAAGGGTGATGGCGTGCCTTTTGCTTAATGAGTCTGCGAGTTATTGTCAGTGGCAAGCCTAAGTCCTTATGGGATGGAGGCGAAGCGAAAGCGAGTCCGAAATGGGCGTTCTAGTCGCTGGCAGTAGACCCGAAGCCGAGGTGATCTACCCATGGTCAGGATGAAGCGCGGGTAATACCGCGTGGAGGTCCGAACAGGTGAACATTGAAAAGTCCTCTGATGAACTGTGGGTAGGAGCGAAAGACTAATCAAACCCGGTGATAGCTGGTTCTCCCCGAAATAGCTTGAGGGCTAGCCTCGGGTGTTTATATGCGGAGGTAGAGCACTGGATGAACTAGAGCCCACACCAGGGTATCGAATTCAATCAAACTCCGAATGCCGCATAACATAACCCGGGAGTCAGTGCGCGAGGGATAAGCTTCGTGCGCGAGAGGCAAACATGCCAGACCAGCAGCTAAGGTGCCCAAATACCGTTCAGTGGAAAGGATGTGAAGATACTTAGACAATGAGGATGTTGGCTTAGAGGCAGCCATCATTTAAACAGTGCGTAATAGCTGACTCATCGAGTGTTTTCGCGCCGAAAATGATTGGCGATAAGCGGTATACCGAAGCTCTGGATTTTCAGCGGATTCGTCCGCTGGGAGTGGTAGGGGAGCGTCGTTGGAGCGTAGAAGCAGGAGCGTAAGCAACTGTGGAGTCCCAACGAGTGAGAATGCAGACATGAGTAGCGATAAGCCAGGTTAGACTCCTGGCCGCCGTAAACCCAAGGTTTCCTGTGCAAGGTTCGTCCTCACAGGGTTAGTCGGGACCTAAGGCGAGGCCGAAGGGCGTAGTCGATGGATAGCTGGTTTAATATTCCAGCACCGGCTTTGGTTAAGGGCGAGAGTGACGTGGGCGCGGAGAAGAGCAGTCGATTGAAAGTGACTGTTGCGCAAGCAGACGTTGAGGCCACGGCCAAGACGGATTCTTTAAAGCGAACACCAAGAAAAACTCTCGTTTGTTCCCAAGGTCGCCCGTACCGTAAACCGACACAGGTGGGTGGGTAGAGTATACCCAGGCGCGTGAGTGAAACCTCGTTAAGGAACTCGGCAATCTAGCCCCGTAACTTCGGAAGAAGGGGTGCCGTCGCAAGACGGTCGCAGTGAAATGGGTCAACCGACTGTTTAACAAAAACACAGCACTCTGCTAAGTCGCAAGACGACGTATAGGGTGTGACACGTGACCAATGCGGAAAGATTACGGTAAGAGGTTAGCCGCAAGGCGAAGCTTTGAGCCCAAGTCCCCGTGAATGTCGGCCGTAACTATAACGGTCCTAAGGTAGCGAAATTCCTTGTCGGGTAAGTTCCGACCTGCACGAATCGTGTAACGAGTTGACCGCTGTCTCAACGAGGAGCTCAGCGAAGTTGTAGTGGCGGTGAAGATGCCGCCTACCCGCAGCAGGACGGAAAGACCCTATGCACCTTTACTGTACGCTGTTACTGTTTTTTCGGTTTTAATGCTTAGCGTAAGTGGTAGCCTTTGATTCGAGCCTTTCGGGGTTTGATGAGGCGTCAATGAAACACCACCCTTTGAAACTGGAAAATCTAACCTCTCGCCATGATCTGGCAGAGGGACACTGGCAGCCGGTCAGTTTTACTGGGGCGGTATCCTCCCAAAGAGTAACGGAGGAGTACGAAGGTTGGCTCAGCCTGGTTGGTAATCAGGTGACGAGTATATGGATATAAGCCAGCCTAACTGTGAGACCTACAAGTCGAGCAGATGCGAAAGCAGGTCCAAGTGATCCGGTGGTTGAATGTGGAATTGCCATCGCTCAACGGACAAAAGGTACGCTAGGGATAACAGGCTGATCGAGTCCAAGAGCTCATATCGACGACTCGGTTTGGCACCTCGATGTCGGCTCATCACATCCTGGGGCTGGAGAAGGTCCCAAGGGTCCGGCTGTTCGCCGGTTAAAGTGGTACGCGAGCTGGGTTCAGAACGTCGCGAGACAGTTCGGTCCTTATCCGCTGTGGGCGCAGGAAGAGTGAGGGGTTCACACCTTAGTACGAGAGGACCGGGTGTGACGAACCACTGGTGTTCCAGTTGTCCTGTCAAGGGCAGTGCTGGGTAGCTATGTTCGGAAAGGATAAGCGCTGAAAGCATCTAAGCGCCAAGCCTCTCCCAAGATGACTCTTCCCCGAAGGATCGTGGTAGACCACCACGTTGATAGGCTTCCGGTGTAAGCGTAGTAATACGTTCAGCTGAGAAGTACTAATATTCCGTTCGGCTTGGTCTTTTCCTCCTCCTTTTAGGAGGTCGAAAACGACTTTTATTAAAATCTCAGCTCGAAGAAATTGTAAGTCTGCCTGTATGTAGATGTCAGAGAATCAACATGGTTCTTTGATCAAGAATAGGTCGCCGCGAGTGCGGTGACCGGTCTCTAGAAGTCTGGCGAATTTGAGGTTCGACTCATCCCCCAGTGAGAACCCTCCCCAGAGAGCCTAAATGTGGCCTCAAATTCGTCAGACTTCTGGTGATCCTAGCGCAGTGGCCCCACCCGTTCCCATTTCGAACACGGAAGTGAAACGCTGCAGCCCCGATGATAGTGCATCTCTAGGTTGTGCGAAAGTAGGACGTCGCCAGTAATTTAACCCCGCTCTTCGGAAACGAAGAGCGGGGTTTTCATTTGCTTGATTGCCATAATTCGGCGTGATTTGAAATTTTGGAAATCATTGAGCGTGGCTGATAACGAAGCGTCTAAACGAAGTCTTTTCATGAATCTCCGACTTATTCCGTTTTGCCTGCTCTTTGATTTGCTCCTTGCGGTTGGGCGCACTCAGGAAGATCCGGCAAAGGAACTCTCCGTGATTGCGGTGGCCAAAGCGATGCCGGCCGTGGTGAACATCAATACTGAGCGAGTGGTGAAGAGGACCGTCCGGGATCCGTATGATGATTTCTTTAACAATTTCTTTGGTGGACCGATGCGACCGCCGCGGCAGATCAGGCAGAAAGTTCAGAGCCTGGGATCAGGGTTCATCGTTGACCCCAGGGGATATATTGTAACCAACGAACACGTCGTGGAACGGGCGGCCGAATTGAAAATCTCAATCACGACGAATGATGGAAAGACCTACGAGGCGAAATATGTTACGGGCTCCAGTGAGTCAGACTTAGCTCTCTTGAAAATCGAGAGCCCGGCGCCGTTGCCCTTTATTCAGCTTGCGGATCTTTCTCCGAATTTGCTCGGTCAGACTGTCCTCGTGCTTGGGAACCCACTCGGGTACGGGAGCAGTGTCGCGCGGGGGATCTTGAGCGCGAAGAATCGGACCGTTGCAGTGGATGAAATCGAGCACAAGGGCTTGATCCAGACGGATGCTGCTATCAACCCGGGAAACAGTGGCGGACCGGTCGTTGATTTGGCGGGGAAACTCGTTGGCGTTAGTTCCGTGAAGATGGCGTTCACTCCGCAGGGTGTTCCGACACAGGGGCTGGGATTCGCGATTCCTGGCGAACTCGTGCGCGCGAAGGTCGAAGAGTTTAAGAAGGTTGCGGCCAATGAGAAGAAGGGGAAGCAAACGTCGCCGGTCTCGCTGGCTCGCAAATATTTTGGGCTGCAACTCCAGGATCTCACGGCCGATTTGAGCGAAACTTTGGGATACGAGCCGGGCTCGGGCGTGCTTGTCGCGGATGTTGATCCGCGTTCGCCCGCCGAGGCGGCAGGAATAACCCGAGGAATCGTAATTTACCAGGTGGGACGCTACGCGATCACATCTACCCGACAGGTGGACGAACTCCTGGAAATGATCGGCAGCGGGTCGGCGGTTGATTTCACCGTCGGCGTAATCCGCATGGTACGAGGCCAGAACATCCGACAACTTCAGACCGTATCGCTTACTGCTCGATGACACTGGGCACGAAGCGCTAGGCGGAGGCCTTCCGTATGCCGGGGCGTTTGCGGTTTGTCCCGGCGAGGGCTACAAGGTGCGGCCAATGAAAACCGTGCTCGAAGTTATTCAGGCGACGACCGCTTACTTTCAGAAGAGCGGGGTCGAGAGCGCGCGGCTGAGCATCGAGCATCTCCTGGCGCATGTGCTGGGAAAGAAGCGCATGGAACTTTACCTGGAATTTGATCGACCGCTCGGCGACCAGGAACTCAATCCCCTGCGCGACTTGGTGAAACGCCGGGCGCAAGGCGAGCCGCTGCAGCATTTGCTCGGCACGGTGGAATTTTGCGGGAGGAGCTTCGCCTGCGATCGGCGTGCGCTGGTTCCGCGGCCAGAGACTGAACAGCTTTGCGAACTCGTGGTGGCGGAATTTCGGAAGCGGGAAGCGAGTCCACTGCGAATCATTGACGTAGGAACCGGCAGCGGGGTGATCGCGCTGACTTTCGCGCTGACCTGGCCTGAGGCCACCGTGGAGGCAGTGGACCTTTCCGCCGATGCGCTCGCGCTCGCAGGCGAAAATACGTCACGACTCGGCGTCGGCGACAGGATTCGCCTCGTGAAGAGCGATCTATTTTCCGCTGTGAACGGAGAGTTCGACCTCGTGGCCGCAAACCTTCCGTACATCGCCGCGGAGGTGATTCCGACGCTGACGCGCGAAGTTCAGCGTGATCCGCTTTCGGCTCTCGATGGCGGTGCGGGGGGGATGCGACTTTTCGAGCGCTTCATCCCCGATGCGACGAAGCATCTTCACGGGATGCTCGCGCTGGAGATCGGACACGATCAGGCGGACGCATTGCGCGGGATGCTCGCGGCACACAATTATCAAGACATTCGCGTGGTGAGCGACTACCAAGGGCGCAACCGATTCGTCTTCGCAAATTATGGATAAAATTCTCGTTCACGGCGGTCAGCCACTCTCCGGCACCGTCAAAATCAGTGGCTCAAAAAACTCCGCGCTTCCGATTCTCGCCGCGACGTTGCTGACCAAGGAACCTTGCGTGATCCATCACGTGCCGGATCTCAGCGACATCCACTACATGCTGCAAATTCTCTCGCACCTCGGCGCGCAGGTGGAGCGGGCCAGCGGTGTCGTCACCGTGCAGGCCGAAAAGATCGGGACCGAAGCGCCCTATGAAATTGTGCGGAAAATGCGCGCCTCAGTCTGCGTCCTCGGCCCGCTGCTCGGCCGGGAAAAGGAGGCGACCGTCTCGCTTCCCGGCGGGTGCGTTATCGGCGATCGTCCGATCGATTTGCATCTCAAAGGCTTCGAGGCGCTCGGCGCGATGCACCGCATCGAGCAGGGCAACGTGAAAGTGTTCGCCGGACAACTCATCGGTGGCGTGATCAACCTCCGCGGAAAACTCGGCCCGACCGTGCTCGGCACCGACAACGTGATGATGGCCGCGGTCCTCGCGGAAGGGACGACGGTAATCGACAGCGCCGCCGCGGAACCGGAGGTCGTGGATCTCGCTAATTTCCTGAATAAGATGGGCGCGAAAATTGAAGGCGCCGGCACGCGACGAATCGTTATCGAGGGCGTGAAGGAACTGCACGGTGCCGAGCATTCGGTCATCCCCGACCGCATCGAGGCCGGGACGTTCCTGGTCGCGGGCGCGATCGCGGGAAAGGAGATCACGCTCAAGCGAGTCGATGCCTCGCATCTGACTTCCGTCACGGATGCGCTGATCCGTTCCGGTTACGGCATCACGGTTGAGGGCGACAACCTGACGATCACCGGCAACGGCCAACCGAAGGCGCTCGAACTGACCACCGAGCCATACCCCGGATTTCCCACCGACATGCAGGCGCAGATGTGTGCGCTGCTTTCGAAGGCGAATGGAATTTCCGTGATCACGGAGACGATCTTTCCGCAGCGTTACATGCACGTTTCCGAAATGAAACGAATGGGTGCCGACATCTCGCTGAACGGCCCGACGGCGGTCATCAAAGGCGTCGAGCGGCTCAGTGGTGCACCAGTGATGGCGAGCGATCTCCGCGCTTCGGCTGCTCTAGTGCTCGCGGGGCTAAAGGCCGAAGGCGTGACGGAGGTGAACCGCGTTTACCACATCGACCGCGGCTACGAATTGATTGACGAGAAGCTCAACGGGCTCGGTGCGCACATCGAGCGGATGAAGGCGTAAATGCTGGCGAGCTGATTTCGCGACGCACGCGCCTTACCCTTCGGAGTTCGCCTTCGCGCTTTCGCTCTCGTGTGAATTGCCGCTCGTGTCGCGCGCCGGGAGTGCGTTCTGATTTCCGCCGCTCCCGCCGAAAAGCCGCTGGAAAATCCGTTTCGGCGCGCTGCGTCCGCCTTCCTCTTCGGCGAGTTCATTGTGCGCCTCGGTCTTTGCGGTCTCCCACGCGGGCGCGAATCCGGGAACGTTGAGCAACATCCGCTTTTCTGCCCGGGCGTAGATTTCCAAATCGCGCTGCAGCTTCCGGTCGGGCGTTTCGTTGAGTGCGTTGACTTTGATGCGCAGACTTTCGTTTTCGCGCCGCAGTGATTCCTGGTCCTGTTTGATCTTCTTCATCGTCTCCGCCTCGATCTCCAGCTTGTCGGAGAGATGCCGGCGAAACCGCGCCAGCTCACCCTTCAGGCGGAAATACTGGTAGAGCGAAAGGACAAGGAAAACGCAGCCGAGATAGAACCCGAGTGCGAACTGACTGAGAAAGATTTTTTGGTCCACGGTAGCGGCACGTTGGCTGAGGATCGCGGTGAAAGCAAGGCACGGCGTGTTTCAGGACGGTGTCGCCGTGGTGTAACGACGCCCTTTCCACACGACCCCGCGGCGGCTCGCGAGGCGCCAGGAATTCAGCGCGATGGCGATGCCGATAAGCTCGGCGAGCGGGTGAAACAGGCAACTCAACCATGAAGTCCGGTAGCGCGCAGTGAGCACGATGCGAATCGCGAGGATCAGTCCCACCTGCGCAGCGAGCCACGGGCGTTCGGAGCTGTGCCATTTCAAACAAAGCAAAATGCTCGGTGCGAGATACGCGAAGACCTGCACGGCGCCGATGAAGCAAAAGAGAGAAACGCGCCCTTCAAACGCGGGCCAGAGGTTCTTGGTAAACCCGGACCACGTCTCGCCGAAGCTGCGATACATGCGGCAGGTGGAAAAGCGCAGCGCGTCGCAGTTGAAAAGACGCAGTCCCTCGGCGATCCGCGCGGCGACGGCCCGTCCGAGCGCGACATCCTCGACGAGGTGCGCGCGGAGTGCCGCGTGGCCGCCCACCGCGTCGTAGGCCGAGCGACGCCAGAACATGAACTGTCCATTGCCCGCGCCGAGTCCGCCGAGCAGCGACCGTGGCAACCGGCGTGCGGCGTTCGGCCAGCGCTGAAGTGCGAGCACGAGCCAGTGCGGGTAGTGTGTCATGCCGAGGAGCAGGATCATCGGGATGATCAGCTTTTCACTCCACGTCACCGTCACCAGCCGCGGCCAGGCGGAGACGAGCGAGGCGCGCCGGCGCTCGGAGTAAGCGACGGCGGCGGAAACAGTGCCGGGAGCGTGGGTGGTATCGGCGTCGGTGAAGAAAAGAAATTCACCCGTGGCCGCACTCGCGAGTTGATCGCACGCCCAGTTTTTCCCAACCCAACCTGAGGGCAGGGGCTGCCCGCGGATCAAGCGCCGAAGCGGGTCCCCGGGGCGCACGCCGAGTTCGTCGAGCAGGTGCGGGGTGGCGTCGGAGGATTGGTCATCGAGGACGATCAGTTCGAAATTCGGATAGTCCTGCGCGAGCAGCGACGCAATGCATGGGCCGATGCATCGCTCTTCGTTTCGCGCGGGGACGAGAATGGAGACGCGCCGGGCGACCTCGCAAGCTGGTGGCGGCGCAGGTGTGAGGCCGTCGAAGAAGGCGAGATTGACGAGAACGGTGATCAGCCCGAGCACGAGCACCGCGGTGACAGCGAGATGATAGGCGACGGGCAGGTCGGGCATGCGAAAGGCGCAGCCTCGCAAATCGGGCCGCCTATTTACAACCCGCGCGCGAGCCGGGATATTGCGCGCCGCACTTGATCGCATGTCGCAGAGCCATTTCCTCACAACTACGCAACTCTCGCCGGCGCTCCGGCGTTTTGGCTCGCTGCTGGAGCCGCTCGCTGACGCGCGGCTGGAAGCGCTCGCGCGCGAAAGCGCGGCGGCGACGCGACGCAATTTCGGCAAGGCGATCCGGCTTTTCGCGCCGCTGTATCTTTCCAACGAGTGCATCAACAACTGCCAGTACTGCGGCTTCTCGCGTGACAACGCCATTCTGCGCGTGACGCTCGACGTGCAGGCGGTGGTGAAGGAGGCGCGGCATCTGGCGAAGGAAGGCTTCCGCAATATCCTGCTCGTGGCGGGCGAACATCCGCGGTTTGTCTCGAACGGCTATCTCGAAGCCTGTGTGCGCGCGCTCGCGGCGGAGATTCCATCCGTGTCGCTCGAAGTCGCGCCGATGGAAGCGCCGGACTACGCGCGGCTCTCTGCGGCGGGCGCTGAGGGGCTCGTCGTTTATCAGGAAACGTATGATCGCGTGGCTTATGCTGAGATGCACACTGCGGGGCCGAAGAAGGATTTCGACTGGCGGCTCGCGTGTCCCGAGCGGGCTTACGAAGGAGGCTTCCGCCGCATCGGCATCGGCGCACTTTTCGGTCTGAGTGAATGGCGGGCGGAAGCTACCGCGCTCGCGCGGCACCTCGAACATCTGCTGCGCCGCTGCTGGCGCGCGCAGTTCACCGTGAGCCTGCCGCGGCTGCGTCCATGTGCCGGGAGCTTCGAGCCGAGGCATCGCCTCGAAGATCGCGATCTCGTGCAACTCGTCTGCGCGCTGCGCGTGTGTTTTCCGCAAGTCGGCATCGTCCTGTCCACCCGCGAACCTGCTGCCTTGCGCGATGCACTCATCCCGCTCGGCGTCACTCTCATCAGCGCCGGCAGTCACACCGAGCCGGGCGGCTACACCGGCGCCGGCCACGACGACCTTCACCTCACGGTCCGGGGAAAAGAAGTGTCCGCCGGGGAACTCACGCCCGAGACCGGCGCAACGGGACAGTTCGAAATCGCCGACGAACGCAGCGCTGCGGAAGTCGCGACGATGCTCCGCGCCGGCGGTCTCGAGCCGGTGTGGAAGGATTGGGACGCAGGCATCATCGGCGCCGCGACATGATGCTTTCGATCAACGGCGAGGCACGCGAGGTGAACGCGCGCAGCATCGCTGAGTTGATCGTCGAGCTTGGGCTGCCGCCAGCCGCTTGTCTCGTCGAGCATAACGGCAACGCGCTGCGCCGCGATGAGTGGGAAATCCAGAGCTTGAGCGACGGCGATCGAATTGAGCTCGTGCGGATCGTGGCTGGGGGCTGATCGCCGGGCGATCACACCTTTTCCACCACCACGCGCAGGCCATCGAGCGCGATGATGCGCACCGCGCTGCCGGGATCGATGAAGTCGCCCTGCGTGATCACGTCCACGGTGTGTCCGCCGAACTCCGCTTTTCCCGCCGGACGCAGCATGCTCTGCGCGGTGCCGCTCTGGCCGAGCTGGACGGGGCTGAGGTCGGCCATCGTCGCGTGGGCGGGGCTGCCATGGACGGTGCTCTCCAGGACGATGCGATGGTAGAAGCTGGTGCGCGGCAGAAACTTTGCGAGCCACACGCCCGCTACGATGGCGAGCAACACGGCGATGCTGAGATTGACCAGTGGCCGAACGAGCATCGCGGTGGTCGGCAGAAATGGCTCGCCGGGGTAACGGTCGATCATGGCCCAGATCAGCGCGCCGACCATGAGCAGCACGCCGGCGACACCGGGAACGACGGTGCCTGGATGCAGGAGCAATTCACCGAGCACCAGCAGCAGGCCGACGACGAAGATCGCGCCGACTTCCCAGCCTGCGAGCCCGGCGAGATAGTGGCCGGTGAAGAAAATGGTGAAGCAGCAGACCGAGAGAATGCCCGGCAGTCCGAAGCCAGGTGTCTTGAATTCAATGTAGGCGCCGAGCATTCCCCCGAGCAGGAAAAGCGGCGAGAGCGCGGTGATCCAAAACGCGACCTGCTCGAAGCCGCTCGGCTCGATCGTCTTCATCGGGCCGGTCAGGCCGGCGCTTTTCACCATGTCTTCGAGCGTGTTGGCGACGCCCGCAGCGAGCAGCGGCTTGTCATTGTAAAGCTTCGCGGCTTCGGACGCGGTGAGGGTGAGCAGCGAGCCCACGGGATGCACGACCACGTCGCCGATTTTTACCGCCTTGTCTTTGCTGATGAAAGCATCGGCGAGGTCCGTTCGGTGACCATTTTTCTCCGCGGCCGCGCGCGCCATCGCACTCAGCGCGGAAACCGTTTTGTCCGTCATCGTCTTCGGCAAATCTTCGCCGCCGCCCATCACCGGTGCAGCGGCGCCGATCGAAGCGCCGGGCGACATGTAGATTTTCTGTGTCGCCAGCGCGATGAGCGCGCCGGCACTGATCGCGCGGGGATTGATGTAGATGAAGGTGGGGACACGCGATTTGAGCAGCGCGTCCATGCTGCTGTTCGCGGCCTTGACTTCGCCGCCATAAGTATCCATGTCGATCACCACGGCGCTGGCACCCTGGCGATCGGCTTCCTTCAACGCGCGGCGGAGAAAGAAGAACTGCGCCTCGGAGATTTCCGTCTTGATCGGCACGACGATCACCGGGCCGACTGGCTCGGCGGCGACGGCCCGCGAACCAAGCCACGGAAGCAAACAGGAGAGCAAAGCGAGAACGCGCTTCATGCGATCAAGCGTCCGGTGAGGCGCCGCGCGCTTCAAGGGAATTCACGGTGTTGAGCTCGCTAAGCCAGCGCCGTGTCGAGTTCTTCGAACGTCCGCGCGGAACGGATCGCCGCGTTCACCCGGTCGAGCCACGCGTCGTGCGAAGGATGCGCGAGTTCGACGGTGCGCGTCGTGCCGTTGCTGCGGAAGGTCATTTCATCCCACTGGATCGACTCGATCTCGCGGTTGAACTTCGCCACTGCGCGCCCGCGGAAGAAGGCGCGCGTCGTCTCCGGCGGCTGGAAGATCGCCTGCCGGATTTCATCCTCGCTGACGATGCGTCGCATCTGCCCCTCGCGCATCAGCTCGTAGAAAAGTCCGCGGTCGAGCGTGACGTTGTGATATTCGAGGTCGATCGATTGCAGCCACGGATCACTCCACTCCAGCTTCTCGCTTTCCTGGAAGGTAGTGAGGAGAAACTTCTTCGCCACCCAGTCGAGCCGATCACGGCATTTCCAATAGTCGAGCGCGAGATCGTTGAGCACGTGCTCCCATTCGTGCAGCAGCCACGGCGTGTCGCCATCCTTGCTGCAATGCTCCTTAGCGGCCGCGAGGTAGAGGCGCTGGATGTCGATGGCAGAAATTTTTCGCCCATCGCGCAGCTCCACGATCCACGAATAACTCGCGTCGCGGCTGATCGATTTCGTCGCCTCGATCGGGTTCGCGAATTCAAGCTGCGGCGCGTGTCCGGTCTCGATCAATTCGAGCACGAGGCTCGTCGTCCCGATCTTCAGAGCCGTCGCGAACTGGCTCATGTTTGCGTCGCCGATGATGACGTGAAACCGCCGGTAAGCCTCCGCGTCCGCGTGCGGCTCATCGCGCGTGTTCACGAGCGGGCGGCGATTCATCGTGTCGATCGAGCAGAGCACGCTGAAAAAATCCGAACGCTGCGCGATCTGGTAAACACCCGGCGTGCCCGCGGTGTCCTCGCCTTCCACACCCATCTTGCCCGCGCCGCCGAAAATCTGCCGCGTGACCAGGAACGGCACCACCTCGCGCACGATCCGATCCCACGGCACGTCGCGCCGCATCAGGTAGTTGTCGTGGCACCCATAGCTGTGGCCGACGAAGTCCGTGTTGTTCTTGTAGAGCTTCGTCTCCATGTCCTCGGGCAGCGTCTTGTTTCGCCGCCGCGCGCACTCAGCGAGGATGCGTTCGCCCGCGCTGTCCTGCATCACGATCTCGCGGATCGTCGAACACTCCGGCGTCGAGTACTCGGGATGCGCGTGGTCGTTGTAAAAGCGCGCGCCGTTGCTCAGCACGAGGTCGCTCTTGATCTCCTCGAAGCTCAGCGGCCGGTTCTTGTCGATCTCGTAGTAGGCCGCTTCGTCCGTGTCCTGGAGCAGCTCTGCGGCGCGAAAACCGCGCGCGTCCTGATGCGGGTCCTCGAGGTTGTAATCCCATTTCATCGAAGCCCCGTGCGCCGTGTAGCTGCGCACGATCTCGATCGACTCGCGCACGACATCCAGCTCTTCCATCCCGTCCACAGTGATCCCGTATTCCGTTTCGATGCCGAAGACGCGTTTCATTTCTTCAAACTACGCGGACCGCCGAAGTCGTCGAACGGGAATTCAAAATCGCCGTGAACTAGCGCGGCGGTTTGCCGATTCGGAGCGTCCCGCCGACGAGCGGTTGGATCGTGTCGAACCCGGTGATTTCGGCAACCCACAGGCCCGCTTCTGACGTGGAAAAAAAGACGCGAGCGTCCGCCGCCTGCGTGACATGGGAACCCGAATCGTGCCCCATCGGTCCATCGGTAAAATCCGCGCCGAGCTCGGCGCGAGCTGGGCGTGATCCGCGGAAAAGGCGGCCGAGCACGAGGTCGTCGGCTGTCACCACCAGCAACGATTCTTTCGTCCGAATGAAACGAATCGACCGTCCGCCGGATCGCGACCTTACCTCGCCGATGCACTGCCCCGCGAACTTCTCCTCCCGCGGCTGAAGGACCGGCGCTGCATCCGCTGCCCGCGGTTCGTAGTGACCGTCTCCAATGCGTGCGAGGCGAGTGCTTCCACTGGCCCCATTTTCGATCAGGAGCTCATATTTCCCCGGTTCCGGGGAGATGAAGCCGAGCACCGAATCGCCTTCACGGGAAATGACGCCGAGGCAACGCGATTGCCCGGTTTGCGGATCGATCCGCCATTCGCAGCATGCGCCCACGAAAACATCCGGATCGCCGGGAAAGACGGCGGCGCCACCACCCACTGCGGGGCCGTAGAATTCGCGGAGGAGCCGCCCTTCGTTTCCCGCGGTTTCCCAAACGCTGAAGCGCGGTGGTGTGGCAGAACCTTCAGCCACCCACAGCCGCCCGCGGGCATCGAGCGCGACGCCTCGGATCGGCCCCATCGCCTCGGGAACCCACGCCCCGGTTTGTCGCCCGCCGGTCTTTCCGGCGCTCCACTCGAAGCCCTCGGTATTGAGCAGAGCGCGCCGTTGCACCTGGTGGAACGGCGCGCCGAGCCCGACGAACACGGAGTGTTGATGGTGCTTCGCGCCGTCGCCGATCACGCTCAGCGCCGTGATCCGCTCTTCGCGTTCCAGCGGCTCCATCTCGCTGGTCACCACCCATACCGGATCGTGCGCAAAGAGCACTTTGCCGATGACTCCGCCGCGCAGGGAGACGACCGCGAAGTCAACGTCCATGAGCTTCCCGGGCTCTTCCGCTGATTCCGTTTTCGTGGGCACGCTATAGATCAG
Organism: Chthoniobacteraceae bacterium; assembly: GCA_049690035.1. Taxonomy (GTDB): domain Bacteria; phylum Verrucomicrobiota; class Verrucomicrobiia; order Chthoniobacterales; family Chthoniobacteraceae; genus Chthoniobacter. The sequence goes on from JBAVML010000239.1 coordinate 33,188, forward strand.
TTCCGGCGGCGCGCCAACAACCGTCTGGAGATACGCGCCGGTCTGCCCATCGAGAACCGCGAGAAATTGCTCTTCGGTGAAAGTAAGGAAGATGCGGCCAGCGCGCGCGGCCATACCGTCGGCGTGGCGCGGTTTCGACTTCGCGTCTGCCGGCCATAGATCCTCGATGTTCAGGCGGCGATTTTCCGGCCAAGGGATCGCCTGCCCGGTTTCCGCGTCGAGTTTGATCAGTTCGTAGCCCTTCACTTCGATACCTTCGAGCCCTTTGAGCACGGTGACGACGCCGGCATCCACTGACAGTGCCTGGACTCCCGTGCCGCCCGGCACGCGGCGGTCGAGATCATGGTCGCGCCAGCTCCAGAGCGGACGCCCCTCGAGATCGCAGGCGAGAACGGCGCTGCCTGCGCGAGCCCCGCTCCAGCCTAGATAGACGCGCTCGGCGTCGGCCGCGACCGCGCTCGGCACGCCCGCGTCGCCACCCCACTGAGGTTTGCCATCTGCGGGTTTCCACGGCGTCCCGAAGTCCGCGCAAGCCCAGCCACGCAGCTTCGCGTGGATGCCGCCAGTCACGGCGCCAGACCAAAGATATTCCCCCGGCGCCACCGCGTGGCCCGCGTCATCCAGTCTGTCCCAGACCAGCGATTGATCCCCTTTGGCAAAGGCCTGCGTTTCCGCCAGCGTTCGCACCACGCGGCCATCGCCGGCTTTGATCTGGATCGAAGCAACACCGTCGCTCGGCATCGCAAAGCGGATCTCGCCCTCGCGTGCAGGCGGCCGCCGACACGCGGCAAACCAGCAAGCAGCCAGCAACACGAGCGAGGAGCTCCAGGTCCGCAGCACGTTCACAACGCCGCGCGCACTGCCGCCTCCAGTGCCCCGAAGCCCGGTTCGCCGGGAAAGAATGCGCCGCCAGGATGGATGTGGCGGACGACCCCTTCGCGGTCGATGACGAAGGTCACCGAGGTCCAGCCGCGGTCGGCGCGGTCGAGCCACCAGCGGTGCAGCGTCTTCCAGTCATCATCGATGGCGATGGGAAATTTGAAGCCGAGCCGCTGCGCCTGCGCTTCGACGTGCGCGCGAGTGAGCGGCGACTTTGCTTTGTGATGGTAGAAGCCGAGGACGGTGAGGCCGCGGTCGCGGTATTTGCTCCAGAGCTCATTCAGCCCACCCGCGCTCGCTGCGCAATACGGGCAGTCGGGCGCCGCCCACCAGCGCACCAGCACGACTTTTCCGCGCAGCGAAGCGAGCGTGCGTGGCTCGCCGTTGATCCATTCACTCACGGTCCATGCCGGCGCACGGGTGCCGATCAATTCGTGTCCGACGCCGGCTGGGGCAGAGTAACGGGCGCCGAGTTCGGAATGCGGGGCGGCCACGACCGAAGAAATCCCAAGGACGAACGACCAAAGGCCTGGCGCACGTTTCATGCGGAGCTTTGTCATTCTCAAGTAACTCGACATTCGGCAATTTATACCGCTCCACGGCAAAAGGGTTGAAAAGATATTCCTCTGGAGGGGCCGTTCGTGATTGCCTGATCCAGGACTGCTCACCGTCGATTGATGAGCGGGGCCGTTGACAGCCTTGCTAATCTCCTCAGCCAATACCTTCTCCGAAGACGCCACATTCTTCGAAATAGGTATAACTAAAAAGAAGGTCGTTCCGTAGCATTGCGCGAGTCGGGAGGAAAATCCAGAGACCATTGATGAGTGATGATTCAAGACACCGAGGGCAGCTTCGGGAGGTAGTGATTTTATGAGCTTCGACGTTTTTCTAAGCCACAACAGCAAGGACAAACCGGCGGTGAAGTCGTTGGGCACAGCCCTCAAGCAGCGGGGTCTCACGGTCTGGCTCGACGAGTGGGAACTTCAGCCCGGACTCAAGTGGCAGAGCGCCTTGGAGGACATCGTCAATACTTGCAGATCGGCTACGGTCTGTGTGGGCAGCTCGGGGATTGGCCCTTGGGAGGAGCCGGAGATGGAGGGGCTCCTCGACCGGTTTGTGGAGGAAAAGAGTACCGGCAATGTGGTGCCGATTATCCCCGTCCTGCTCCCCGGCGCGCCGGAGGATGTGAAGCTGCCGCGTTTTCTCAAGGGCTTTACCTGGGTGGACCTGCGCCGCGGACTGACCCCCGACGGTCTGGAACGGCTGCGCTGGGGGATCACCGGCGAAAAGCCTCTGCCTAACGCGCCCACTGTTTGTCTCGCGAAGGTCACGCCCGATCTGCGGAAGAGCCGTGACGCGGTGGCCACCTATCTGGCCAGTGCGAAACTCAACGTCCTGCCGGCCAAACAGTATCCCGCGGATCCCGCCAAGCTCCTGCTGGCGCTAGAGGCGGACCTGGCTCAGGCCAATATCTTTGTGCAGATCCTTGGAGAGACTTACGCCGACCGTACCGACGAACTTCCTCAAGGTGAGGAGATCGCCCAGTTCGAGTCGGCGCAGAAAAGCGGCAAAGTCATCCTGCAATGGCGGGACAAATCCGTGAGGGCGGAGGACATTGAGGATCCCGCGCACAAGGAGTTGGTCGGCGGCGCGGATGTCGTTTGCAATGACCTGACCGAGTTCGCCAAGCTGGTCGCCGATCGAGCGCAGCGCGTCCACGAAAACAGCCACCCGGTAGCGGGGAACGGCCCGCAGTTCCTTGCCTTGATCAAGGCGGATAAACCCGACTCCGTGGTGGCCGAAGAGGTGAGTCAGGCTCTCATCGCCGGGAATGTAAATTGCCGCGTGACCCGGGCCGGCAAGTCGTTGGTGGACGCATTGCGGGAGGTGCCTTACGACGCGATCCTAATCGTTTACGGCTCTTGTTCGGATGACTGGCTGGAGCAACGCGGCGACGAATTGATGGCGGTCGATTTGAACTTGAAGGATCTCGCGCCAGTGCGCGCCTATTTTGTGTGCGCCGAGGAACCCCAACTGCCCTACCGCAGCAAAGGCGTGCTCCAGATCAATCGGCGCGATCAGGTCGGATGGAAGCAGTTGATGACGGCGATTCATCAACGGGGAGGCCAGCGATGAAAGCTTCGCCGAACGAAATTCCGGCTGCTCCCTATGTCGGTCTCCGACCGTTCGAATTTGACGAGGCCACGCTCTTTTACGGGCGCGGCGAGCACGTTGCCGAGATGGTCCGCACGCTGCGCAAACGGCATTTTCTTGCGGTCATCGGGTCGAGCGGGTCGGGAAAATCCTCGCTGGTCCGCGCCGGATTGCTGCCCGCGATCAAGGCCGGATTCATGTCCAGCGGGGAAGATGACCTCGATTGGCGCTTCGTCATCATGCGCCCGGGGCGCGATCCGTATGAGAATTTGCTCGCGGCCTTGCTGCCGGAACTGACGGCGGGTCAGGCGCTGGATGAGCAAGTGGTCGAGTTCCGCCGGCAGACGGTCCGCGGCGGCCCGCGTGGCCTGGTCGAGGCGGTCACCGATGCGCTGCTCCCCGAGACGGTGCGACTGGTGGTGCTGGTCGATCAGTTCGAAGAGGTTTTCCGGTTTCTGGAGCGGGGCGGCCCGATCCAGCCCAGTGACGGCGGCTCGGTCGCGGAACGGCGCAACGCCGCGCTTGCCTTTGTGGACATGCTCCTGGCTATCGCGGAGGAGCGCGACCCGCGCGTGTATGTCGTGTTGACTATGCGATCCGAATACCTCGGCGACTGCGAGGCCTTCCTAGGCCTGTCGGCGGCTATTGCCAAAGCGCAATTCCTCACGCCGCGGCTGACTCGCGAGCAAGTCCAGGACGTCATCGAGCGGCCCCTCGTGGCCGTCGGTGGTCGCCTTGAGCCGCAGGTCGTCACCGCCCTTTTGAACTCGCTCGGCACGGCCCAGGATCAGTTGCCGCGCGTCGAGCACGCCCTGCTGCGGATGTGGGATCGCGCTTGTATCATCCACTCGCAGCAGCCGGACCCGACCCAGCCGATCACCTTCACCATGGGGGACTATGAAGCGGTCGGCCGCTTCGAAACGGCGCTCGACTTGCACGGGGAGCAACTTTTCTGGGCCTTGGGACCGGAAACGGAGACCGGGCAGCCCCCCACCGAAACGCAGCGCGTCGCCGAGCGGATGTTCCGCGCCCTCGCTGTCCATACGTCTCAAGGAACGCTCGTGCGTCGGCTGAGCAGCATCGGCGAAGTGGCGTCGATCGCGGGTGTCTCCGAGAAGGTCGTAGCCGACGTGGTGGAACATTTCCGACAACCCGGCTGCAACTTCGTGGTCGCGACGCCACTGGATCAACCGTTGACCGGGAACACCACGCTCGACATCAGCCACGAGAGCCTCCTGCGGCAATGGAAGCGGATGGGCGAGTGGGCCGCCGCCGAGGAGCGGTCCGCGCGCCGCTACCAGCGACTCCTGCAGACCGCGAACCTCGAAAAGGAAGGGAACGCCGGGCTCTGGTACGACCCCGAACTCCAGATCAACCTCGATTGGCTGAAAGAGGAAGCGCCGACCGCCCCGTGGGCCGCGCTCTATGGCGCGGAGTTCGCTACGGCGACCGCTTTCCTCGAAAAGAGCCGGCTCGAGCGGGATACGAAGTCAGCGGCCGCCATTTTGGACCGCCGCTGGAAAATGACTTGGCGGTTTGCCGTCATCGCCATCTGCGCCGCAGTTGCCTATGCGATCTACTGCAGCGCGGTTCCCGAAATGATGCTCAGGCCGTTGCGCAGCTTCAACGAGGGTAAGTCAGCGGATGCAAATTCCGCAATTGCGCCCCTCAAGGAACTCCAAGCTGAACTGCCGGTCGTGCCAGGGAAACGGGTTGAGGCTGTGGGCACGAAGATCCTCTCTCGAGTCGAAGAGCGAAAAGATAAGGCTAAGGTCTTTGCTGATGCGCTCGCGACGCTCGTTATCCTCGGTCCGGCCTTGGCCTTGTTTTTCATTCTCGACTACGCGGGCAAAAGAGCCTTTCGCCGCGTGGTCTTTCCGAAAATCCTCAAGGAGGTCGCCGACTCAACGGACAAGACCCTCCGCGAAGAGAAGCTCAAGAAGGAACTGGCGCGGAAAGCCATCACCGATGCAGCTGCGGCTTTGCACACCACCTATGCTCGGTTCTGGCGGCGGGTCGGCGCCTATGTGCTGGACACCAGCTCGTTCCTTCTAGCCACCTCGATGTTGATCGTTGGAATTTTCAATGTACCGGTGCTGCGTCACTGGTTCGATTCCGCCAGCTACAGCTCGTTTATTTTCCTCTTACCGTTTCTCTGCGACTGGCTCTGCACCGTCTTGATGCTGAGTTCCCAGAGGCAGGCGACTCTTGGCATGAAAGCCATGGGAATCTTCGTTACCGATCAGCATGCTGACCGATTGCACTTTGGCAACGCGACGGCGTGGTATTTCGCCACGCTCCTCTCTTATCTCACGCTCGGAATTGGCTTTTTGATCCAAATTTGGATGAAGCGACATCAAACGTTGCCCGATTTCGTGACCAGAAACGTAGTTCTCTCCCGTCCGGATCGGAAAAAAGTTCCCTGGTGGATGGTCTTACTCTGCTGCGTCCTCTCCGTCCCATTATTGTTCGTCGGCTTCGTGATTCTTGTCATCATTGTTGAAATCGTCATTTGATCGCCGCGTCGCATTCTTCGGCGAAAACGTCATACATCCTTTATCCGAACGATTGAGACCGGAGAGAATTCGAGGGCGTGAAACTGTTGGAGAGCCAGCCACCTTCGGGTTTTAAGCTTCAGAGTCCTCTTGCCGCTACTCGTTCGTCATTCCCAACCGCTCTGCGGCCAGCAGGATGCCGGCGGCCTTGTCGAGCGTCTCCTGCCATTCGCGCTCTGGCACTGAGTCCGCGACGATGCCGGCGCCGACGTGGAAGTGCGCGTGGTCGTCTTCGATCACCACGGTGCGGATCGCAATGTTGAACTGGCTCTCTCCATTGAACCCAAGCCAGCCGATCGCGCCGGTGTAGAGCCCGCGCGGCTCGCGCTCGAGCTCGGCGATGATCTGCCGCGCGCGATGCTTCGGAGCGCCGGTGATCGAGCCGCCGGGAAAGCAGGCGCGCAGCGCGGCGACATGATCGATCTCCGGGCGCAGCCGGCCGTCGATGGTCGAGACGAGGTGAAAGACCTGCTCGTGCCGCTCGAGTTTGAGGAGTTCCGTGACGCTCACGCTGCCGTATTCGCAGACCTGGCCGAGGTCGTTGCGCTCGAGGTCGGTGATCATCACGAGCTCGGCGACTTCTTTCGGAGAAGTGATCAGGTCGTAGGCGGATTTTTCGTCCGCCGTCGCCTCGGCGCGGCGCGGGCGGGTGCCTTTGATTGGGCGCGTGCGTACGGCGCGACCGGACATTTTCAAAAAAGACTCGGGCGACGACGAGAGGACGCAGCGCCCGTCGAGATCGAGGAACGCGGCATACGGCGCGGGCGAGTAATGCCGAAGCGCTTCGTAAAATGCGAACGGATCGCCGTGCCACGCGGCATCGAAGCGGTGCGCGAGATTCACCTGATAGATATCGCCAGCGGCGATGTATTCCTGCGCGCGGGCGACCATCGCGCAGTATTGCTCGCGATTGATTCGCGGCGAAAAATGCGGGGCGCTCGCAATGACGTTGGGCTCAGGCTCCCGCATGCGCGAGCGCAGGTCGCCAAGCTCGTGCCAGCTCTGGTCGGCGTGGCGGAAGATGAGCGCGTCTTCGTAGAGGCCGAAGGAAAACGCGCCTTCGTATTCCACGAAGCCGCCCGCGAAGCCGTGCGGCAATCCGTCGTCCGCAGGGGCGGCCGTCGCGCGCGCGGAAAGCGCAGATTGCAGCGCGGTCCAATCGGCGGGCGACTCGCCGCGGAGAATCGCCGCCGGGCACGCGGCGATGATCGAGAGGTCGGAGCCGTCGTCGCCTTCGCGAGCGGAATCAAAGAAGGCGAGCCCCGGCAGATGACGGCACCGCGCCGCGACTTCGACCGGCGAGAGGTCGAGCGCGACGGGGCGCGGAGCACGGGCGAGCGATGGCATCGCGCTTCGGTTCCGCGAGAAGGGCGCCCTTTTCAAACCAAATCTTTTGCGTAACCTCGCAGCCGCTCCTTTTCATGAAACGAATCCTCGCCCTCCTCGCCCTCCTCGTCGCCGCTGTGCCCGTGCTCACCGCGCAGGAGCCCTCGCCAGCGAAGCCGGGCCGGCTCCAGGTCGCTCCCGCCGCCGCGTCGTCGGCGCCCATGCCGGCGGCCGAGCCGGAGGTGACATTGATTCCCGAGCAGGTCCCGCAGAATGTGAAGCCGGCTCCGGCGCCGCAACCCGAGGAAAAGAAATCGAAGACCGAACAGAGCGCCGAGGAATTGATGGAGCGCATTCATTTCCGCGAAGCGAAAGTGAAGGCGGAGCGCGATCCCAAGGTGCAGGCCGAGTGGGAGAGCGCGACGAAGGCGAAGACCGACTACGACAAACGCGAAGCGCTCAAGCGCTACTACACGCTGCTCTACTCGCGGATCCTGAAGCTTGATGGCTCCGTGAGAAAGACCGCCGAGCTCCGGCAGGCGGCCGCGCTGCGCCGGCTGCAGCAGACGCGCATCGATCCCACCGAGCCGCTCGACGACGAGGAGCGCGCCGAACGCGCCGCCCGCAGCGAGTAGGCAAAGAAACCGGTTGAGCGCGAGCAGGGGGCACGCTAGCTTCGCGGCCCTCTTTGAAACGGCGCTATCGTCTAGAGGCCTAGGACACTGCCCTCTCAAGGCGGGGACACGGGTTCGAATCCCGTTAGCGCTATTTTGTTTTCTGCATCTTGGGGAGTCACTGCTGACCAGCACTGTTGGCAGTAATCGGGACTGGATTTGGGGTCGCCGCGCAGACATCCCGAAAGTGGCCGCGCAGCCAGCGATGCGCTGGGTCGGCATCCATCCGCGGGTGCCAGAGCAGTGAAATCGTGAACTCCAGCGTGGAGACCGGAAGGGGAAAGCTATGCATTCCGACGCGCAAGTTACCGGTGTGTCGCTCGGGAACACTGGCGATCAGGTCGGAGGCGCGGGCCAGGCCCAGCGCGGTCGAAAAGCCATCGACGATCGTGACGATCTCCCGTTCCAGCCCGAACGCCTTCAGGGCTTCATCAATCGGTCCCCGGTCGAGACCCTCCCGCGAGACGTTGATGTGCCTGCCGGTCGCAAAACGGGAGGGCGTGATCTTGCCCTTGCTCAGGGGGTGCCCGAGTCGCACGACGCCGATGAAACGGTCCCGGAACAAGGACTGCACACGCAACTCCGGACCAGTCGTCTTTTCCACAACGCCAGTTTCCAGATCCACGCTTCCGTCGCGAAGTGGCGCACTCTCCTTGTTTGGCTTCTGCACGAAGCGCAACCGCACGCCGGGAGCTTGCTCGCCGACGCGCGCGATGAGGTCCGGTCCGAAGTTCTCCACGAAGCCTTCGCTGCTCCGCAGAGTGAATGTTCGGGCGAGTTGTCGGAGATTGAGCTTCTCGGCAGGACGCAGGGCCGCTTCGCCAGCCTCCACGAGCTGGCTGACCCGCTCGCGGAGTTCGAGCGCGCGCGGTGTGGGAACGAGGCTGCGCCCGGCCCTGACCAACAGTGGATCGCCCGTCGCCTCGCGTAATCGCGCCAGCGCCCGGCTCATCGCCGACGGGCTCAGCCGCAACCGTCGGGCAGCGCGCGCCACACTGCCTTCCGCGAGCAGGACATCCAGGGTGACAAGCAGGTTGAGATCGGGCCTCGACATGCATCAGCCATAGCACGGTTCGATGGGTGATGTGGCGTCAAACGCACGAATAAAGTGCAAGCGGTGCGTCTTCCGCCATGGCCGGAGAAGGGCAAACGTCGTGCATGTTAAAAGCAATTACTGCAGAACGAGATGAGTCAGTCGCGAACACCGTGGAATGCACGCCTTCGGTTCGGGGGGCGCTCGCCGGCCTTTCGCTATCCATGTTGCTGTCGTCGCTCGACACCAGCATCGCCAATGCTGCCTTGCCGACGTTGGCGCAGGCGTTTGCCGCCTCCTTCCAGGAAGTCCAGTGGGTCGTTCTCGCTTATCTTCTCGTCATCACCACCTTGATCGTCACCGTCGGACGGCTCGGTGACATCGTCGGCCGCCGACGGCTGCTACTCGCCGGGGTTTTCCTCTTCACGGTGGCTTCGTTCCTGTGCGGTTTCGCGCCCACGCTCTGGCTGCTGATCGCCGCTCGGGCGGCGCAGGGCCTCGGAGGGGCCATCATGATGTCACTGACCATGGCGATGGTCGGTGAGACAGTTCCGAAGACAAAAACCGGTAGCGCCATGGGACTGCTCGGAACGATGTCTGCAATTGGCACCGCTCTCGGTCCGTCGCTCGGCGGCGTTCTGATCGCAGGGCTGGGTTGGCGGGCCATCTTCCTCGTCAACCTGCCACTAGGTATCCTGACTTTTTTTCTCTCGCATCGTTACCTCCCCGTTGATCGCAGGGGCGCGAAGACGGATCGGGCCGGATTCGACCATGTGGGTACGCTGCTGCTGGCTCTGACGCTCGCGGCTTATGCCCTCGCTGTGACGATTGGGCGCGGCGGTTTCGGTTCGCTCAACGTGGCACTGCTCTTGGCTGCTGCCTTTGGCGTCGGCCTCTTCGTGCTGGCCGAGGCGAGGGCCGCATCGCCTTTGATCCGATTGGCGATGTTCCGCGATCCAGTGCTCAGTGCGAGCCTTGCCACGAGCGCGCTCGTCGCGACGGTGGTGACAACGACCTTGGTGGTCGGCCCGTTCTACCTCTCTCGTGCGCTCGGGCTTAACG
>JBAVML010000240.1:0-11634 GCA_049690035.1 Chthoniobacteraceae bacterium
GCCCAATAGCCACTTTCGGGCCGCGCGAGGCTTTATTGCCGATTTACGAGTCAAACAACAAAATCCCGCAGAATTCGCTTTTCAGCGACGACCGGACTTGAGATACAGCCCGCTACCTCGGAAGCAATTCCGGGCTCATTTGCATGCCCCCCCCAGTCCCCTATCGACCCCAGCACCCCGCGGCTTTAGAATTTGCCGCAAATTTCGCTAGAAAAGCCCGGGGTTCGGTAGGGTTCCCTGCGACATCGGCTCCGTCTGCCGCGGAGTCCGTGTCGATCATCTGCCATCCACGTTTTCTTCGTCCGCGGACCTCCCGAGGAAGCACCCGCGCGTACGCGATCATGCGAACGGGAGCGACTCCACTCCCGCCACTGTGATCCCTTCCCCCGGCTACTCCCGGCCCGTCTCGCCACTTCCCTTTTTGTCCCCGGTCCCCGCCCCATCGCCCCGTCTATGAAACGCGTCTCCCTTCGGAAGCTCCGTCGCCGCCAGTCGGCACCCTCGATCGTCCGCAGCCGCCGTCCCCGTCCCCTCGGCGTCTCGCTCGCGCGCTTTACTTCGGCGCTGGCGGTTGCCGGCGCTCTTTTCGCCGGCGTGGGCTCCGCTCAGGCGGCCACCTTTTACTGGGATCAGGATAACGTTTCGATCAACAACGTGCTCACCGGCGGCGGTCTCGGCGGTCTCGGCACGTGGAGCGCTGCTGGTCCGCTCCAGTGGTGGAGTGGCAGCGGTCTCGCTCCTTCGACCCTCTTGGCGTGGAATAATGGCAATGACACCGCCGTCTTCACCGGCACCGCGGGGACGGTGACCCTGGGTTCGGCGGTCACCGTCGGGGGATTGCAGTTCAATACCACGGGTTACACCCTGGGGGTGGCGGGAAACACCAACGCCATCACCTTCGGCGTGAACAGCAACATCGTGCTGAACAACATCGCAGCGGCGACGATCAACGGCTCGCTTGCTGGCTCCAGCAATGTGAGTCTGACCGGCGGCGCGTTCGGCGGTGTGACGGCAGGCACGCTGAACCTCACCGGCACCGGCGCGAGCCTCACCGGCTACACGGGTTCTACGACGATCAACAACGGCATGACAATGGCTCTGAGCCAGAACAGCCAGGCGCTTTCGGGCACCACGGGCAGTATCACGCTCAATGGCGGTGGCATCCTGCTGACCAACACCTCGAATGCAGAAGCGGCGCTGACCCGCGTAAATGCCACGACGGCAATCACCTCCAACAACGGCGCTTTTACCGTAACCAATGCGGCGGCTGAAACCTCGGCACTCACTTCGATTGGGGTTTTGACGGCGAATAGTGGCCGCACCCAGCTCGTCTCGACGACCGCGCTGACTGCCGGAACGCAAACATTGACCCTCGCGACTGGATCGTTGGCGCCGACGGGAACAGGCACCCTTGCGGTTGGCATGGGCGGATACACCGCAGGCACGGTATCGGCCCTGAATTCAATAGTTGTTACCGGTGCCGCCACGACGACCAATACGATCATTGGGCCTTGGGCGACGGTGGGCACGACGGGCACGGCGCAGACCGATTACGCCACCTACGGTTTCTCGGGCGGTACGATGAATGCCGCGACCGGGGCAACCACGGGTGGCGCGGCAACCGCAGCGGGGATTACCGGAGCGAATATCACGGCTGTTACCGCCTTCCCGACCGCGAGTGTCTATTCGACAACGGCAAACATGACCCTGAGCGCCGTCGCGAACCTGACGGCGAACACGAACCTGAATACATTGCGCTATACTGGTGCGGCGGGCACGGTTGCTGGTGCGTTCACCTTGGGCACTTTTGGCGTTCTTCAGGCGGGATCCGGGACGCTGACTCTTAATCCTACCGCGGTTACGCTTCCGACGGCGGCACCGGGCAATGTTTACCTGACCACAGGGACCGCATTCGGCATCACGGTCAGTGCGCCAGTGAATAACAACGGTGCCAATGCCCTAACTCTCGTCCTCTCCGGTCAGAACACTGTCGTTCTCAGCTCCGCGACGAGTAGCTATAGTGGTGGAACGGTTCTCAACAGCGGCACCCTCAGCATCGCGGCCACCGCGAACATCGGCACGGGAGGCTTGACGTTCAATGGCAGTGGCACCCTGACCCTTACGGCTGCCATTGGTTCTCCTTTCTTCAATCGCAACATTACTCTCGCGAATGGTTCAATCGCCACCATCTCAAATTCAACATTTGCGAATACTTTTGCGGGTAACATCACCGGCACGGGTGGTCTGAACTTCACTCCTAGCACTGGCAACGTGACCGTCCAGACGGGGACAAACACGTTCACTGGTCCAGTCACGATCAATCCGAGTGGAGCTGCGAACGTGATTGCGGCGTCCACCTCCGCGCTGGGTAATGTCAACAACCCCTTGATCATGGGTAGCACGGCGACCACGGGTGGTCTTGCCTTGAATAGTAGCATTACCGTCGGTTCGCTTTCCGGTGGTGCGGCTACTGGCGGCGGTATCAACCTGTCTAACAGCGGCACCAACACTCTAACGGTCGGTGGCAATAACGAGAATTCCACGTATGCCGGTGTTATTTCCGGTACCAGTGGCCAGCTCACCAAGACCGGGACTGGAACGCTCACCCTTACGGGTACGAACACCTTCACCGGCGCGGCGAACCTCAATGGTGGCTTGGTCAACATCACCGCGCTCGCAAACCTCGGTGGCGGGACCACGATCACCTACAACGGCGGCGGCATCCAGTTTACCGCGCCGGGTGTCGATGTTTCGACTCGAACGAACACCTTCAGCGCCGGTGGCGCGACGTTCGACACCAACGGCAACCAGATCTATTTCGCCAATGCCGTGGGCAGCGCTGGAGCAGGCGGCCTCACCAAGAGCGGTGTAGGCACTCTCTTCCTGCAAGGATCCAACACTTATACCGGCACGACGACCGTCAGTGGCGGCGTGCTCAATCTGCAGAACGCAGGCGCACTTGGCACCGGTGCGGCGGCGGTTACGGTCAATACCGGCGCGGCAATCGCCTTGCAACACGCGACGGGTGCGAACTTCGGCAGCAAGGCGCTGACGTTGAATGGCGACGGCTCGGTCTTTGGCCAAAACGGTGCGCTGGTCAATGTCACCGGCGCAAACACCTACGGCGGCACGATCACCCTCGGCTCCTCGTCCACCATCTCGGCAGACAATGCGAGCACGCTCAATCTCACCAGCACTGGCAACATCACCGGCACCGGCTTTGGGATCACCCTCGGCGGCACCGGCACCGGCACCCTCGCGGGCAGCCTCCAGACTGGTGTTGGCGGATCGTTGACGAAGACCGGCACCGGCACTTGGACCGTGTCCGGCGCGACGGGCAACTACGACGGCGGCACCACCATCAACGGCGGCAAGCTCATCGTGGACCTCACCACGAACCCCACCGGCGTGCTCAGTCCGACCTCGGCCCTGAACATCAACGGCAGCGACGTCACGGTCAACGGTCCCGGCAACCAGACCGTCGCCTCGCTCAACCTCGGTGCTGGGGTCAGTACGAACATCGCCATCATCCCCAATGGTGGTACGACCACGCTCGCGATCACTGGGCCCGGCTGGACCCGTGGCGCGGGCGCAGTGGCGCTCTTCGATTATTCCTCGGTCACTTCGGGCTCCCGCACGGCTACGGTGAGCAATATCCCTACCGGCACCGGCGGGGCCACCGGCACGAACAACATCCTCGGCTACGCCGACGTGAAGGACAGCGGCGGCGTCACCGGTCTGGCCTATGTGGACGGCAGTAACAACATTTCCCGCTTCGATAGCGCCACGCTCGCCACGGTGCTAGCCGACAACAGCGACAGCGCCACGACCGACTACACCACGCTCGGCATGGCGAGCAACCCGCTGCTTTGGAGCAACGCCATCACCACGCGTTCGGTGAATTCGCTAACCCTCGATCCCTCCGCTGGCTCGCAGACCGTTCACATGGGTGCGGTGGGCAATGTCCTCACCCTGACCAGCAACGCGATCCAGAAGATCAACGCCAATGACGCCACCCTCCTCGGCGGCCAGATCGGCGCGAACAACTCCGAGGTCATCGTCCACCAGAACGGCACGGGCACTCTCTTCCTGAACAGCCCGATCAGCAGCGGCACCGGCGCGCTCAGCAAGCTCGGTAGCGGCACCCTGCAGGTTTCCGGCGGGATCGTGACCGCGATCGGTACACTGAATGGTACCAGCACCGTCACGGTTCCCGATGGTTCGATCCTTGCCGTCGGCCAGGCAGTCACTGGCGGTGGCATCCCGGCGGGCACGACCATCACCGGCATCTCCGGGAATACGCTCACGCTTTCGACTGCGGCCACGGCCAACATGTCCTCGCCGCTCACCTTCGGCACGGGGAGCACCTACACCGGCGCGACGATCATCGATGGCGGCACCGTGAAGGCGGGCGCGTCCAGCCAGTTCACCGCGGCGACGGTAGGAAGCACCAACAACGCCGGCTACGTCACCTCCACCGGTGGCCCTCTCGGCATCGGCTCGGCGGTCACGCTGGCGAATGTTTCGGGCGCGGCTCTGGACCTCAACGGCTACAACGTCGCCATCGGCTCGATCTCCGGCGGCGGCGCTTCGGGCGGCAATCTGCTCCTCAGCAACGGCGGCACGCTCACCGTCGGCGGCGGGAATCTGATCAACAACCTCTCCACCCCGACCACCAGCACTACTTTCGGCGGCCTCGTCTCCGGCACCGGCAATCTCACCGTCACCGGAGGCGGCGGCCTGACCCTCACGAACACGGCCAACACCTTCTCCGGCCAGGTCAATGTCAACAGCGGCACCTTGGTCGTCAGCGGCAACCTCCCGGTCAACACCAACAGCGCGCTTGGCAACGGCAATACACCGATAGTGGTGAACGGCGTCGCATCGGGTCAAATCAACAGCGGCGGTCTGCCCGGCGGCACGTTGTTGGTTCAAGGCGGGCTGGGAGCCACGGGCGTCACCGTCGGTCGCAGCCTCTCACTCTCCGGTCGTGGCAATAACAACGCAAACGGGGCTGCATTCCTGAACATTGGAAACAACACCTACAACGGCATCATCAACACCTCGAACAACTCGGAAACCCGGGTCGGTTCGATCGCGGGCACGATGACCTTGGGCAACGCGGGCGCCCTTTATCTCGGCACGGCGACCGGCAGCTTTTACACCACCCCCGGAGCGGGCAACATCGTCCTCAACGGCATCGTCAGCGGGGGAGCGCTCAATACCGTCGGTCTTTACATGGGGCAAGCGGGCGTCCTCAACAAGACGCTGGTGATCAATAACTACAGTAACAACCAGATTGGTGACATCCGCGCGGACGGCGGCACCGTCCGGGTGGCCAACGGCGCGGCGTTCGGCGCAGCAACGGCGGCGGGCAACATCTCCAAGCTGCGCGGCAATAACACCGCCGGCTTCGAAATTCGCACCGACGCGCCCACCAGCTTCAGCAATATCAGCGGGTCGGGCACGGATACGCAGATCGGCTTCTATCTTGACCGTGCCGCCGGCGGCGCGGGCCTCGGTACGCAGGTGCAGAATGCCACCACCGGCGCGCTCAGTTACGCTAGTGCCTCGGGCAATATCACCTTTGGCGAGATGCTCATCGGCACCGGTGGCAGCCGCACCTTCACCTTCGCGGGCCGCGACGGCTACGGCGCCACTTGGGGCAGCGGCTCGGACGGACTTTTCAACACGGCCACGAACGGCAGTCCAACGCTAGTGAACAACTCCAACGGTCTGCTCACCGTGGATGGTTCCATCGCGGTAAGCAGCGACGGTACCGCGCGATCGTTCACTGTGACAGGTGCCGGTGATTTGGTCGTGAACGGCACAGTCCGGCAGGGAGGGGGAACTGGCCCGGCGACGTTTGTCAAAGGCCCGGTTACAGGCCCCCCTGCATATTCCGGCCAAGGCACCTTGGTGATGAATAACACGCCAACCGTCGTCGTGGGTGACTCATCGGTGGTCGTTTCGCCTCAGATCAACGCTGGCACCATCCTGCTCACCGGAGCCAATGCGACCATCACACGAACCCTGGGTGCGGCAGGCCTCATCCTGAACAATGGCGCGCTGGATTACCGTGGCCCGGGCGAAACCTACACGAAGACCCTCAATCAAGGCGGTACGACTGGCAACGCCATCATTCTTGCCAATCAGGGAAATGCCAACGCGCTCATTTTCAACACGAGCGCCGTGGGGAACGCTCAGGCGGGTGCAAAGACCCTGTATCTTGGTGGCGCCAGCACTGCAGCCAACGAAATTGGCGGTGTGATAACGGGCGCTGGCAGCCTTGCAAAAGTGGGCTCTGGCACTTGGTTGTATGACCCGGCAACCACCACCTACACCGCCGGGCAGGCGGCGGCGGCGTTTACGGGTGGCGCGGCCAATACCAACACCATCACCGTCGCCAGCACTACGGGCATCGGTATCGGTGCCACGGTCAATACAGCCGGCAACATTCCTGCGGGCGCCGTCGTCACTGCCATCAACGGCCTGGTCATCACCATCAGTCATAACATCGGCACGACCCTGACCGGCACCGTGGGCTTCGGAGCGACCACGAACTTCACCGGTGGTGTCACTGTGTCTGGCGGCACCTTGCAAGTGAAACCGACGGCGAACGCCGCCGCCGGTGCCAGCGGTGGCAACCTGTTTGCCACGACGCAAGCCTTGACCTTCGCCAACGACGCCCTGACGAACAACGGTTTTGCCGGCGGCACCTTCCAGGTCAATGCCTTTGGCACCATGAATGCGCTCCAGTCCCAGACCATGGGTGCGCTCACGCCCACTGCCGGTCACGGCAGGCTCGTGGTGGATGCGGGCACCGGCGGCTTCGTCAACAACCTGAACTTCGCCAGCTTAGGAACGCGCGGCCCGGGTGCCACGCTCAATTTTGCTCCAGCGTCGACGACCTTGTCGTCCATCACCTTCACGGCCGCACCTACCGGTGTCGCCGGCCAGATCGGCGGCTTTGCCTACATCACCAATCCCACCACGGGAGCCATTGACTTCGTCACCAACGCCACGACCCCTGCCGCGCTGGCCGCTCCCACCGGAGCATTGCCGGCCACGGGTGGCAGCAGCACGGGCAACTATTCCGTCGCCAGCGGCACCACGACCTTCACGACACCGAGTGTCGCTGCGAATACCGTGCGCCTCCTCGGTGGTGCTAATATCGCCCAGGCTACCTTCCCGTTAATCATTACCAACACCAGCGCCGTGGCCACGGGCGGTATCATGTTTGATAACTCGACAGGTGGCTCCGCCACAATTTCCGGCGGCAACATCCAGGGCACCGTCGCCGCGCAGGAACTCATCTTCATTGTCGGTGGCAATACCCCGGCGAGCACGCTCACCGTCAACTCCACCATCGGTGCCGGTGCCGCCTCCATCTTCACCAAGGCAGGCAACGGTACGATGATCCTCGGTGGAGCGAACACTTTCACGGGCAATGCCTTCGTCAACGAAGGCATCGTGCAACTCGCCGGCACCACCACGGCGACCGTCGGCTCACCGGCGGCGGGCAGCACGTTCACCCTGCGTCAGGGTGCCACCCTCGACATCAACAACTCCGGTGCCTCTGTGGCTCCTTACACGGGTGCGACGGCGCTGCGCACGACCAACATCGGTGCACTGACGGGTGCAGGCAGCATCACCAACGGACTCAGCGGCACGCCTTCCGCAGCCGCCATTTCCATTGGCGTCGCCGCGACCAACGTTGCCGGCGTCTTCTCCGGCATCATTTCGGATGGCACCAGCGGGACCGGCGGAATGACGGTGATCCGCAATGGTGCCTCCGGCGCGGTCGCCCTCACCGGCCTGAACACCTACACCGGCCCGACCATCCTCAGCGGCGGCGCGACCCTCACGGCCAACGTCCTCGCCAGCGGCGGCACGGCTTCCTCGATCGGCCAGTCCACGAATGCGGCCGGCAATCTCGTCTTCAACGGCGGCACTCTGCGCTATGAAGGTGCCAGCGCGACCGTTTACTCCGCCACCCAGACGCCGTCGGTTTCCATCGACCGTCTCTTCACCCTCGCGGGCAACGGTACCATTGATTCCTCCGGCAGCTTCGGCAGCCAGCAGTTCAACGTGACCAACGCCGCCAATAGCGCCGCACTGGTCTTCAACGGCACGAGCGGCACCGGTGGTGTCACCGGCACGGATGCGGTTGCTCTCGCCGGAAACGCCGGGGCTCGCACGCTGACCCTGACGGGCAGTTCCGCGGGTGACAATGCGATCAACTTGAAGATAGCGGATCAGGTCTCCCCGGCCATCACCATTGCGGTCACCAAGACGGGTGCCGGCCACTGGGTCCTGGGCAACGTCAACAACACCTACACCGGTGCCACCACCATCACCCAAGGCCAGTTGGTCGCGCAGGACACGGGAGCGAATGCCACTAGCGCCACCACGCTCGCGGCGGGCACCGCGACTACCGACTTCTACGTCAACAGCACGAATGGCCTGAGCGTCGGCCAGGCGGTGACGGGTGCCGGCATCTCTGGCACCCCGACCATCGCCGCCGTTCTCGACGGAACGCATGTTCGTTTGAGCACCGCGCAGACCCTCGCCAGCAGCGCCGCGTTGACCTTCGGCAGCATCAACAGCCTCTCCAGCAGCAACCTCGTCTTCAACCAGGGCACGGCGGGCACGGAGGCGATCCTCGAAAGCGTGGGCACCTTCAGCCGCGCCATCGGCACCGGCACCAATCAGGTGCAGTGGGGGAACAACCAGAGCGGTGGTTTCGCCGCCAGCAGCTCCCCGCTCGCCGTAAACCTTGGATCGGGTGCCACCATCACCATGGGTGCGGCCAACAGCCCCGGTCAGGGCACGGGCGAACTCCAGCTCAACTCCACCACCGCGCTCTCGGACGTCACGCTCACCAACCCGCTCAACCTCAATGGCGCGGTGCGCACGATCCGTGTCTTGGAAAACACCACGACCAACACCGACTACGCCACCGTCTCTGGCATCATCAGCGGCGGCACCGGCAGCGGCCTGATCAAGCAAGGCGCGGGTGTCCTTTACCTCACGGGTGCCAACACCTACTCGGGCAACACCACGCTGAGCGCGGGCACCACGATCGTCACCTCCATCGGTGGAGGCTCGACGACCTCCAGCGCCTTCGGTGATGGCTCGGGCATCCTCGCGTTGGGCGGCGGCACGCTCATCTATGCCGGCACGGGTGAAACCACCACTCGCCAAATCAACCTCAACGCCAACACCACGATTGACGCGAGTGGCAGCGGCGCACTGGTCTTGTCGAATTTCGTGAACAACGTCGCCGGGACAAGGAGCCTAACCCTGCGCGGCTACAGCAACGACGCCAACCAGATCACTGCGGCGCTGGCCGACAACGGCGGCGCGCTGACCATCAGCAAGCAGGACGGCGGCACTTGGATCATCAATGGCGCCAGCACTTTCAGTGGCGGCATCAACAACGCCGGCGGAGGCTTCCTTGGCATCAGCGGGGCCAGCACGGCCTTCACCGGCACGATCATAGCGAACAACGGTGCGATCTTTGCCACCAATCCTGGCGGCCTGACCATCGGTAACGCCTTCACCATCACCAACAACACCCCCCTCGCTTTCACGGGCACGAATTCCATCACTACCTCCGGCCTCATCTCCGGCGCCACTGGCAACCCATGGGATATTTCCAACGCCATCGTGGGTGGCACGCTGACGCTGAATGGCAATTTCAATAACAACGAAACCGCCACGAGCCGCACATTGACGATCCGCGGCCCCGGTAATACGAACTGGAACGGCATCATCACGAGCGGCGGCGGCAATGCGGCCCCAACACCGCTGAACTTCAACACCTCGGGGGCCGTCACCATCGGCGGCACCACCGCCTCAACGGTCGCGCAGACTCAGACCATCATCACCCAGGGCCGCATCATCAACAGCCGCGCCGGCAATTTGAATCCCTTTGGGGCCGCCACGAACGGAGTCCTCTCGATGGCGGGCGGCAGCCTCGAGTCCACTGTCGCCGTCACGGGTGCCAATGCGCTCATCAACACGCTCCAGTTGACCAACGTTTATGGCGTGATCACCGGAACGAACAGCATCGAGTTTGTCGGCAATGCGACCAACGGTTCGTTTGAGAACAACGGCGGTGGCCGTCGTCTGACGAACAACATCACGGGCCCGGCCTCGCTGACCTTCAGCACCAATACGTTCGATCTCTCGGACAATAGCACCGCGCAGACTGCCACCCTCGCCGGCACGGGCACTTACAACATCAACGTGCCGATCACTAGTGGCGGCACGGGTGCCAGCGTCCTGACTTACCAGGGGCACGGCACAGGCGCACTCAACCTGACCGGCACGAACACCTTCACCGGTGCGGCGAACTTCCAGGGCGGCACTACGACCATCAGCGGATCGGCGGGCAACGTCTCCAACGGCAATGCCACCGCGGCCATCACGACAGCCAACTCGGCCGTCCTGACGCTGAACAATGCCACGGCCTTTGCCGGCAACCGTCTGAACAACAAGCCGCTTACCCTCACCGGCGCCACCTTGAACTTCATCGGCAACGCGGCAGGCACCACGGAAGGCACGGCGGCGAACACGACCAGCACGCTCACGGCGGGCATCGGTCAGTCCACGATCAATATCACGAACAACGGCGGCACCACGCAGTTGAACTTTGCCTCGCTGGCCCTCACGGCGGCGGGCGGTGCGTTGGATTTCACCTCAAACGCCCAGCTCGGCACGGCGACTAACCAAGTGGCCTTCACCACGCTGCCGACGCTTTCCCCGGCGACTGCCACAAACAACCCGACCGGCATCATCGCCCGCGCCACCGTCAGTGGTGCGGCCGCCGCGAGCGGTGCTCCTGAGTTTGCGACTTACAACACCACCGGCCTCGCCGCCAATACCCTCGGTGTGCAGGCCTTCAACGCCTACAACGTCCCGACTCTGAGTTCCACGACCACGGTCGGCAACACGGTCACGGTGGCCAGCACGGCGGGCCTCACGGTCGGTATGGCCGTTTACGGCGGCAACGGCGTCGGAGCCAACACGATCGCCTCCATCACCGGACCATCGACCTTCACCCTCACCAACCCTGCGACCACCGCGGGCGCGACACCCCTCACCTACGGCACCACGGCCTACACCAGCATCAACTCGCCGTTGATCGCCGCTTCCACCGACACCATCAAGCTCGGTACCGGCTTCATCACCGTCGATGACATCAATGCCAACCGCAGCTTCAACGCGATCAACATCGCGGGCAGCGGGATCAACCTCGATTCGACCTGCCCCAATGCCCAACTCACCATCACCAGCGGCGGCGTGATCGTCTCGGGCGGGTCCAACACGATCAGTGTGGACCGCATCGCCCTCGGTGCCGAAGGTTTCTTGAGCATCGCCACCGGTTCTTCGCTCAACATCACCGGCGCCATCACCTCCGCCACGGGGGGCGTGGACAAGAATCTGGGCGGCGACCTGACCTTCAGCGCCCAGCAGTTCTATAGCGTTCCTACGGTCGTCAATGCAGGCAAGCTCACGCTCGCCGGAGGCACGAACACGCTCTTCTTTAACAACACTCTGGCCGTAAATAACGGTGCGACGCTCGACCTCAACGGCAACACCCAATATGTCGGCAGCTTTACCAGC
>JBAVML010000241.1:0-4351 GCA_049690035.1 Chthoniobacteraceae bacterium
ACGCACGAACGGACCCGCGGGCAGATCGAGAGAGATGCTGCCCGCGCCGACAGCGATGTCCTCGACGACCGGAAGCGCTCCGGTGTTCACCTCGACATTCACGTTCGCGGTGATCGGGTCCATTCCCGGAATCGTGATCGCCGCGCTCGCCCTCAGGCTGCCCGCGACTCCCGCGCCGCCGATGCGGAACGCGCCGCTCGCACCGGTGATGGCGACGAAGGTGGTGCCGGGCACGCCGAGATTGAGCGAAGCACCGCTGAGACCGATGCGGACGCCACCGACGGCGAGGTCGGTTTCGATGCCGAAGTCGCCGCTGAAGAACTGGCCGAGAATCTCGATTTTCGGAACTCCCGGAACCGACAGGTCGGGAGCGAAACGCACGAATTGGCCGGCGGGCACATTGAAGGGCACGCTCGGCAAGCCGCCGGCCAACGTGAGCGTGTCGGTGATCGGGAGGCCGATGGTATTCAGCTCCACTTTGAACGCGCCGGTGAAGCTGATGTTCGGAATCGCGACCGAGATGCTGCCGCCGAACGAACCCGCGATGCCGCCGGCAGCGACCAGGAAATTTGCCGAAGCGCCGTCGAGCCGCACCAGTCCATCACCGAGCGAGACGGACGCATTGGAAACGCTTATCAGCAGGCGCGGCGTCACGTTCGTTGTCCGGACGATCGAGAAGTCACCGCTCAAAGTCGCCCCGGGGAGCGTCGCGTTCACCCCGGTGCCGGCCACGCGGACGTAAGGACCTGCGGGCAGGCTGACCGCAAACGTCTCTCCGCCGACGGTGAAGCTCTGATCGATCGCCGCGGCCGTGTCGTTGACCTGCACCGCGAGCGAGCCGCTGAGCGTGACGCCCGGGATGTTCACCGCGACATCCCCGGAGAAGGAACCCGCGAGGCCGGTCGCCGCGTCGTCGAGCACGAGAGCGCCGCGGCCATTGCTCAAGGTCACGAGGCCGTTGCCGAGCGAGAGGCTCGCATTCGCCACGACGATGCGCGTCAGCTTGCCACCCGCGGTCTTGGTCACTTGCTCAAAGGCGAAATCGCCGCCGATGCTCTGCGTGCCGATGGTTAGCGCCACGCCTCTCGCTTCGACGCGGACGTATGGCCCGGCGGGAAGATCGAGCTCGATCGTCTCGCCACCGATCACCGTGGATTCGGTGACCGGTTCCGGGGCGGTGTTGATGCTGAGCGCAAAAGTCCCGGTGAGTGCCGCATCCGGCAGATTGATCGCGACATTCGCGGCGAGCGAAGCCGCCACGCCCGAGGCGCGGACGATGATGCTGCCGCGGCCGTTGGTCACATTCACAAACGGCGTTGCCGAGGGGCCAAACTTCAGCGCGACCTCGCTCGCCGCGATCCGCGTGACCTTCGCGCCGTTAATGTCGGCGGTCTGCTCGATGAGGAATTTTCCGTTCAGCACCTGGCCCGCGATGGTCAGCGAAGCCGTCGTGATCTCGCCAATGGCAACGCGCAGATACGGCCCGGCGGGCAGCGTCAGCGCAAGCGCCGGTTCGTTGACCGCTACTGCAGTGTTGTTGATCTGCAGGGCCACCGTACCGTCGAAATTCACCCCCGGCACATCGACCTGCGCCCGCACCGAAAGGCGACCAGCGATGCCGGCGTTCGTGAGCAGCAGCGCTCCACTGCCCTCGCTCAGCTTCACGAACTCCGTTTTCCCATCACCGAAGGCCGCAGTGACGTGGCTCGCGGTCGCCTTGATCGCCTGCCCGCCAGCCAGCGTTCCCTTTTCAAAAGTAAAGTCGCCAGTGAGGGTTTGGCCCGCCACCGAAAGCGCAAGGTTGCTTGCCTCAAATTGCGTGAACGGCGTCGTGCCGACCGCTGCTTCACCGACACCAAACTTGACCGCCACCTCGTGGTCGGTTCCAAAAGTCAAAAGCTCGTTGACGGCGCCCGCCGTCGTATTCACCCGCACCAGCGCCGTGCCATTGAAGGTCACGCCGCTCACTCCCAGCAGTTCCACGCTGCCCATCGCCATCAGTGCGTAAGTCGGAGTCGCGCCTGGATAACGAACAAGGCCAATCGTCGCGTCGCGCAGCAGAATACCCTGTGCGAGCGGATTCAGATCTCCATTTCCCAGCCGCGGCGGTCCGCGACCGAAATAGAGCTCGATCCCCTCGCCCGCGAAGGTGTCCTTCGCCGGTGTCGAGGAGAAGCCGATGCTGCCTTGGATAACGATGAAGTTGCCGATGTTCAGTGTGAGATCCTCGGCGAAGAAGGAGAAGACATCGGTCTCCGCGTCATCGAAGCGGATGGTGAGCGTGCGCCCGCCCACCGCGATCGTCTCATCGACGGTCAACTTCGATTTATTGATCCGGACGCCGCCATTTCCGGTGAGGCCGGGGCCGGAGACCGTGCCATTGGCAAAGCCGGCGATGCCGCCGGTGCCCGCGCCGACCGAGGGCAGAAGCACGAACGCGGCGAAGCCGCCGGTGATGCTATTCGCGCCAGCGGTGATGTTGAGATTGGAGACCGCGAGGCGGGTGATTTTCGCTCCGCCGGCGCGCGTGGTCTGGTCGAAGGCGAAGTCGCCCTGAAGGGTGTTGGCGCCGATGTTCAAAGTGACGCCGGTGAGTTCGACGCGCACGAACGGACCGCCGGGCAGGACGAGGTCGTGTGCCGCCGCGATGGATTCGTCGACGGCCGACGCGCGGGTATTGATCTGCACGCGGGCATTGGCCGTGGAATTGAAGCTGCCGCCGGGGATGCTCACCGCCGCCGTCACCCCGAAGTCCGCAGCCACTCCGGCGCCGTCGATCAGCAGCGTGCCGCCGCCGTTGGTGACGCTGACGAAATTATTCGTGCCGTCGGCAAAGGTGAGGGTCGCACCGGTGATCGCCACCTTCACCGTCTTGTTCAAGCCGGCGGTGGTGATTTGCTCGACGGTGAAATTTCCTGAAAGCGTCGTACCTAGGATCGTGATGCTCGCCGCGCCACTCACCCGGACAAATGGCGAGGCCACGGTCGTGTCGAAGGCTAGATTGAAGGTGCCGCCGAAATCGACGCCTGGCAGCGCCGCGTCGAGGGCCGCGTTATTGATACTCGCGGTGACGCCCGCCGGAGTGAGGCTGAGGCTCGCCGATGCGACCCGGGCGGTAACAAAGGTCGCCGTCCCGTCCCCAAAACTCAATTCAACCCCGCTCGCCGCGATGACGACATCGCTGCCCGACTTGGTGAACGTGTAGTCACCGCCAAGCATCTGGCCCGCCACCTTCAATTCCGTATCCGTGGCCACGAAGCGGACAAAGGGTCCGGCCGGGACTAGTAAGGTGAGCGTCTCGCCGCCGACCGCGATTGATTCGGTCAGTTCGGTCGCCAGCGTGCTGAACTCAGCGCCAGCTGTTGCTGTCAACGAGACCCCTGGCACCGTCACTCGTAAAGTGCCGCTCACGCGCCCGGCGAAGCCCCCCGTTTCAAAAACAAAGAAGCCCTCGCCACCGGTGATCTCCGCGAGCGTGGTCGCAGCGTTTTTGAAACTCACGGTGGCAGCAGTCGCCGCGAGGCGGACGATGGTGCTGCCGTCGGAGGCCCGCGTCGTATTTTCGTAGGCAAAGCTCCCGCTGAGCACTTGCGGAGCACCACCCACAGTAATCGTCACGACACCGGTGGCGGCAATGCGCACATACGGTCCGCCCGGCACATCAAGCACCGCGCCGCCGAGGAAAGTCTCGTGAACCGCATCGGCGCCTGTATTGAAGATCAGGTCGAACGCCGCGCTGCTCGAGACAGGGCTCGCCAGCACCACGCCCCCAGTGATCCGCGCCGCCACCCCCGAACGCCGCACCAGCACCGCCCCGCTGCCGGCGCTGAACGTCACCACCGCCGGTGACCCAAAAGTCGCCCCGACCCCGGTCGCCGAGATCTTCAACACCTGCTCGCCATCGACCGTCGTGGTACGTTCGACGGTGAAGTTGCCGAACACACCGACACTCAGCACGGCCAAGGTCACGCCCGTCCCCACTACCGTGATACTTTGCCCGGACGGGCTGTCGAGAATGCTGAGGTCGAATGGACCGGTGAAGGCAACGCCCGGCACATCGAGGGTCACCGTGCCGCGGGCCGTCCCGGTCAGGCCGGTGTCGGTGATCGAAAGCGTGCCGCTCGCGCTGGTCAGTTCGGCCAGCGTCGGAGTGCCGATAGCGACGCGCACATTCGCGGCGGTGACCGTCAGGGCCGGTGCGGTGCCCTGGCTGAAAGTGAAGTCGCCCACGACGGTAAAGCCCGCCACGCCGAACTCGAGGCCGCGCCCCGCGATCTCCGCGAAGCTGCCGGCGAGATCCAGGCTGACCGTGACCAACCCCACCGTCACCGTTCGCTGCACCGCGGCAGTC
>JBAVML010000242.1:0-7077 GCA_049690035.1 Chthoniobacteraceae bacterium
GAAGACGGGGAGCGGTGCGTGGTATTACGTCGCCAGTCCACAAAATGGAAGCAAGCGGATGCTGACCCGCCCAGAGCTCCAGACAAAAAAAGCCCGGAATCCGAAGACTCCGGACTTTTTCAAAAACGAACTGCGGACGCGGACTAGGAGCCGGTGACGCTGTCGAGCTTCTTGTGCTCGGACACCGCCTTCACGGACTTGCCGATGAGGTCTTCGATTTTGCCGGTGACTTTCGTGTCGGGCGTCATGACGAGCGCGACGGTCTTGCCTTCGGCGACTTCGATGGTGACTTCCTTCTTCTCCGCGTTGAAGGACTTGAGCTTGCCTTCGTCGGTCACTTTCTTGCCGCAGTTGGCGAAGACGGAGCCGGCCGAGAGGGCGACGATGCTGAGGATGGTGAGGAGTTTCTTCATGTTCTAGTTTCTGTTTGTTTGACGCCGCCGGGAACCCTCGCGTCGGGAGACGTGCTGGGGGACGGCTGGCAGGTAGATGAACCCGCGGCCCGCGGAAGGGAAAGGCGAAAAATCAGCAACCCGCAGAAAATCGACTGGCCCACCGGCGAGCGCCGCCGGATGCTGCCGCGCCATGCCTCCCACGACCCTTCTCGTCAACCTCGTGCTGTCGGCCATTTTGTGCGGCTCGGTGCTCGCGCATCCGCTCCCGGATGTGCCGGTGCAGGCGACCTTCGATGAATCCGGAGTGGGCGTGGTGCGAGTCGAAGTGGACCTGCGCCTTTTCGATTCCGAGCCCGCGACGGCGCCTTACTTCAACAACGAATACCTGCCGGGAAAACCGCCCGCCTGGCGGACGGATAACATCGAGAAAGCGCGCGCCTTTGTGGCCGCGAATATCGAGTTCTTTCTCGACCCGGGAGGCCGCGCGACGCCCGAATGGGAGTGGGCCTTCACCAGTCAGAAAAACGCACCGCTCGCGAAGGATGACGATCCCGTGGTGCTCACCGGGACCTGGCGCACCGCCGCGGGCGCGAAGGGCTACCGCATCCGATCCACGCCGGAGAACAAATGGAGCGTGCTCTTCCTGAACACGCTGCGCGGCAAGGAGGTGGAGCGCACCCAGGTGCTTTTCCCCGGCGAGAGCAGCTTCGTGCTCGACCTCACGGCTCCCGCTCCGCCCGCCCCGGCGGCGAAAAACAGCGCCGCACCGTGGTGGAAGCGGATCTTCGGCGGCGCGTGAAATGAAGAAACACGTCCTGATCGTCGAAGACGACCCGCACATCCGGCTCGGGCTTTGCGACGCGCTGCGGGGCGAAAATTACGAGGTCACCGAGTGCCCCAGCGGCACGCATGCGCTCAGCCAGCTCCGGCAGGCGCGGCCCGACCTCGTCATCCTCGACATCATGCTGCCGGGGAAAAGCGGCTACGACCTTTGCCGCGAAATCCGCAGCGCGAAGAACCGCGTTCCCATCCTCATGCTCTCCGCAAAGGGCCAGGAGATCGACAAGGTCGTCGGCCTCGAATTGGGCGCGGACGATTACGTCACCAAGCCCTTCAGCGTCCGCGAACTCATTGCGCGCGTCCACGCCCTCCTCCGCCGCGCCGAGCCCGCGCCCGACGCGCTCGAGATTCCAGCGCAGATCGCCTTCGGCAAAGTGCGGATCGATTGCAAAGCGCTGCGCGGCACGCGCGGCAAGGAGCCAATCGAGCTCACCCCGCGCGAGCTGCGCGTCCTCGCCCTGCTCCACCGCGAACGCGGCAACGCCGTCTCGCGCGAAGTCATCCTCAATGAAGTCTGGGGCATCGAATACTACGGCACCACCCGCACGCTCGATCAACTCATGGTCAAGCTGCGGCAGAAAATCGAAGACAAGCCGGGTGAACCACGGCACCTGCTCACCGTCCACACGCTCGGGTATCGGTTGGAGGTGTAACGTTTTTTGCCGGGCATGCGTCTGAGTTCGCGGATGCATCATGACCATTACCCTCCCCGCATTGTCTTTCGCCGCCGCGGAGCTTAGAACGGCCCCGATGCCCGAGCCCGCTCCGTCAGCCGATGAAGCGCTCGTCGCCGAGACGCTCGCCGGGGAAGATGACGCCTTCGCGGAGCTCGTGCGCCGGCACAAACGCCGCGTCTTCGGCACCGCCTCGCGTTTTGCCCGCGACGCGCATCAGCTCGACGACATCTGCCAAGAGGTCTTCCTGCGCGCCTTCCGCAACCTCGCGAAGTTCCGCGGCGACGCGCCCTTCGAACATTGGCTGGCGCGTATCACGGTTTCGGCGTGTTACGATTTTCTGCGCAAAGAACGGCGCGTCCGTGAGCAGGTCTCGCTCGATGCGCACGACTTCGATCTGCGCGACACCGGCGTGGATGCCGCCCTCTCGGCAGGGCGGGCACGTGAATTGGTAGAATTTGCGATGCGCAAACTTTCGCCCGACGAGCAACTCATTCTCACCCTCGCAGAAATTGAAGAGCGCTCCGTCCGTGAGATCGCCGACCTCACCGGCTGGAGCGAGAGCAATGTGAAGGTCCGTGCTTTTCGCGCACGGCAAAGCCTGAAAAAAGTCCTGCAACTTAGCCATGAATCCTGACCAGAAACTCGACGCCCTTTTGCGCGCCGCACGCGACGCCGCACCCGATACCGCCAGCGCGGAATATGGATTTGAAACCCGGCTGCTCGCCCGGCTCCGCGAAGAGCGCGGCGCTTCGTGGTTCACCATCGCCCTGCGACTCTCGCCCATCTTCGCTGCGCTCGTGGTCGCGGCGGCGGCGTGGTGCCATTCCTTCACCAGCATCGAGCCCGATCCCACCTACGCGTGGGACGCCGTGCGCAGCGGCGGCACCAGCGCGATCTTCGCATGGCTGCCGGAGGGCGGCCAGTGAAGCGCTTCCGCGGCTGCCTGATGGTGGCCTTCATCTTCCTCTGCGGCCTCCTCGTCGGTGGATTCCTCGGGCTGGCCGTCGGATGGACCGGCTTTTTTCACAAAATGGTGAAGGGCGGTCCCGGCGCCCTGCGCGAAGCGGTGATGGAGCGCGCGGCCAGTGATCTGAGGCTCAAGCCGGAGCAGCGGGTGCGGGTGCGTGCGATCGTCGAGGAAACGGGCGCAGAACTGGTCACCACCACCGCCGAGGTCCGGCCGAAAATCGAGGAAATCATGGGGCGCGGCGAGGATCGAATCCGCGAAGTGCTCGAGCCGAAGCAGCGCCTGAAGTTCGACCGCTTCGTCGGCGAAGGCCGCCGCCGCTGGAAGGCCGCGGTCGAAGCCCGCGCCACACCCGTGCCCGCGCCACCAGCGGCGCAACTGAAACTGCCGAAAGCGTCCCCACCGCAGTGACGCGCGAAGCTCGTGGACGCCGGGGAATTTGCGGGTAGCTTCGCCGCGATCGTGGAAACCAAAACCAACCTCCAGCGCCATTCCGGGCCGAGCCTGCTGCTCGTCCTCGCGCTGGCGCTGCTGGGACTTCAGGCCGGAGAATCCATCGCCCAGCGCGGCGGGAGCACCGGGGTTGTCCTTCAGCAGATGCAGAAGCAACTGCTTCCGCTGCGGAGCGCGGAGACGAAGTCGTCCACCCGAAAGGTTCAGCAGCCCTTCGCTCCGCAACTCGTTTGCCCGGACGCCCCGATCGCGATCAGCGCGCTCCGGCTCTATTCGCTGCGCGGAGTTTTCGATCAGGAGATGGTCGGTGGGACGGTTCCGTTTGGAAGTAGTCGCGGGCGTGCTCCGCCGCGGGTGAATCAGGCTTAGTAAAACACAGCGAGGCCGCTCGGGTCCGCTGCGCGCGCAACGAATCGGTTTCGTCGCGCACCCATCCCAGGCGCTTCCGCGCCGCTCCGGCATTCATTCACAGGCAGCACGCCGGGCTGCCGCCTTTCCATTTCCTTTTTCTCATGTCTCCTGAATTCACTTTTCTCTCGGGGCTTCTACTCCTCGCTCTCTTCGGCTGGTATTTCATCACCCATCATGCACGCTCGAAACGCATTCTCGGCAGCGTCTTAACCGCCCTGCTCGTCGCGCTCTGCATCACGGCGGTCAGCCCGCCGGACAAAGCCATCCGGCTGGGCCTGGACCTGCAGGGCGGCACTTCCTTTCTCATCCGCCTGATCCCCGAGGGCGAACGTGAGATCGGACCGGACACGCTCGGCCAGGCCGTGGAAGTCATTCGCAATCGCGTGGACCAGTTCGGCGTCAGCGAGCCGATCATCACTCCACAAGGAACGGACCGGATCCTCGTCCAGATTCCCGGCCTGAACCCGGCGCAGATCGCGACGGCGCGGCAGCAACTCGAGCAAGTCGCCAAGCTGGAATTCCGCCTCGAGCATCCACAGAGCGACGAGCTGATTCCCCAGATCGAAGCCGGCCACGAAGTCACACCGCCCGGCTACCGGATCGAGAAGCAGAGCGACACGCGCAATGGCAAACCCGTCGTGGAAAAATTGCTCATCAAACAACGCGCCGAACTGCTCGGAAATCGCGTCCGCAAAGCATTCCCGACTTTCGATCATCAAGGCTGGGGAATCAGTCTCCAGTTCGATCGCGAAGGTACTGACCTCTTCGGAAAACTCACCGCGGCGCATGTCCACGAGCGCTTCGCCATCGTGCTCGACGGACAGGTGCAATCGGCGCCCGTCATCAAAGACGCCATCTACGGCGGGCAGGCGTCGATCACCGGTCATTTCACGGAAAAGGAAGCGCGCGAACTGGCCAGCGTGCTGGAGAACCCGTTGCAAAACCCCGTCAAGATCATCGAGGAGCGCAGCGTCTCCGCCACGCTTGGAACGGATTCCATCAAGAGCGGCATCTATTCCGGCCTGCTCGGCCTCGCGCTCACCTTTGGCTTCGTGCTGATCTACTACCGCTTCGCCGGTCTGGTCGCGAATGTCGCGCTGGTCATCAACCTCCTCCTGCTTTTCGGCGCGATGAGCATGTTCAACTTCGTCCTCACCCTGCCCGGCATCGCCGGCATCATCCTCACCATCGGCATGGCGGTGGATGCGAACGTCCTCATCTACGAACGGCTGCGGGAGGAACTCGCCGCCGGCAAGCCGCTCCGCGCCGCGCTGGAAGGCGCTTACGAGAAGGCCTTCAGCGCCATCTTCGACTCGAACCTCACGACGCTCATCACCGCCGTGATTCTCTTTTGG
This sequence comes from Chthoniobacteraceae bacterium, assembly GCA_049690035.1. Classification (GTDB taxonomy): domain Bacteria; phylum Verrucomicrobiota; class Verrucomicrobiia; order Chthoniobacterales; family Chthoniobacteraceae; genus Chthoniobacter. The sequence continues at coordinate 5,099 of JBAVML010000242.1, forward strand.
AAAGCGACCGGCCCGGTCAAAGGCTTCGCCGTCACGTTGACCATCGGCATCGCCGCCTCGATGTTTTCCGCGCTGCTCGTCACGCGGAATTGCTTCGCGTGGGCGATCGAAAGCGGTCTGCTCCGACGGGTCCGCATGTCGAGCTTGATCCGCGCCACGAGCTTCGACTTCCTGAGCAAACGTCGCCTCTCGGTCGGGCTGTCGGTGGCCGTGATCATCGCCGCGGTGTCGATCTTCATCGCCCGCGGGGAAAAGAACTTTGGCGTCGATTTCAAAGGCGGCGACCTGCTCGTCTTCGAAGCGCAAAAAATGGTGCCGGAAGCCGACGTGCGCTCCGCGTTGCGAGAGATCGATCTCGCGGAAAGCGCGGTGCAAACGGAGAAGTCGCCCGAGAAGGAATTTCTCACCGTTCGCAGTGCACCCGGAACGAGTGACCAGATCGCCAGGCATCTCCAGGAAAAGTTCGCCGAGGCAGGTCTCCGCGTGGAGCAAAATGACAAGGTCGGAAAGGTGGTTGGCGACGAACTGGCGCGCAATTCCCTCATCGCTCTGGGGCTGGGACTGGTCGGCATCTTCGCCTATGTCGCCGCGCGTTTTGAGCTCTCCTTCGCCGTCGCGGCGATCGTCGCCCTGCTCCACGATGTGATCCTCACCATCGGCGCGTTCGCACTCTTCGAACGCGAACTTTCGCTGATCATCGTCGGCGCGGTCCTGACGATCGCCGGTTATTCGATCAACGATACTATCGTGGTTTTCGACCGCATCCGGGAAGGAATCCGGAATGGTGAAGCCGACTCATTGGAAAAGATCATGAACCGCAGCATCAACGACACGCTCAGCCGCACGATCCTCACCGGTGGCACAACCGTCCTCTCCACGCTCGCGCTCTACTTCCTCGGCGGGCCGGTGCTGCACGATTTTGCCTTCGCGATCCTGATCGGGATTCTCGTGGGCACGTATTCGTCGATCTTTGTCGCCTCGCCGATCGTGCTCTGGTGGTCGCGTCGAAAGGGCGCCGCTCCCCTGCTCCCGCCGGCACCGCTCGATGAACTGGCCGCCACTCACTAAAAACATGACGACTCAAAACTCTCTCGATCCGAATCCGGGCAAGTCCCTCACCGCGATCAAGGCGCTCTTACCCGCGGTGGTCGAGTGCGCCCCGGGCGAAGCCGCAAAGATGCTCGATCCGTATCCGCCGGAGTTCGTGGTGGAGATGCTCGAGTTCCTCAACCCCTCCATCGCGCAGGATGTCCTCGCCAGATTTCCCAGCGAGCGCCGGCAGAAAGTGATGGCGGCAGCCTCGCCGGAACTGCGGCGGCAGTGGCTGCGCAACGAAGCCTATGGTGAGCATACCATCGGCCACATGATGGACCCGGCCCTGGCCGTCTATCGCCCCGAGACCACTATCGCCGCCGCCACCAGCGACCTGCGTCAACTCTCGAAGCATGCACTCATCACCTACCTTTGGGTGGTGGACGAAGAGGAGCATTTTCTCGGCGTCGTCGCGATGCGCGAGATGCTGCTCAGCGAGAATCCCAGCCAACGCCTGGATGAGATCATGATTCGCAATCCGTTCTATCTAACGCCGGAAATGTCGCTGACGGAGGCCATGAACGAAACGGTCGTCCGCCATTTCCCCGTCTATCCCGTCTGCGACGCCGAGAGACGGCTCCTCGGCTCGATGCGCGGCCAGATGCTTTTTGAAGCACATGCCTTCGAACTGAGCGCACAACCCGGCAGCATGGTCGGCGTCGAACGCGAGGAGCGGCTCAGCACGCCCTGGTCGCGCAGCTTGCGATTCCGGCATCCGTGGTTGCAGCTCAATTTGCTCACGGCGTTTATCGCCGCCGCGGTGGTCGGCCTTTTTGAAGGCACGCTTGAACGGGTCGTCTTGCTCGCGGTGTTCCTGCCGGTGCTCGCCGGACAATCCGGAAACACCGGGTGCCAGGCGCTAGCCGTGGCCTTGCGCGGCATGACTC
>JBAVML010000243.1:0-2214 GCA_049690035.1 Chthoniobacteraceae bacterium
GCCGCAACTCCGCGCCGGGCTCGAAGCGCTGATGCTGCGCTGTCGGATGCGCGATGAGCTGGTGGCCGGCCTGGGCGTCTCGGCCACCACGCGCTACCGGCCGGGCGTCCGCGCGCTTTTCACCGGCCCGAGCGGCACGGGCAAGACGCTCGCCGCGGGCTGGATCGCGTCGCGGCTCGGCCTGCCACTCTTCCGCGTGGACCTCGCCTCCGTCACGAGCAAATACATCGGCGAAACCGAGAAAAACCTCGCGCAACTCCTCGCCCGCGCGGAGCAGGCCGAGGTCATCCTGCTTTTCGACGAAGCCGACTCGCTCTTCGGCAAGCGCACGGACATCAGCGATTCCAACGACCGTTTCGCCAACGCGCAGACCAACTACCTGCTCCAGCGCATCGAGAATTACGACGGCATCGTGCTTCTCACCAGCAACAGCCAGGCGCGCTTCGACACGGCTTTTGCGCGGCGCATCGACTTCGTCGTCGAGTTTTCGCCGCCCGGTCCCGACGAGCGCCGCGCGATCTGGCTCTCGCACCTCGGGGCCCGCACCGCCGTCGCGCCCGCCGAACTGAACCGGCTCTCCGCGCTCATCGATTTCAGCGGTGGTCACATTCGCAACGTCGTGCTCGCCGCCGCCGTCCACGCTCGCCTGGAGAGCCGCCCGATTGCCTTTCCCGATCTCGTCCGCGCTGCGGAGACCGAGTTGCGGAAGCTCGGACGGCAAACGCCCATTGATTTGAGGAAAACGATCGAACCCAGCGATCGCGGCGAGCCCAATCACAACCCACAATCACAAACCAAAAATACAACAAGGTGCTGAAATTCAAGACCGGAACCCCGAACGAATACTTCCTCGTCGAGAACCGCTCGAAGCTCAACCGCGCCACCGCCGTTCCGTTCCGCTGCGAAGTTGCTGCCGCGGCGCGAGTCGAGCGGCGTAAACTCGCCTGGCGGATGCCGATGGAGTTGAAAGGAAAGCCGTCCGCCGCGGCGGAGTGATGCCGCAGTATAGGATCTCTTCCCATGGCCTTCGCCAGCGTCATTGAGCCGAGGAAAAGGAAGCGGGCCGACCGCTCCGAAGAGTCGGACGGAGCGGCTTCGCCCTCGCGTGAAAGCGCCGTTTCGCCCAGAGGAATGCCGCGCTTTCTTCGATCAACCGCACCGGAAAACGCCAGCGCCCATGAGGCGTCACCTGACACTTCTCAGGTGCTACCGAGTGCGGAAGCGAAGGCGTCGGAGATCACATCCGCTGCGGCATCTCCGCGAGCTTCAGTCGTCGCGGAGTCGCCAGCGGCGAGTATCGGAACGCCACCCGCGCCTGTCGCCGCGGCTTCTCCAGCGACCTTGCCTGCTTCATCCGCGTCCCCAGCTTCGTCGCTTGGGCAGCCGAAAGCGGCCGAGCTTCCGGCGACAACGGCGAAGGCATCCGCGCCCGAACCTACCGTGCCCTCACCTGGCGAAAAGGCAGCCGCGCCGACTCCACAATCCAAGCCCGGCGAATCTCCCGGTCCGCGGACCTCAGCCGATTCGATCGCTCCGTCAAAAGGCACGGGCTCCAGATCGCCCACCGCCGAAACCGCTCCGACAGCGCCCGCCGAAGCCGCCAAAAAATCGGCGGAAGCTCCCACACCGACGACAACCGCCATCTCTCCGGAAACCATCGCGCCGCCGGAGGGCGCGGGAGCCTGTGGCGCTGCGCTCGGAGAGGCAGCCGCCAGTGGCGGAGCCGCGACGGGCGGTGGCGGTGCAGCGGTGGCCGGCGGAGGCGACGGAATGGCGATGGAAGAAGGCGGCTCCTCCAGCGAGACAGGAGACACCGAGGAGAAAATGGAGAAGGCGGCGCCCGAACAAGCATCTGCCCAAGCCGCTGCCGAAGCCGAGGACGATCCCGAAGCGCAAGATCCCCAGGCGGCTGGCGGTGCTGCGGGTGCGCTTTCCGCGGAGGGCGAATCCACGCCGGCTGGCAGTCCCGCGAGCAGTGAAGCGGCTCCAGCCGCGGCAAGCGGAGGAAGCGAAGCAGCGGGCGAGGGATCGACCGAATCCCAAATGGCACCCCCGAAATCCGAAACGCCGGAGACATCGAGCGCCGCGATCTCGCAGCCAGTGGTCGAAGCGTCCCCGAACGCGCCCGCGCCCGCTCCCACCGCAGAATCCGAGGGTGGCACGCCTGCGGGCGAAGGCAGCCTGGAGCCCGCGGAATCGCAGGCGGCGCTCGGT
>JBAVML010000244.1:0-5070 GCA_049690035.1 Chthoniobacteraceae bacterium
CTCGAGCGGATGACTTTGCGCACATTGCGTCCGCCGGAAATCGATTCGGGCGCGATGTCGCTGCCGTTCCACAGACCGCCGAGAACGATCGGGTAGCGCGCGTCACCGTTGACAAAGACGACGAGCACTTCGTCGCCAACATCAGGGATCAGAAATGCGCCGCGATTGTCTCCCGCGAAGGCCGACGCGACGCGCGCCCAGACCGGGCCGTCGTGCCCGTCCACGCCATCGAAATTCAGCATGCGCACCTTCACTCGCGCGAGCTGCTGGGGATCGGCGATGTCGATCACTTCTGCGAGGTAGCCACCCTGCAGGAGCGCGGGCGTGGGAATCTCAAAAAGCTGGTGGGCGCGCGGCATCATGGATTTCCAAAGAACGCGCATTCCGCGGTGAAGTCGGTCTCATAGCCGTGCGCCAGGTCGTAGCGATGCCGGCAGCGCGTGACGTAGTAGGTGTTGCTGAAACGCGCGCCCAATCCGGTGAGCGTAACGTGCGTCCCGACGCGCACCGCGGGGTTGCCCTCGGCGGTGCCATCGACGGTGACGAAGCGGCGTTGGCGTTCGTCGAACGCGGCGTCGGCGATTGCGCCAGCTTCGCCATCAGTGGCTGCGGCGAGGTGGCCGATCTGGTGCGAACGCCGCGTGAGCGCATCGGGCAGCAGGTCTGCACCTACCCGACCGCGCCCCGGTCCCCGGTGCGCGCCAGTGCTGTGCCGCGTGACTCGTGCGCCGCGCGCCGGATCCCAGCCGGTGACAGTGACTTCGTTCACCTGATGTGCAAGATCGGCGAGCACCGTGGCGCGCAGAAGCTGGCTGTGGAGCGCGAGCTCGACCTCGCCGCGGCGCACTTCGCCGCGCGGCGACACGTGCAGTTCGCCACCCACCACCTGCACGTCGCCATCGTAGCGCGCGAGCAGTCGGCGGAGAAAGGCGAGGTCGCTTTCATTCATCTGCACCTCGACGGGGAGTGGGCTGTCGAAGCCGGTGACGCGCGGTGTGAGTCCGAGGTCGCCCGCGATGCCGCGCGCGATGTCGGCAAGCGAAGTGTTTTCGTAAGTCCGCGTTCGCCGGTTCATCCGTGCCTGCTGGAGGCGGTCCTCCGCCAGCGCGGTGAGCGTCGGCGAGCCGGCCTCGGGAAAGTCCGCTTCGAGTCCGGTGATGACCCCGGAGAATATCTCGGTCGGCCCCGATTCCACACCCGCATAGACGGCGAGCCGGTCGCCGAGCTTGAAGGACGCTTCGTCCTCAAAGGCCAGCTCGGAACCACCGTCGCGCACATTGGCCACATTGCTGAAGCGCAGCTCAAGAGCGCTCAAGCCGTCCTCGTGCTCGACCAGATCCATCGCCAGCAGCAGCCCGGTGGCGCGCTCGCGCTCGGCGCCGTTGAAGCGGATCGTCGGATGCGCGGCGTAGAGCGCGAGGTCGCTGAGAGGTCTTTCGGGCATAAAGTTCAATCGGCACGCAGGCGCGCGGCGCGGCGGGCGAGGCAGGCCAGCAGGTCGGACTGGCGGCGCATTTGCGTCTCGGGCTCGTCATGGCCGGCATCAGGCGCGGCTGGCGCGGCAGGCGTCGCCGGCGGTTGGACCTCAGCGGTGATTTCGTCAATCGAGACAGACATGGCTCAAGTTGCGTCGAAGGAGAGTTTCCCAGCGGCGCCTACGTCGGCGCGCAAGCCGGCGGTGCCCGCGAAATTGGCCTTGCCCCCGACCTTGAACGTCGCGCCCGCGTCGGTCGCCACCGTCGTGCTCTCGATCTTCGGGACAAGCTTGGACGGATCGAGCCGTACGAAAGACGGGGCGCTCGCTGTGACGCGCAATCCGCTGAAAGCGCCTTCGGTGGCCGAGAGTCGCGCCATTCCTGAAATCCCCGCCGACGCCGAGCCAACGATCCCCGCACCGCCACCGAGCGAGATCCCGGCTCCGCCGCTGGCGAAAGCCCTCGCCGGCTTCAACTCGATCGACCCACCGACAGTCAGCCCCGCGCCGGAGCCGAAGCGCACGCTCTCCTGTCCATTCGCCGCAGCGACGGCGCGCGCGGAGCCCGGTGACTGCATTCCATTGGCTGCCGCCGCCGCGCTGTCGGAGGCGATGTCCTGTGCGTCGGTGTCATCTTTGACTCCGCCGTCTTGATCCGGCTTTTCGTCGAAGACCTGATCCTGCCGCGAGAGGGTGAGATTCACCGAAGCGCGGAGCGGCACGCCGTTCGCGCTGAAAAAATCGATCGTCTCCTTGTAGCTCTCGGCGACGCCTTGGAAACTCAGCGTGCCCCATTCGAAGAGCACGACCGGCGGCGGGATTTGTTTTTTTTCGCGTCCCCCGGCGGGTGCGGGAGGTGCGAGGAAGGCCTGAATTTGGCGCGTGGTTTTCATCACGTCCTCACCGGAATTCGTGGTGTCAAATTGCAGGTCCATCGTCAGCTTTGCCGTGATCTTGGCGATGAACTGCTTGTGGTCCGTTTTGCTCGTGTCCTTGAGCTCGTTGCTGAGCTGGAGCTGCAGCGAGGCGGGGTTGAAGTGAACCGTGACCGCCTGGTCCTTCTTGCCAACGACGGCGAGGCGCGCCAGGGCAATCGGCTTCGCTTGGAGCGTCGATCCGGGGACGGTTGTTGTGTCCTCTGCCATGATTTACTCCAAGCTCAGTCCTTCGTGGGCGAGGTGCAGTTCCTCGATCCCGACTTCCGTGGCGCGGGCGCTCAGGTCGGCGCACTTAAATTTCACCGGCAGCGCCTGATGCAGCCGGACAACGAGCGCCGCGCCAGGCTGTTCTTCCCCTGGGCCGGCGGCGCGGATGGCCACGTTGAGCCGAAAGGCATATCGCCCCTGCTCATTGACGTGGGAAAACCACCTCCAAAGATCGCGCGTGGTCGTCATCCCGCGTTTGAGGATCACCGTGCCGAACGAGACCGGACCTGCGCGCTGCTGGGCACCGTAGTTCAAGCCGCCGGCCTTGATGACCTTCGGCTCCATCGTCGCCTCGATTCCGGTGCATTCGGAAAAAGCGCCGCGGCAGATCGGCAGGTTGCCATTGCCTTGCGGGCTGCCGAGCGACACGCGTTCGAAGTCCACCTGGAAGCGGAAAAGCGTCAGCGGATACTGCGTGTCACTCATGCGGCTTGGGATTGCGAGGCGCCTGCCGCCGCGTTCGACACGAGCGAAACGCGCCCGCCTTCATCCATCGCGAAGACGACGGTGATGTGGACGATCGGCGAGGCGGCGGTAAACGAGACGCGGCAGATCACGCGGCCTGCGTCGAGGTCGGACGGCGTCATGGTGCTGCGGTCGCAGCGCACGTCATACGCATCTGCGGCGGCGGCGCCGTCGAGCGCGCCGTCGGCCCACAAGCCGGCGAGCAGGCTGGCCAGGCTCTCCCGCAGGCGAGCCCAAAGCCCCTCGCCGTTGTTTTCAAAAACGGCGGTCTCGCCCGTGACGCGCGCGGCGCGGAGGATCGCATTCATCAGCCGGTTGATATTGGCCGGGCGATACGCTCCGTCTACGTCGGTGGTGACGTCCGAGAGCAGGCGGAAGCCGCCGGGCGCCGGACCGATAATGGTGACGCGGTCACGCAGCGTGAGCAGGCGACGCCCGGGCGGCGTGAGGTCGAGCGCGAGCATGGCGCGGTCGAGCACTGGCTCGACGGTGGTGACGCCGGAGACCGTTTGGCGAATGGCGCTGCGCCACGATCCGCGGGTGAGTGCGCTGTTGGCGACCAGGCCGGCGAGTATACCGTCGGGCGCCTCGACGCCGCCGGGTAGTGCCGCGGAAGTACGCGTGCGCAGCCACGGATAGACGAGTTGGACGAAGGCTGTGTCGATGGACGCCGCGTGTTGCCATTGTGCGCCGAAGGCGCGGCCACCGCGCGGGGATTCGTCCAAGGGCAGCGGGATGGAGGCGATGAACTGCACTTCGCGCGCCGAGCGCGCAAGGAATGCGCCCACGTCCTTCACGAACGTGGCCCAAAGCTTGAAGCCGTGTGCATCGCACGAAGGCGCCGGGACGCCGCGCAGCGCGCGCTCGCCCGGTGGCTCCTCGCGATGGCTGCACTCGACGAAGATCTCGGGCGTCTCGGGTGGCGCGACTTTCTCCCGACCGAGCGGAGATGCGCTGAAAAGATCCGGCAAGTCCGGCAGGCAAAGGTAGGACACATCCGGCAGCGCAAACAAGTGGCCGATCCCGCGCCACGACCGGCGGTCAACCGACGAAGCCGGAGGCAGCTCCGGCAGATAGACCGAGCGCTGGACTCCGCGCTGCGCCGCGGGCGCGAGTGCAGGCCACGGATCGCCGAGCCGCACGACGTAACACCTGCGCCCGCCCTGCGCGAAAAAGCTGCGCACCGCGGCACCGAGCGCGGTTTCGCAGCGGCCGGAATTTCCGCTCACCGTCCGCGCATCCCATGCGAACAGCGCATCGAAGACGTCCCACGAATTCACCGGCACCGGCACGTCGCGCAGCTCGATCAAATCGACCGCGGGGACCGTGCTGGCCGAGTGCAGGTAATCCCTTTCGCTCCACCACTCGACGATGCCCGGGGGCAGCAGCGCGCTGAGCAGCTCCCGAAACAGATCCCGCTTCGGAACCGCCCGCCGGGAAGGCTGCGGTTTCCACCCGAGGCTTTCCAGCCAGGGGACGAACGCCCGCGCCGAATCGCCGGAGACCGTCACATCGCCCGGCATCGAACGCTCGCCCGCCGGCAGATCGGGTCCTCCCCAGCCGAGTTTTTCCAGCGCCGCCCGCAGATCGCCAGCCCGACGGGCGACGAACCCGGCAAAACACGCGATGTCCGCGCGCGCCGGATCGCTCCGAACCGGCGGTGCAGCAGTGGCAAACGACAGGCCGTCCATGGCTCGGTGTGCGACTGGCGGATCAGCCAGCCGCTTCGGTTTCCAGGCTTTCGCTCGAGAGGACGAGTTCCTCCATCGCCACGTCGCCGCCGCCTTTTGCCGCGAGCGTCGGGCCGGTGTATTTCATCGGCACCACACCACCGAGCGTCCATTTTTGCACGGACTTGCCGGTCTCGTCGCGCAGCGTGATGACGACCGTGCGCTTGCCCGCGATGCCCTGCGTGCGGGTCTGGGT
>JBAVML010000245.1:0-1548 GCA_049690035.1 Chthoniobacteraceae bacterium
TCTGCGACGGGTGCAGGTGGAACCTCGACGGCTGGAACCTCGGCGGCCGGGGCTTCGGCAGCAGGTGCTTCGGCAGCAGGTGCTTCGGCGGGAACGCCGCCACCTTGATCGACCTTGGCTTGGAGCACGCGAGCCAGCGCGGAAGCGGGTTCGTTGAGCACGCGGACGAGGGCGCTTGCCGGCGCGTTGAGCACGCCAAGCAAGGTGGCGAGGAGCACTTCGCGGGAAGGTAGATCGGCGATCTCCTGGATCTGCGCGCCGGAGACGACGAGCTTGTCCACAACGCCGGTCTTCACTTCCGGCCTCTTGAACTCAGCGGTGAAATTCTTAAGCACCTTGGCGGCGGCAGCGACATCCTTGTCGCCGACCACGATCGCGGTCTGGCCGCGGAGGTCGCCGAGGTCAGGCAAACCGGCGTCCTTCGCCGCCCGGCGCAGGAAGGTGTTTTTCACCACGTGACAACGAGCGCCCGCCGTCCACAGACGGTTACGGAGCTCGGCAAATTGACTGACCTTCAGGCCGGTGTAATCGGCGATGAAAAGGAAGGGCGACGCGTTGAGCTTCGCCTGTAGATCGACAACAACGGATTCTTTAGCGGGATGCATGGTCTTGCGGGCTCCGGTTAGTTTTTCACGAACGAGGACGCATCGACCTTCAGGCCTGGCGACATCGTCGCGCTGAGCGTCACGTTTTCGACGAACACACCCTTCGCAGTTGCGGGGCGAGCCTTAACGACCGCCTCAATGACCGTGCGGCCATTCTCGACGAGCGCTTCAGGTTGGAAGGAAAATTTCCCGACTGGGACGGCGATGTTGCCGTTCTTGTCGAGCTTGAACTCCACGCGGCCCGCCTTCACTTCCTTCACCGCTTTCGCAGTGTCGTCGGTGACGGTGCCAGTCTTCGGATTCGGCATCAGACCGCGAGGCCCGAGCACCTTGCCGAGCTTACGCACTTCAGCCATCGCGGCCGGCGTGGCGATCGCCACATCGAAATCCTGGAAACCCGTGTTGCACTTCTCGATCATGTCCTTGTAACCCACGAATTCCGCCCCGGCTTCACGCGCCGCAGTAGCAGCGTTGCCTTCGGCGAAAACGAGCACGCGCACGGATTTGCCCGAGCCATGGGGAAGCGGCGTGGTGCCACGGACCATCTGGTCGGATTGTTTGGGATCGACCCCGAGACGGAACGAGAGCGTCACCGTCTGGTCGAACTTCGGAGCGGGAAGACCCTTGAGCACCGTCACCGCCTCGGTGAGAGAATAGGCCTTTTTGGCGTCCACCTTCTCGGCGGCGGAACGATACCGTTTACTTCTTTTAGTAGGCATTACTTCGTGCAGTTCAATCGAGTCTAAGGCTCTCCTGCGTTAAGGATTGTTTCCCACAACCGGATGGAATGCGGGGCGCGAAAACTAGCGGGTAGGCCAAGGCTGTCAAAACTTTTTTAGGAAAAGTTTCTGATTGTTCAAAATGAGCCCGCCACGACTCCGATTGTTGCGTCGCCCGATGATGGCGCTCGCCGCACGCAAAGCTCCATGCGAGATTGGAAAAT
>JBAVML010000246.1:0-2929 GCA_049690035.1 Chthoniobacteraceae bacterium
GGCGGGGATGGCATCGATCAACGCCTTCAGCCCATTGAATTGATTGCGCAGCTCCTCCGACTCGATCTCCGAATCCGTCAGCGGCAGTGCGGGATTAAATGCCACGGGAATAGAGGCCTTTTTCTTCTACGGTGCCATGCGCGCGGCTTCGAGGCTCCAGGGGCTCTGACCCGCGGCGCCCACCGCGGCGACGCGGAAGGTGTAAGTCTTGCCGCCCGTCAGGCCGGTCACGCTCGCGCGGCTCTTCGTCGCAAAGGTCTGCGACCACGCGCCCGTCGTCCCGCTTTCCCGATATTCCACGATATAGGTGCGCGCGCCGCGCACGCGGCTCCACGTGAGATCGATCTCGCCCGGCGCATCGCCCATCGTCGGCATGAAATCCTCCGGCGCCGGCAGCGGCCCGATCGGCTGCGGTTCGTCGCGCACTCCCACCGCCGCGCTCATGATCTTCGCCGCATCCCCGCCGCTCGCGCTCTGGAGATAGTTTCCGCGATCATTCCAGGCCAACGACAGCGTCGCCCGCGCCGTTTCTTTCAGCGCCGTGGCCGCCTCGGCCTCCATCGCTGCCTTCTTCGCCGCAGTCAGCTTGGCGCGGTAGTCGTCGAAGACCGTTTGAAAAGCCGCCGTCGTCGGCGCCGGCGTGGGAAAGTTCGCATTGCCGTCCATCGCCGCGATGTGAGTTTCGGTGAATTGATGGAGGTCGTCGTCGGAGCGGCGATCGAGTTCGAGTTTTACTTGGGCCATACGGGTTTTCGGTTTTTTTGTTGGGGGTGCCTCGTCGTAGTGCTGACCGGAGTCGTACCGGGCGTGGCGGTCGTAGAAAGCCATGGGTGATTCCTCATTTCTGGGGGAAAGAAGAAGCTACTTCCTCTATAACCCGGTTTTTTTGGCGCAGGCAACCAAAAAAACATCCCTTCAGACAAAAAACTGCGGATATTTTGCATTTTATTCGGGATTATTCTCTACATTTGGGCAAATGCCGCGCCCGCCATCCGCGATATGGGCGCACCGCGGCCGGTGGATCTTTCCCGGCGCGATTTGGCGGCTCCCGCGGCGAAAAAGGGCTTTCCCTCGCGCAGCATGGGCACTTCCGGGCCCGATTTTGCTCCTCCTGAGCTGCGGTCCGAGACTTCCGCGTCGAGGCTGGGCACTTGGGGGGCGAGCGCCGGCCCTTTCCGGTCGGGCTTGGGCACTTCGGATGCGAACCACCAGGCTTATCCACCGGACTCGGAGACTTCCGAAGCGAGCACCGAGGCTCCCATGTCGAACTTCGGCACTTCCGCAGCCAACAGCGGGTGTCCCATGTTGAGCTTGGGCGCTTCTGAATTCTCCACCGAGACTCCCAAACCGCGCTTGGGCCCTTCGGAAATGAATTCCGAAGTGGCGTTTACAGAGAAGAATGCGCCCCGCGACCGCTATTTGGCCCTATTTTGTCTCGCTCCGCGCGAGCGCCAGAGTCGGCCAGGAAGGGCGGAAATGGATGAAATTTCCTTAATATGAGCCGAAATGATTTGCCCTTATCCTGCCGTCCACCGTTAGTCGCGCTCATGTTGCAGCGCCTGAAAACTCGCATTCTCGTAATCGATGACGATGCTGCCGTCGGCCTTTACCTTGTGCGCCTTCTCGAAGACACCGGGCTCTACTCCGTCGAGGCGGAGTCCGATTCGCTGATCGCAACGGCCACTGCCCGCGTATTCCATCCCGATCTGGTTTTCCTCGACATCTTCATGCCAGGCCTCGGCGGATTTGAGATTGCCGCGCAATTGCGCGCCGAACCACGGCTGCGCCACTGCCCGATCATTTTCTTCACCGGCAAACCTATCGAGGGGCCGATGCCAAGTGCGTCGCGGGAACTGCGCCGCTGGTTTACCTCGCCAAGGGGACGCCGGGCGCCGACATCCTCGCCGCTGTCGCGCGGACCCTCCCGAAGGGGCAGGAGTAGCCCGACCTCTTTCTTCCTTGGGTGCAGACGAGGCTGGAATTTCGGGTACGAGGAGAGTTTTCGTTGGACTCTCCGCCGCACGCGGGACGGAAATCCCGTTCATCCTGCCAATTCGGATCATCCTGTCCTAAAAGGGAGGACAGGATTGACGGGATAAACAGGATGACTCGGCAAAACTTTCGCGCCCGCCCTGGCCTACCTGCTGCGGCCAAACGGGCGGATAGCCGCGACGCCGTCAGCACAATTTCTTCGCCACCTCGCGGGTCGCGGCGCTGAGCGCCTCCAGAGGGAACGGCTTGATGAGGACGGTGGCGTTAATCCGGCTGAAGAAGCACTGAATCTTGGGATCGCTCTGGTGGCCGGTGATGAAGATGAAGCGCAAACCCGCCGCGGGCCGCATGCGAGTGACGGCCCAGTAAAACATTTCTCCGCCAACCTGAGGCATCATCATGTCGCAAACAATCAGGTCGAAGGTATCCTTCATGATCTCGCGGAGGCCTTCCGCTCCATTGGCAACGGCGGTGACATGGTAGAGGCGGGAGCTGAGGAATTCGCCGATGACGTCACGAAAGTCTTCCCGATCATCGAGGAGCAGGACGCGGGATTGAGGTAGCGATCCCGCGGCCTGGAGAATCTCGCCGCCGGCCGCGGGCGGCGGCTCGGCGGGGCTCTCCAGCGCTTTGGGTTCGCGCCGGCGAAGGATACTGCGAAAGGACATGGAAGGCCTTTGGATTCAACATCTTCCGTGCCGGGCCAACCCTCCTTATCCCGCCGTCGGGGCATTGGCGACGAACCGCGACCGGCCCGGGAGAGGAGCGCCCGGCGCGCAGCGAGGGGTGCATTTCCAGGCCAAGACAACGCCCATGGCACGCGAAGTGATACGCCGACAAGGGAATGCGCAGCGTCAGCTCCCACTTCCGCGACCTTTCCATCAAGGGAAAGGTCATGGTGGTGACGTGTACTACGAGCGTGGTGGCGCTCTGCACC
>JBAVML010000247.1:0-2465 GCA_049690035.1 Chthoniobacteraceae bacterium
GGCGGTTCTGGCAGCGGTGGCAGCGGGTCAGGTGGTGCGGGCGCGGACTCCGGAGCGGCGACGAGGAAGCGCGCGGTGAGCGTCTGCGGGGGAGCGATCACGCGCGGCTCGGTCCGCGTAATGGTGAACGCGGCGAGGGCCACGATCCCCGCATGCAGGATGATGGCGAGGGCGAAGCTGCGGCGCAGTTCGCGAGTCATGGAAGTCGCGGCGGGCTAGAATTTCGCGCTGACCGTGAGGCGGGCGGCGAAAGGTTCGTTCGGATGGGTGTGAATGTCGTCCACGCCTTCCGCAGGTTCGCTGCGCAGGCGCGAGGTGTAGTAGTAGTCGATATCGCTGGAGCGTTCGTCGAAGAGATTGAGCAGATCGACGGTGGCGGTCCAGGTCTCGTTGAATTTGTAGCCGACCTGCGCATTGACGATCGTCGTCGAGGGCGAACGCACGCTGTCATCCTCGATGAGCGAACGCGGGCCGAAGTAGCGCACGCGCACGCTGCCGAACAGTCCGCCCCAAAAGTCATGCACCGAGACTCCCGCGGCGACGACCGTCTCGAGCGAGCCGGGGATGTGATCGCCCTCCGGCGCTTCGTCGCGGAAGCGCGTGTGCGACCAGGCGAAATCCGCATCCAGGGTCAGCCATTTGTTCACGTCGTAGAAATTGGCGAACTCCACGCCGTAGCGGCGGCTCGGGCGGCTGGCCTCGGTGGTGCCGGCGTCGCCGACGAAGAGCAGTTCGCTGTCGATGTCGAGAATCCAAAGGGTGAGCGAGCTTTGCAGCCCCGGCACGGCCGCCGTGCGGATGCCGACCTCGGCGCCCTTGGTGCGCACGAGCGGCTTGGCGGTTTGCACGCGGTCGCCGCTCGCGGGATCGATGGTGGTGAGCACGCCGCGCGCGTCGTTGCTGTGAAAGCCGAAGCCGCCATTGACGTAGAGCTCGGTCTCGGCCCACGGGCCGAAGATGAGCGAAAGCTTCGGGCTGGCGATGAAGGAGTTCTTGTCGCCGGTGTTCGCGTCGAGTGTGGAAGAGCGCACGTCGAAGTCGAAGAAATCGCCGCGCACGCCGGCCACGGTGCGAAATTTCTCCGCCCACTGCGTCTTGTTTTCGTAATACGCGCCGACGCTCGTCTCGATCACGTGATCCGAGCGTGTGGTGCCGATGCGGTTGGTGCTCTCGGTGTGATAGAGCCCGTTGCGGATGTTGTCGCTGCGCACCTGGAGGCCGAGGGTGTTCTCGGTCTTTTTGCCAAAGAGATCGCCGAACCACGTCTGGCTGGCCTTGAGGCCGAGAGTCACGCGCTGGTCCTTTTGCTCGAACTGATCGCCGCGCTCCGGGTCGTCGAGGAAGTAGGTGAAATCGGAGAAGAGATCGAGGTCGTAGTAGAAGCCGTAGAGCAGGACGTGCGTGGCGCTATGCGCGTCGGCGCGCCGCCAGTCGGCGAGGAGATTGACGCGCGAGGAATCGCCGCCGGTGGTGTCATCGAGGCTGCCCCAGCGGCCCACCTCGCGCCCGATGGCGCGGCGCGCCACCTGGTCGGAGGAATCCCACGAGCCGTGATACGCGGAGAGCGTCAGGCTGAAGCCGTTCTCGTCGTCGCCGATGCTGTAGCGCAGGACGGCGTTGCCCTTGTTGTAATTGTCGGGGCGATCCCACGGGCCGTCGTTGTGCTCGTATTCCGCGGCGTAGAGCAGATGCCCCGCGCCGAGCTGCGGCGACCCGGCGAGCAGCCCGCGCCCGTAGCCGAGCATGCCGCCGGTGGCCACCGCGAGCTGGTTCGGCAGCGTGTCGAAATAGTGGATATTGAATGCGCCTGCCGAGCCGAAGTCCCCGATCTCCGCGAAGTACGGCCCCTTCTTATACTCCACCTCGCGGACCAGCTCGGGGATGAGCAAATTCAGGTCGGTGTAACCCTGGCCGTGCGCGTGCGTGGGCAGGTTGAGCGGCATGCCGTCGAGGCTGGTGGCGAGGTCGGTGCCGTGGTCGAGATTGAATCCGCGGAGGTAAAACTGGTTCGCCTTTCCCCCGCCCGCGTGCTGCGAAACGATAACGCCGGGAATCGTCTCCACGATTTCCCCGACCCGCAGCAGCGGCCGCCGCGCGAGCTGCTCCGCCCCGACGACGCCTTCATTGGAAGAAGCCGCCGTGCCCACGAGACTGTCCGCGCGTCCGGTGACGGTGACGGCTTCGAGCTGGGTGACGGATGGCTCTTCCGCGCGCAGCGGCAGGAGGAGGGCGATGCTGCCGGCGAGGATGGCGCAGGTGTGGCGCAGTTTCATTTTTCGGGAGGGTTCCAAGGGTGACGTGAATCGAGCGGACGGCCCATTAAAACAGCCACCCACTCCGAACTACGGATCGGGAAGATCCGCCATTCTCCGAAACAGGGTGGCTGGGCCGGATCGAGTATGCGCCGTCGCGCAAATTGTCAATCGATCCAATTACCGCTTCGTCGGCTCTGGACTACTTCACCG
>JBAVML010000248.1:0-12389 GCA_049690035.1 Chthoniobacteraceae bacterium
CTACTACGCCGCGCATCGCGATTTGCACGCGCTGCCCGGCGGGGAGATCGTGATCTTCTCCGCGTGGGACGACATTCACGAAAAGGCGCGGCGGCAACTTGCCGACGCTGACGTGGCAATCATCACCTCCTACTGCCCGGATGCTCTCGCCGCGGCGGAGGTCGCGCAGTGGTCGCCGGCGCTGCGCGTCTTCTACGATCTCGATACGCCGGTGACTCTCGCGCGGCTCGCAGCTGGCGAGGACGTGCCCTACATTGGCGAGCACCGGCTGCGCGATTTCGATCTCGTCCTGAGCTACACCGGCGGCGTGGCGCTCGACGCATTGCAGACGCAACTCGGCGCGCGGGCGGTCGCGCCTTTCTACGGCAGCGTCGATCCCGACGAGCATCGGCCCGTCGCACCGGGGGAGGTCTTTCGCGCCGACCTTTCGTATCTCGGCACCTTCGCCGCCGATCGTCAGGCGGCGCTGCACGAGCTTTTCCTCAAGCCCGCGCGCGAACGTCCGGACGGGCGCTTCATGATCGCCGGCTCGCAGTATCCGGCGGATTTTCCGTGGGCGCCGAATGTCTATTTCGTGCGGCACCTTTCGCCGGAGGCACATGCCACGTTCTTTTGCTCGTCGCGGCTCACGCTGAATGTGACGCGCGCGGCGATGGCGGCGAGCGGCTATTGCCCGTCGGGTCGACTCTTTGAAGCGGCGGCGTGCGGCGTCCCGATCGTCAGCGATTCGTGGCCGGGACTGGATGAATTCTTCGAGCCCGGGCGCGAGATTCTCGTCGCGGGATCAGCCGCCGATGTGACGCACGCGCTCGACCGCTCCCCGCACGAGCTCGATCGCATCGCCCGCGCCGCGCGTGAGCGGACGCTGGCGCAGCACACCGCCGCAGTCCGCGCCGCGGAGCTGGAAGTCTTGCTGGAACAAGCGTGGCGCGGCGATCACCAAACTGTGGATGCATAAATATGTGGGGCATCATTCCAGCCGCAGGAGCGGGCAGCCGGATTCAACCGCTCGCCTTTTCCAAGGAACTGCTGCCCGTCGGCAGCCGCCTCGACGGGCCGACGGAGCGGCCGCGCGCAGTCAGCGAATATCTCGTCGAGCGGCTGCTGATCGGCGGCGCGGACAAGCTCTGTTTCGTCATCGCGCCCGGCAAGTCGGACATCCTCGAATACTACGGCGGCAGCACGCTCGACTCAGCGAGCACCGCGTTCGTAGTGCAGCCGCGTCCCGCCGGTTTGTGCGATGCAATCTTCCGCGCCGCGCCGCTAATCGCGGAGGATGAAAGCGTCGCGGTCGGTTTGCCCGATACGATCTGGTTTCCGGCGGATGGATTCGGCGCGCTGGGAAATGACACGCTGGAATTCCTGCTCTTCCCCGTCGATCGCCCGGAGCGGTTCGACTCGGTGGTGACCGACGATTCCGGTCGCGTGCGGGAGATTCAGGTGAAGCAACCCGGCGCGGCGTCGCACTGGATCTGGGGCGCGTTCAAAATGCCGGGCGCGATTTTCCACGAGCTGCACGAGCTGTGGCGGGAGCGCCGGCAGTCCGATGAATACCTCGGAACGCTGGTCAATGCCTGGATTGCGCGCGGCGGCGTCGCGCGCGGTGTGCCCATGGGTGAGGCGTATGTCGATGTCGGCACGCTCCACGGCTACCGCGAGGCGATCCGCCTGCTTAGCGGGGACGAGCCTCGGACCACGGCCCATCTTCAACCTGAACTCGCATCGTCATGAGCACGACCGACCTCGCGCCTGCCAGCGCCGATACCGACGAAATCCACCGCCGCGTGACGGCCCTGGGCGATTGGTTTCACAACCTCGATCTGGGCGGTGTGCCGACCGCGCCGCACCATTTTCTCGGCGATTATCCGCGGGTGAAATGGCAGCACTTTGCGCACGCCATCCCCGCCGATCTGAGCGGCAGGACCGTGCTGGATATCGGCTGCAACGCCGGCTTTTACTCGCTCGAAATGAAGCGACGCGGCGCGGCGCGCGTGGTGGGCATCGACTCCGATCCGCGCTACCTCGCGCAGGCGCGGCTCGCGGCGGAGATCAGCGGGCTCGAGATCGAGCTGCGCGAGCTTTCGGTCTATGACGTGGGACAGCTCGGCGAGCGCTTCGACGTCGTGTTTTTCATGGGCGTGCTCTACCACCTGCGCGATCCGCTGCGCGCGCTGGATTTGATCCACGAGCACGTCGCGCGCGATCTGTTTGTCTTCCAGTCAATGCAGCGCGGGAGCGAGGAGGTGGGCAACGTTCCGCGGGAGATGCCGTTCTCGGAAACAGACATTTTCGGCCGGGACGATTTCCCGAAGATGTTTTTCATCGAGCATCGCTACGCGAACGATCCGACGAACTGGTGGATCCCCAATCGCGCTTGTGTGGAGGCCATGCTGCGGAGCTCGGGTTTTGAAATCCTGGACCGGCCCGAGCACGAAGTTTTCATCTGCCGCCGGCGTGCCGCGCCGAGGCTCGAAGAGCTGTGAACTGCCATGATTGAAGCCGTCAAATTTTGGAACGAGCCAAACAACAAGTCGCATTGGGACTTCGAGAATCTCGATCCCGAGTGGGAGATTTTTGCGGACATGGTGAAGCTCGCGTCGGCTGCGGTCGCGGCGGAGAATTCGTCGCTCACGCGCGTGCTCGGCGGCATGTCGCCGATCGACGCGCGATTCGTCGAGCGGCTGGCGCGGCGCGGCGTGATCGAGAGTGTGGATGCGGTCGCCGTGCACGGTTTTCCGCTCGATTGGAATCACTGGCAGCTCGACGAGTGGCCGAAACGCATTGAGGAAATCAAGCGCGCCACCACGCTGCCGATCTGGGTCACGGAGGTCGGTATTTCGAGCTTCGGCGCGGAGGAGGTGCAGGAGTTTGGGCTGCGGCGCACGGCCGAGTTGCTCGTCGGGCGCGTGCCGCGCATTCATTGGTATTCGCTCTACGATCTGCCACGCGCGTGGCCGGCGACGACGCGGCATCGCGAGGCGGAGGGCTCATCGTATTACCGCCATTTCTACATGGGCCTGCTGCGCGAAGACGGCACGCCGAAACGCTCCTGCGACATCTTCGCGCAATACGCTCCGTCCCTCGGCATCTGCCAGTGGTTTCACTTCGAAGATCATCGGCTCGATGACGCGGTGCGCTGGCTGCGGCGGCTGGGAGTGCGGCATCTGCGGACCGGGTTGAGCTGGGCGGATAGCTTTCGACCAAACGCGGACGCGTGGTTCGATCGGCAGATGCGCGCGATCGAGGAGTTTGATGTCACGCTGACGTTTTGCTTCACGCCGGAACATCGCGGAATCGCGCCGCACCACACCAGCCCGCCGCTCGATATCGCCGAATACGCGGACTTCTGCGCGCGCATGGTCCGCCGGTATGCGCCCGGCTACACGGCTGCGCCCGCGCGCGCAATCACCTCGCTTGTCTAATCCATGACGACGTTTCTCCTCATCCGTCATGCCTCGCACGACCTGCTCGGCAAAGCACTCGCGGGCCGCAGCGACATTCCGCTGAACGCGAAAGGATCCCGCGAGGCGGCGCAGCTCGCGGAGCGGCTTGTCTCCGCGGAAATGCGGCAATGTTTCTCCAGCCCCGCGCGACGCGCGCGAGAGACGGCCGAGCCGATTGCAGCAAAGTGCGGAGTCGAAATGCAGATCCACCACGGGATTGGTGAGATCGATTTCGGGGCGTGGACGGGCCACACTCTTCTCGAACTCGAAAGCGATCCGGAATGGCCGGTGTGGGTGAACCGACGCAGTGCGGCGCAGCCGCCGGACGGCGAGACGATCAGCGCGGTGCAACGCCGCGTGATGGCCACGCTGCACGAGCTGGCGCCCGGCGGCGGCACGATCGCGCTGGTGTCGCACGGCGATGTCATCAAGGCGGCGCTCGCGCATGTGCTGGCGATGTCGCTCGATCATCTGGAGCGCTTCGATGTGGCGCCGGCGTCGGTGAGCGTGGTCGCGATGAATGGCGCGTGGTCGCGAGTCGAATCCATGAACGGTTCCGGATGAAAGGTGCGCCATGGTCTCCGCTCGCAATTCCAGCAAACGCCGGCCTGTGTTCATCGTTGCCGATCGTCCGCTGTGCCGGCACGGGATGGCGGAGGTGATCCGCGCCCAGCGCGACATGATGCTCGTGGGCGAGGCGGAGGACGGACCGGCCGCCGTCGGCGCGCTAAAGGATCGCGCGCCCGCCGCGGCGGTGATCGACGTCTCGGCCACGTCGGCCTCGACCGAGGCGCTGGTGAAGTCGTTGCACAGCGAACTGCCGGATCTCCCGCTGCTCGTCGTCGGCACGCAGACCGAGCCGGTGCATGCGCTGCGGGTGCTGCGCGCAGGCGCGAAAGGATTCATCACGAAACGCGAGGGACTGGAGCAATTTGTCGCGGCGCTGCGCAAAGTGATGGAGTCGCAGGTTTATCTGAGCCCGGTGTTCAGTGAGCAACTGATCACCGAACTCGCCGAGGGCGCCGACGGCCCGCTGCGGACGGCGATCGACCGCCTGAGCGAGCGCGAGATCGAAGTGCTCCGGCTGCTCGGCGAAGGGCTCGCGACCCGCGCGACGGCGGAGCGGCTGGGCTTGAGTGTGAAGACCGTCGAGACGCACCGCGCGCGGATCAAAGAAAAGCTCGGCCTGCGCACGGCGGCCGAGCTGATGCGCTTCGCGATCCAGTGGACGGCGGAGAAGTAATCCTGCTCCCAGGCCGTGTGAGAGCGCGGTGGAGGATTCATGCCGGCGGTGACGCCGCCTATCTTGCGCCCGCGCTCGGCGCGGAAGAGCGCCGGCGTTCCTCTTCGGGAAATTCCCGTCCATCTTCGCGTGGTTTGCTGAGAAGAATCTGCCGGAGCGCCGCCGCCCGATTGGCGGCCTCTTCAGCGCGTGCGGCGAGCAGGTTCCTGGAAAATGTGTCCTCGCGCTCCGCTGCGTCGGAGGCAAGTTTCCGGGCGAGAGCGCCGCTCTCTTCGAGGGTTTTGACCGCGAGCCAAATCGCCCGCTCCACGGTCTCCTGCTGTTCCGCGACGAGCACCTCAGCGGTCATCGCGTGGCCCACGTGGCAGCGGTATCGCAGCGGCTCGTGGTCGCGCATTTCCCAAAGAACGCCGCCGCAATCAGGGCAGGTGAGAGGCGAGCGTGTGCCCAGTTGATCGTTCGTGGACATCCCTCCGCTGCGCATCGCGGCGATATCCGCTTCGAGACGGATTTCTTCGGGAGCTTGGGGATTCATTTCAGGCAGGGGCGTCGAGACGAGTTGCGTGAGCAAAGGCGCGATGCCAGGCAGGGGAATGCAATGATCGACCGTGACGTGGCGCAGCGCGCTGGCCGGCATGTCCGGCACCCGTGCGTCCTCCGGCGATTGCACGACCGTGATGCCGCCGCACCGCTTCACGGCGGCCAGTCCGGACGTTCCGTCGTTGAGAAAGCCGGTCAAAATCACGCCGATCGTCCTCGGGCCGTAATGAGCCGCAGCCGAGCGGAAGAGAGGATCGATCGCAGGGCGATGTCGATTCTCCTTCGGGCCGCGAACCACGCGGAGGATTCCCTGTTCGACGAGAAGATGCCGATCGGCGGGGGCAAGGTAGATGTGCCCCGGCTCGAAAGGCTGCTCATCTTCGGCGTAGGAGACTTTCATATCGCCGGCACGCTCCAAGATATTCGCCAACATCCCCGGACTGCTCGGATGGGTGTGCATCACGACGAATACGGACGCGGGGAAATTTTCCGGCAGCCCCGCGGTGAGTTTTTGCAGAGCATCCAATCCACCGGCGGAAGTTCCGATGACGACAATTTCTGGATTCACGGTGTGGGTAACTCCCTGTGGTTCGTGTGAATGCCCTCCACCGAGCGTATCGATCGCACCACCGCCCTTGCCAGCCGTGCGTGGGCGCGGCAGTACACGCTTTACGTAAAAGCGCACCGCAATTCCGCAGCTACAGCCTCGATGAACCGCGCGCCAATCTCCGGCTCGCGGCTGGCGGAAGATGCGCATCGTCGGATACCACGGGCTGTCGGTGCGGTCGCGCAGCCAGCGCCAGTCGGCTTCATGTTGGAGAAGCAGCCAGACGGGACGGCCGAGTGCGCCGGCGAGGTGTGCGACCATCGAGTCAACCGTGATCACGAGGTCGAGATTCAGCATCGGTGAGGCCGTGATCGCATCGCACGAGCACATCGCGTCCGGAAAACGGCGCGCCATTCCAGAGCAGATGATGCGGCTGCCAGGCGAACTCGCCGCGGCGCTCCCGCTCCCGGCGCGGGAGTTCGAGCCGATCCGTCTCCCGCCACGCGCGCTCGAAGTCTCCCGCCAGCATCGCTTCGCACCACGCGGAGTGCAGGGCCGCGGGGTCGGCGGCTGCCGGCGGGGCCTTCACACCTCGAGCTGCGACTCGACCCACTGCACGGCGAACCGCACCAGTTCCGGCGCACTGGCCAGGCCGAGCTTGTCCTTCATGTGCAAACGGTGGCTTTCGATCGTCTTCACGCTCAGATGGAGCTGCTCGGCGATTTCCCTGCTGCCGCGGCCCTGGCCCACGAGCGCGAGGATTTCCAGCTCCCGATCGGTCAGTTCCTGGATTGGGCTCGCCCCGCCCTTTTCTCCGCGAGCCGCGCGAAAGACGATTTCCTTGCGCAGCACCGGACTGACGTAGATCTCGCCCCCCAGCACTTCCGCGACCGCTTTCAGGAACTCTTCCGAAGGGGCGCGCTTCATGATGTAGCCATTGGCGCCCGCCCGGAGCGCGCGCATCGCGTAGATCGACTCATCATGCAGGGAGAGGACGAGAATCGGGAGCGACTCGTGCTCTGCCCGGAGCTGCTTGATGAGTTCGATTCCGTTGGTCCCTTCGAGGGAAATATCGACGATGACCAGGTCGGTCTGGACGCGGCGAAGATCATCGACTGCTTGTTGCGCCGAGGTCGCTTCGCCGCAGACGGCAAGTCCCGGCTCGCTCTTGATCAGCGCGATCAATCCGTGGCGGAATATCGGGTGATCCTCGACGAGGAAGACCCGCTGGCGCGCGGGGACGGACTCGGCCACTGGCGCACCTTCTGTCACATTTTTCATATGGGAATAAGTGAGTTGGATGTGCTGACACCCTGACGGTGCCGTGAGTTTTCGGATCTCCTGTCGATCCGGCGAACAAGTATCGAGAACATCATGGAGTGCGGTCGCATGGGAAATAAAACGGAGATCGCAAAAGCGGCCATCTGCTCACCGCAGCCCGGTACGACGCGTTCTTTTTTCCGCTCGCGGGTGCATTGGCGAGAGAGAAAAATTTTCGCGCTGATCCGCGCGATCGGGCGGCGAAGCGATTTCGTGCGAGCGGCCGTGGTGCAGCATTCAGGGTTTGGCGACCATCGCGCGCCGAGTCACCCCCGATGGCGGGAGCGGACCGGGCAGTTTACCTACAGGTCATGCACAGCATCCTCCCCCCTTCACGTGTTCCCCATATTGTTCCCATCGTTCTTTCCTGCATCTCCGATCTGCGGGATCGCGGAGAGATGGATGAGGCCACTTTCCGGGTGAAGATGGCGCGGCTCCAGCGGGAAGAACTGGCGCCTCACGGTTTGGCGCTCGAGGTGCATCCTTTATTTCCAGGAGGAACACTTTTCCAAATCAACTCCAGCCGAACCGGCGCGACGGAGGAGACGATTCTCTGCCCGCGGCGCCACCGCCACGAGCGCGACGAACCCGCGGGACTGATTAGGGCGGCTTGAAAAACATTACCTCCATGAACCAATCAACCACATCTCCCAGCGAAGAAGATATTGCCCACGTAGCCAAAAGGATTTGGGAAGAGGAAGGTCGGCCGGAGGGCAAGGCCGAAGAGCATTGGCAAAGGGCAGTGACGGAGCTTCGGGCGCGCGCCCTGCCCGAGGCGGGCGCGAACAGCTCGGACAACGCCGAGATGCCGGCGGCCAACTAACTTGCTCCGCAATTTTCCGGCTCGGGAGATGGCCAGGGATGATCCTTCGCGACCCATAAGTCGAAAGCCCCAGAAGGCTCCCGAGCCGGATCTTTGCGCCACCTGGCGACTCGTCTCCGCGGGTCTCCGGAACTGCCAGCGGATCGGTCCTCGCACCTCAAAGCGGGTGGCCCGGCCATGGCCGGTGCGACGTGCGAAAGAGCTTCCATCATGAACATTCCTCGATCGATTCACGGCGTCATTGACTATGTCTCGGCGGGCGTTTTGCTCGTGGCGCCGTGGCTCTTCCAGTTCCCCGACGGACCGACCGCCGGGGTCGCGCGCGTCTTCGGAGTCGTCGCGCTCCTGTATAGCTTGGGAACCGACTACGAGCTCGCCCTCCTCCGCGTGTTGCCGTTTCCGTTTCATCGCGCTCTCGATCTTCTCTGGGGCCTCGGACTGCTCTTTTCGCCGATTCACTTCGCGATCAATGGAGGCGCTGCGGTCCTGTTCGTCGCGCTGGGATTGATTGCGGTCGTGGCCGCGTTTCTCACGCGCGGGCGTTTTAGCCCGACGGGGAGCGATCAATCGGTGGCGCCCGGCGTGAAGTAGATCAGCCGCGCTTTTTGTAAGTCGGTCCGCGGAATTTTTCGGAAGACATGGTCAGCGTTTCCCTGCCTTTCGGCTGGAAATCACTTGCACCCAGCCACGGGCCGCGGGGCGGTCGATGCGGTTCAAAGCAGCACCACCTTTTCGCAGGCCACTCCGATCTCCCCTCCTATGTCCCATCAAATACCTCTCACTCCCGAAAGCATCGCCGATCTTCCGCATCCCGATGACGGCACCAGCCAAGTAGCGCCCGATCTCGCCTACCGCCGCCTCGCGATGGTGAACGTCGCATTCTACGGACATCCTGATGCGGGTGATCGTCGCTGGGTGCTGATCGACACTGGCGTTCCGGGGTTGACGCACCGGATCGAACGCGCCGCGGCGGAGCGATTCGGCGAGGGCGCGCGTCCCGCGGCGATCGTGCTGACGCATGGGCATTTCGACCACACGGGACATCTCGAAAATCTGGCGGAAAAATGGGACGCACCGATCTACGCCCACGAGCTGGAACTGCACTATCTCGATGGCTCCGCCGCTTATCCGCCGCCCGACCCAGCCGTCGGCGGCGGGCTGATGCCCTTGCTCGCGCCCCTCTTTCCGCGCGGGCCGATCGACGTCACGCGCTGGCTGCGTCCGCTGCCTTCGGATGGGAGCATTCCGGAGATGCCGGGCTGGCGCTGGCTGCATACGCCGGGTCATTCGGTCGGGCATATTTCGCTCTGGCGCGAGACGGATCGCACCATCGTCGTCGGCGACGCCTTCATCACTACGAATCAGGAATCGGCCTACGCTGTCGCCACCCAGGCTGAAGAGGTGCACGGGCCGCCCACCTACTTCACGGCAGACTGGCAGGCGGCCAGAACCTCAGTGCAAACGCTCGCCGCGCTCGATCCCGAACTCGTCGTCACCGGCCATGGGCGCGCCATGCGCGGCGAAGCCATGCAGCAGGCCTTGCGGAAACTCGCCCGCGAGTTTGACCACATCGCCGTGCCTGAAAACGGGCGGTATGTGCAGCATCCCGCGCGCGCCGCCGATGGTTCAGCCTACGCCGGAGCCGTGCTCGTGGCGCCCTCCGACTCACCGAATGACCAATACCGCTGACCTATCGCCATTATGAAAATCAAACTCAAGCCACTCAACAAACAGACATCAAACCGAGCTCCGCTGTCGAAAAAGGCGAATCCGTAGCGGGCTATGGGGGAAGCTCCGAAGAGGGGGTTAAAGTTGCTGGGCAGAAATGCCACAGAACCGATGAACGTCAACGAATTTTCACGAATTGCCGGGCTGGCCCACCAAAGGATGGGGAGACGCTCCCGGAAATCCGGGGTGCCGCGAAAAGCGTTTTTTCGCCCATCCCCGAAACCCGGGATGCCCGGAAAAACGTTTATTTCCCACCACCGCAAACCCGGCGTGCCGAAGAAGGCGTTTTGTCGCCCACCTCGGAAATGCGGGATGAGAGAAAAAACGTTCTTTTGCCACCCCCGGAAATCCGGATTGCCCGGACAAAGGCCTTTTTGCCAGTCCCGAAAACGCGGTTCAACTTGATCAAGCTTTCTCTGGCCGCGGCGAAAACTGGAGGCGCCTGAGATCTCCCGCCCCTGGCGGGGCTAAGCCTCGTGGAGCCGGAATTCGGTGGCTGACGCCACCGGCTCATTTCCACCGAGCCTCCGGCTCACCAAACCGCCCGCGCGCAGAACCGCCGTGGCTTTCCCACTTCCAATGCGAAGCCTGTCGCGATTTAGTGCGCCCATGTTGAAGCCTACTTCGTGTTCGGCGACTCCTCGCGCCATCCATGAATGAGAGCCAAGAACTTCCCGCAGTGAGGTGCATTGCCGTTTGCCCGCGCTGTAATCGCGAGGTGGAGTTTCCGCTCTTTCTCAGCTCGTTTTATGGCTTCAGCACTTTCTACGGCGTCAGCAGCGGTTCTTTTTACCGGCTCGACACCGAGGCCGTTAGTTACGGGCTGGTTACCCGAGAGGCCGCTTTGGCTCCCGGCATTGCTTGCGAGGGTGCTGCATCCAAACTCATCGAGTTACCAGAGCAGTTCTATTGTCCCCACTGCCAGACAGTAGTTCAGGGGCCACCGTTCTCCGAGCTTCGACAGGTTGGCGAGACTCGCATTGCAGCTACACAGCTTCGACTTCCTACGCCGGCATGAACTCCAATCGACCGGAATCGCCGAACCATGCGCTGCAGGCATGTGGTTAAGGCAATAGGTTATCTTTAGGTCCTAGAGTTTTGGTGGGTTCTTCGGGGGGTGGAGCGGAGCCCCGGTTCCCCCTAGAGGAGGGGTTTGGGGAACCGTGGTTCAGAGGGCGAAGCCGCGCATCGGTGAACCGTTCTCAAGCAGGCATCCGGAGTCGGCGTCGTCGGCTCGGGCGGCATTGGTCTGCCGTCCGAGCCTCTGTCCATCCGCTCCACGAGAGTTCATCCGAAGCCCAGCCAGCGAAAACGGGGAGCAACCCCACTGCAGCGCACGGGCTTTCGGCCGCTCGCCTTCTGCGCGCAGTGGTTTTCCAGTGCTCTCAATCCGCAACGATGCGGCGGCTCCGCACTCTGTCCACACCCACATACCCTCAGCGAACGGCTCCGGCGCGTCACACCGGCTGCTCCCACCGCCTTCGCCCCCTGCCACCTTTCCGCAGACGGTGCGCCGCGCTGCCTAGCGTGTTACTTTCAACCTCACAAAACGCCGTGTCACCCCACTGCCTGCAGGCACGGTGACTTTCATCTGCTGGGTGACGCCGTCGTCCGCGAGGATGACGGGGGCGCCGACGCCGACGACGCTCCAGTCGGTGCCATTGAGCGTGTCGCTCCACTCGACAACGAAAGTCACGTCCGTGGCGGCTTTGTTCTTGTTGTAGGTGAAATCAAGGCTGCTGCCGTTCTTCACGACGGAAATTGGCACCGTGTCATGCAGCGCAGGGTTCATCCTTGTCGCGTATTCCATGAGGTTCGACACGCCGTCGCCTTCGCTATCGGCGGTGTCGAGGCCGAATCCTGTGTTCAGGATCGATCCGAAATTTGCAAACCGCCATTGCTCGATGGGCGTGGTAACGAGCGTGAGCACGATGTCGTTGCCGGTGCCCGCGTTGTAGTTGATGCGGAAGGTGTAGCCGTCGGTGGTGACGAAGGTGCTGTTCTCAGCCTTGCCGGTGAACGTGGTGCCCGTCGTTGCCGAACCTGCCTTGTTGAGGATCGTGAAGGTGTTTCCTGGCGCGAGTGTCGGCGCCGCGAGGATGTCGAGCGCACCGCCGAGTGTGATGCTGCCGCTGATAGCTACCTGATCGTACTGCGTGCCCACGGCGCTGCCGTTGAGCAAAAGGCGAAGTGTGCCGCCCGAGTTGAGTGCGAAATTGCCGGCGATGTTGCGCAGTGCGGGCGAGGCTGTTGGCGCATCGAGTCCGCCGCTCTGGATGGTGACACTGCCAGTGATGCTACCGGGATGAGCGAGCGTTCCGCCATTGCCGACAGTGACGGACGACGTGTGTGTGCCCGCAATGACGAGCGCGCCCGCACTCACCGTGGTCGCGCCGGCGAAGGTGTTCGCGCCGTTCAGCACGAGCGTGCCGGTGCCGATCTTTGTGAGCGCGTTGCTACCGCCGGTGATGCCGGGATTGATCACGATGTCGCCGCTTCCTCCGATGGTTGTGGCTGCACCGAGTACGACTGCAGACAGATTCGCCGTCGCCGCCGTTGCAGTGCCGCTGCTGAAGGTCACGGCTGGCGCGGTGGTAAAGCCGCTGCCGGGATTCGTCACTTGGATGCCGCTCACGATGAAATTGCTCGCGTTGCCGGTGCCGGTGGGAATTGTCCCAGCGGTCGCCACGGTGCCTGCGCTGAATACAATCGCGGGCGCGCTCGTGTAGCCGGTGCCTGCATTCG
>JBAVML010000249.1:0-17248 GCA_049690035.1 Chthoniobacteraceae bacterium
CCGCGGCCCCCGACACTAGGCGCCCCCTTCCGCTCAGGGTTTGTGACGATTTCGCGACGGCGGCAATTGCGGCTGGCGCCCACGCTGCGGGTGGCATAGCAATGAGCGGGTCGTAACCCAGAGGACAGAAAACCATGAGCCACCCCCGGAGTGTTGGCGTGCTAGTCGTCGATGGAGAACCCCTGACGCAGGCAGGAATTGTCGCCTGCATTCGCCAATGGAAAGGCTACCGCGTGTGCGGGCTGGCGAAGGATCCACCGACAGCACGGCAGCTCTGTGCGGAGTTGCGGCCGGACCTGATCATCGTGGATCTGCCGCTGCCGGCCGATGGATTCGGGCTGGTGCGCGAGTTTGCCCGGCTGCACCGGGCGGCGCGCGTGGTGGTGATCTCAACCCGGAGTGATCGCGAGACCGTGGAGTGTGCGCTCCGCGCCGGCGCGCGCGGCTATGTGCGGCGTAGCGATGAACTCAAGGCGTTGCGCGCGGCGTGCGCCGCGGTTCTGGACGGTAAATTGCACGTGAGCCCCGAAGTGGAGCAGACGCTGCTGAGCGGGCTGGCGCACCCGCCGCATCCGGACGGCACCGGCGACGAGGGCCGGCTGAGCGAGCGGGAGCGAACGGTATTCCGCCTCATCGGCCGCGGGCTCGGCGCGACGGCCATCGCGCGGGAGCTGAGCGTCAGCGTGAAGACGGTGGAAACGCACCAGCGCCGCATTCGGGAAAAGCTGGACGTGGGCTCAGCGGGCGAACTGCGGAAGCGCGCCGCTCTCACCCTAGTCGGCGGCGAGGGGCGGGCGAAGGGAACCCGCAACCGGACCGAAGTAAATTTCGGCGGGCCGAGGCTCTAAGGCTCCAGCCCCATCGCGGGAAGATCGAGGCCGGTCAGGTTGGCCAAGTGGCGGTCGAGGCACTCGGGGCAGATTCCGTGGCTGAAGTTCGTGCCCGTGCAGGAGTGGATGTAGGTATCGACCTGCTGCCAGTAGTCGCTGTCGTCGCGCACTTTCTTGCAATACATGCAGATCGGGATGAGTTCCTTGAGCACGCGGATCTGCGTGGTGAAATCGAGGATGCGCGCGGCTACGCGCAGCCGCATGTAGATGGCCTCGCGGTCGAGTGGCTTGGCGAGGAAATCGTCGCAACCGGCCGCCATCGCGGCGCGGAGATTGTCGCGGCCGGTGTGGTTGGCGGTGAGGAGGATGAAGTAGGTGTATTCGGTTTTCGGCCGGGCGCGCACCCGTCGGCAGAATTCCAATCCATCGACGCCCGGCATCATCCAATCGCTCACAATGACACGCACTGGCTCGCGATCGAAGCGCTCCCACGCCTCCTCGCCGGAAACGGTCGGAACCACTTCATGCCCATCGTTGCGCAATGCGGCTTCGAGGATTTTCAGCGAAACGGGGTCATCTTCGGCGATCAGGATTCTCATGCGGCAACGGAGGATGGGCGCTCGTGTTCGAGGGCCACGCGGACGTAACTAAAGTCCTTCTCGACCGCAGCGAGGAGTTCCTCGGCGCCTTCGAGGACACCGCGATTCGCAAACTGCTCCAATCGCTCGCAGGCCAGGCGGAGGCGTTCCGCGCCGAAATTGCTGCAACTGCCCTTGAGCGTGTGCGCGGCGCGCGCCAGCTGCGGGCTGGCGTGGCTGGCCAGCGCGGCGCGAGCCTCGGCGATGATCTTGGGAGAATTGTCGAGGAAGACGTCGATTAGTTTCACCAGCAGGTCGTCGCCGGTGAGCTCATCGAGATCGCGGAAACTGGAGATGGCATTGAGATCGATCGCCGCGGACTTGCCGTGGTCGCGGGCGTCGGTCTGAATTTCGCGGAGTCCGAGGAAACGGTTGATCGCCGCTTGAAGGTTTTCCGTCTTCACGGGTTTGCTCACGTAGTCATCCATGCCGGCGGCGAGGCATTTTTCGCGGTCGCCTTCCAGGGAGTTCGCCGTCATCGCCACAACCCACGTCTTGTGACCAGAGCGCTCCCACTGGCGGAGTTCGCGGGTGGCGGCGTAACCATCGAGTTCGGGCATCTGGCAATCCATGAAGACGAGATCATATGGCGAAATCTCCAGCGCATCGAGAGCGGCACGGCCATTGTCCACGACGTGCGCGAGGTAGCCGAGCTTCTGGAGCTGATGCAGCGCGACTTTCTGGTTCACGACATTGTCCTCGGCGATGAGAATGCGGAGGTCGGCTCCGCTTGGCGGCGGTGTGGTCGGCGCCTGCTTCTCGAGCACGACGAGACCGGCCATGACCTCGCGCGACTCGCGTCCACCGACCAGCACGCTGATGAGGCACTCGCAAAGCGCCGCTTGTTTGATCGGCTTATGAAGATGTGCATCCACTCCTGCCTCACGCAGCAGTTCGGTATCGTCACGGCGGTCGAGCGGCGTGAGCATGACCAGCTTCGGAGCCTGCAGCCGCGGATCGCTCTTAATCATCCGCGCGAGGTCGAAGCCGTTCCGCCCTGGCATCTCGGCATCGAGCACCACCGCATCGAAGGGCTGGCCCCGCGCGGCCGCGCGGCCGAGGATGGTCATCGCCTCAAATGCCGTGGCCGCTTGCTGATTGGCCATCCCCCACGCGTTGGTGAGATGGTTCAGGATCTGCCGGCTCGTCGCGTTGTCATCCACGATGAGTACCCGCTTGTGTTTCAGCTCGGCCCGGGGCGTCCGCAGCGCGGCTTTGCCCGTCTGCTTCGCGAGCTGTGCGGTAAACCAGAACGTCGAGCCTTTGCCCACCTCGCTTTCGACCCCGATCTCGCCGCCCATCTGCTGCACGAGTTGCTTGCAGATCGCCAGACCGAGACCCGTGCCGCCAAATTTCCGGGTCGTCGACCCGTCGGCCTGGACGAAAGCCTGAAAGAGCGAGCCTTGCACCTCGGCGGGGATTCCGATCCCGGTATCCGTGACGCGGAAACGCAGGGTCGCCTCGAGAGCGGAGTCTTCGATGAGTTCGACGCGGACGACCACTTCGCCGGCAGCGGTAAACTTGACGGCGTTGCCCACCAGGTTCGTCAGCACCTGCCGCATGCGCCCCGGATCGCCCCGGAGCGCCACCGGCACATTGCTGGAAATCAGCGCCGCTAGCTCCACGTCTTTTGCCGCCGCGCGAGTGGCCAGCAATTCGACCGAGCCATCCACCACCGTCGTAAGATCGAAGTCGATTTCCTCAAACGTCAGCATGCCGGCCTCGATCTTGGAGAAGTCGAGGATGTCATTGAGGATGGTGAGCAGTGACTCAGCGCTCGTGGAGATGGTCTGGGCAAAGTCGCGCTGCTTCGGTGAGAGCGGCATGTCGAGGAGTAGGCCGGCCATGCCGATGATGCCATTCATCGGCGTCCGAATCTCGTGGCTCATGTTCGCGAGGAATTCCGATTTCAACCGCACCGACTCCAGCGCCGCGTCACGAGCCCGGCGGACCGTGCCCTCGGCATCGCGCCGGGCGGTAATATCTTCGATGGTGCCCTCGTAGTAGAGCAATTTGCCGTCGATGTCGCGGACCGCACGGGCGCGCTCCGAAACCCAAATCAGGGTGCCATCCCTCCGCCGCATCTCGGATTCAAAGTCCTTCACCGAACCTTTTTCCGCCATGATGGCGGCGAACTGCTGCCGGCGGTTGGCATCCACGTAGAGTTGCCGGCCGATGTGCGTCACCGAGCACATCATTTCATCCGGAGAAGCATAGCCGAAGATCTCGGCGAGCGCGGGATTGACGCTCA
Source organism: Chthoniobacteraceae bacterium (assembly GCA_049690035.1). Taxonomy (GTDB): domain Bacteria; phylum Verrucomicrobiota; class Verrucomicrobiia; order Chthoniobacterales; family Chthoniobacteraceae; genus Chthoniobacter. The sequence continues at coordinate 3,720 of JBAVML010000249.1, forward strand.
TATACGAGCCCTCCTGGGTCGATTGAAAAATTCCCTCGATCGCGTTCTCGAAGATACTCCGGTACTTCTCCTCGGCTTCTCGCAAGTCCTCTTCAATGCGCTTGAGCGCGCTGATTTCCTGAAGCGTCGAACGCATTCCGCGAGAACGGCCAGTGGCATCCACGAGGAGTTTGTTCCGCACGAGAACAGGAACGCGACCGCCGCCCTTTTTGCGGAAAGTTCGGGATGCGGATTCCGCCGGGGTCGCGCCGGAGATTTCGGCAGCCACTGCGTTTGCGGCGTCGTCTTCAACGATGAAGTCCCACACGGGCCGCCCGAGCATCTCCTCGTCCGTGTAGCCGAGCAAGGTCAGTTCGGTCTTGTTCACCCGAGTCATCCGACCTTCCGCATCGAGCTCGTGCAAAGCCACCGGAGCCTCGTCGAAGAGATCGCGGGTCTGAGCCTCACGCTCTTCGATGAGCTGCTCGGCCCGCTTTTGCCGGGTGATGTCGATCCCGACTCCTCCGACGAGGATCCGCCCTTCCGCCGTTTTGATCGGGAAGCTTTGGAGCTGCCATTCCGTGGTCTCATCACCCGCATTGGCGACGAGCTCGATGAATTTTGAAGGTTCGCCAGTGTCGATGATCGCCCGCTCGTTGTCGCCGAGCAGTCGCGCGGCCTCCGGCGGCAGCCAGTCGAGGTCGGTCCGCCCGAGCATTTCCTCCGGAGAAATCCCGAAACGCTCCTCCATGAGCTTGTTCATGAAAAGGTAGCGGCCCTCTTCGTCCTTGATGAAAGCCAGCGCAGGGCTGTGCTCCATGAAGGCCACAAAACGCTCTTCGCTGGCCCGCAACGCCCGATGCGCCTGCTGCTCTTCGGAGAGATCGCGGAGGCTCGCAAAGAGCAGGCGTGAACCTTCCCCTTCGCTGGCGAATAGAGTTAGCGCCACCGCCACCGCTTCGCCGCTCGCGGTGCCCAAATACCACTCGCTGCTGCTGCTTCCCCCCTTCCGCGCGAGACGCGACAGCTCGACGAACTTCGCAAACGAGGGGACTCCATCGGCCTGGGACGCCGAGGAGTGCGCGGTAAACTTGGTCCCAATCACGGTCCCGCGATTCGGGTGCCCAAGGAGCTTCGCCGCCGCGGAGTTGCAATCCGTCACCACTCCGTCGTCGAGCAGCAGAAAAGGATCAGCGCAACGATTGAAAATCAGGCCGAGTTTTTCCTCAGTGTTCCGGCGTTCGGTGACATCTCGTGCAACGGCGATCAGCCTTTCCGCGGCATACCCCGCGGACGAACCCAGGTAGATGCGCACGTCCCAAAACTGTGGCCTTCCATCCGCTCCGGATCGTCGGGCTTGGAAAAACGCTTCCGTTCCGGAACGAGCCTGCGCCAACGCAGCAAGCACCTGTTCGCGGGCTTCGTCCCGCCACAGATCGACCCACAGGACGTCTGCCTTGCCGGTCGGGCTGCTCAGACCCAAACCACGCCGCCCCCCGTCATTGACCGAAAGGACGAGGCCGGCAGAAGAGAGCATCGCGACACAGTCACTGGCCGACTCCGCCATTCTCTCGCAGAAATGCTCCGCCTCCCGGAGTTCCTTTTCATTCCACCGGCGCATCCGCATTTCCCCGGTCGCCAGCCAGGCGAGACCACTAAAAAGGGCGATCTGGATGACCCCAGTAACCGAAGCCACCAGGACCACGCCACTGGCGTGGTCAGCAGAGCGAAAACCGAGCACCGCGCCCGCGATGACAGTCGCAAGCATGATACCCAGGGCGGTGAAAATTCTCTTTTCGGTGAGACAGTGCATCCTGAGAGGCTAAGAACCTTGGAATTAGCAGGATGCGCGCCTCCCTCACGACGCCGCCGCGGTCCGCGCCAGGCCCGTACGTGAGAAACCCCGTTTTGCGGAGCGCAAAACGGGGTTTCTCGGGGTCGAGGGGGAAAGGTTTTAGAGCTTGGATTTGAGATCCTTGCCCGCCGAAAACTTGACGCTTTTTGAAGCCTTGATCTTGATCGCCTGTCCCGTCTTTGGGTTGATGCCTTTGCGCGCTTTGCGATGGGCAACCTTGAAGGTTCCGAATCCGACGAGCTGCACCGGCTTGCCCTTTTTCAGGCCGCCTTTGATCCCGTCAACGACGGCTTCCACGGCGCGCTCTGCCTGGGCTTTGCTGGTTTCTTTGCCGAGGGACTTTTGGACGGCCTCGACGAGTTCTGCCTTGTTCATGAGATGATTTTTCCTTGTTTGGTGAATTGAGCTGGGGAGTTGCCAGCGAGATTTCACTCAGTCTTGTCCTTCGCAGAAATCCAAGTCAATCAATTCCTGAGACGATTTTTGGGTTAAACGCTGTAATCATCAGGCTTCGCGGTTGATTCGGCCTCGCTCCCGCCGCACCTTCGTTCATGCACCTGACTGACCGTCTTGCACGTTATTTGCGGCGTCCGCCCACACTCCACCCCACCGCGTGGCGCGCGCCGAACGCCACCATCCTCGGAGACGTCACCCTCGAGGAGGAATCCAGCATCTGGTACAGCGCGGTCCTTCGCGGCGACATCAACCGAATCGTCATCGGCCCGCGCTCGAACGTCCAGGACGGCTCGGTGGTTCATCTCGCGGATGATCTGCCCACAATCGTCGGCGAGTTGGTCACGGTCGGTCACAGGGCCATTCTTCACGCCTGTACCGTCGCTGACGAAGTGCTTATCGGCATGGGCGCGATCGTCCTCGATGGCGCGGAGATCGGCGCACGATCGATCATCGGCGCTGGTGCGCTGGTCACAGGTGGAATCAAGATTCCGCCCGGTTCGCTGGTCTTGGGTTCGCCCGCGAAGATCGTTCGTGCATTGACCCTCGAAGAGCAGGCCGGCATCCGCGTTTGGGCAGACAAATACGTCGCGCTTTCCCGCGTCTATCGCGAGCGGGGTCTGTGATTATTTCGGCCCGGAGCCGTTGATCGTCAGGTAGGTGTAGCCGCGCAATCCGCGCTCGTAGCTCGCGAGCAGCTTCATCGCTTCGTTCGGCTTCAGCCGATCGCTCTTGATCGCCGCATCTACCTGCGCCTTCACATTTCGCGCGAGGACGTTCTGATCCCACTGCGTGAGCGCGAGCACCTCACCGATCGTGCTGCCTTCGATCGTTTCCTCGATGTACCAGCCGCTCTCCTCGTCCTCATCAAGGAAGACATGCGCCTCGTTCACCCGACCGAAGAGATTGTGCAGGTCGCCCATGATGTCCTGATAGGCGCCCATGATGAAGAATCCGAGGTAGTAGGGCTCGCCCGGCTTGAGCTTGTGCAGCGGCAGCGTGTCCTTCACGTCCTGGAGGTCGATGAACTTGCTCACCTTCCCATCGGAGTCGCAGGTGATATCGACGAGCATCCCCTGCCGCTCGGGGAATTCATCGAGCCGGTGAATCGGCATGACCGGGAAAAGCTGACCGAGCGCCCAGTGATCGAGGAGTGATTGGAAAACGCTGAAGTTGCAGACGTACTGATCGGCGAGCGCGGTTTCGAGATCCTTCACTTCGTCGGGGATGTATTTCATGCCCGCGCAGAACTGCACCAGCTTGTGCGCGATCTGCCAGTAAACGGTTTCAATCTTCGCCTTGCTCTCCAGCCCGAGCAGCCCGAGGTCGAACATCGACTGCGCTTGCTCCTTGATCTGCTGCGCATCGTGCAGCGACTCCATCCGGTTCTGGTGCGTGAGATTTTTTTGAATGTCGATGATCTCGGTGACCTGCTTCGGATCGCCTTCCTTCACCTCGATCTGGATCGGCATCTTGTCCTTCTCGATCGAGCCGAACGCCTCGACGATGAGCACGGAATGATGCGCCACGATCGCCCGACCGCTCTCGCTGACGATGATCGGGTGCGGCACTTTCTCCGCGTCGCACACGTCCATGATGTTATAGACGATGTCGCGCGCGTACTCCTGCAGCGAGTAGTTCGTCGAGCTGTCGAACGCCGTCCGCGAGCCATCGTAATCCACGCCGAGACCGCCGCCGACGTCGAGGTAGCCAAGCGCGTGGCCCATCCCCGCGAGCTTCGAGTAAAACCGCGCCGCTTCGCGCACCGCGCGCTTGATCGTGCCGATGTCCGGCACTTGCGAGCCGACGTGGAAATGAATCAGCTTCAGCACATGCGCGAGACCTTCGCGCTTCAGCGTCTCGCTCATCAGGACGAGTTCCGCCGTGCTCACGCCGAACTTCGCGTTCTCGCCGCCGCTCGTGGCCCACTTGCCCGATCCCTTCGCCGCCAATCGCACGCGCACGCCGATCATCGGCTCCACGCCGACCTCGCGCGAGACGCGCAGGATTTCCTGCAGCTCCTCGATCTTCTCCACTACCAGCACCACCTTTTTTCCCAGCTTGCTCCCGAGCAGCGCCGTCTGGATGAAAAGCGAATCCTTGTAGCCGTTGCAGATGATCAGCGACTCGTCGTCGCGATGAATGGCCAGCGCTGCAATCAGCTCCGGCTTGCTCCCCGCCTCGACCCCAACGTGAAACGGCGCGCCCGCATCGACGATCTCCTCCACCACCTCGCGGAGTTGGTTCACCTTGATCGGAAAAACCCCGCGATAGACGTTCTTATACTGCGCCTCCTCGATCGCCGCCGCGAAGGCTTTGTTGATCGTCTCCACGCGGTGCCGCAGCAAATCCTGGAAGCGCAGCACCATCGGAAAACCGAGCCCGTACTCGCGCCGCGCCTCGTCGATCACCTCCATGATGTCGATCGGCGTCGCCGGATCACGCGTCGGCGTGATCTGGATATTTCCCCGCGCATTGATCGAAAAATAGCCGAGTCCCCAGCGGTCGATATTGTAGAGGGAAGTGGCGGCGGGAATATCCCAAGGCTGCTGCATGGCGCGCATGTAGCGTCCGCCTCCGGCGAAAGCAACCAGCGCTTCGCAAAATCTTTCTGCTCTCCGCAAACCGTTCATTTCCCGAGGGCTTTGCCCGATTTCCACTCGACACTCGCGCGACCAGCCCCGACATTCCCGCCGCATGAGCAAACCCGTCATCCCGGTGGAAATTCGCACCGTGCTGCCGTTCAATTCCGGACGGGCGGTGTTCATCGGCAACGAGGAAAAAGTGTTCGTCATTTACGTGGATGAAAGCGTCGGCGCGGCCATCTCCATGTTCATGAACAACACGCCCAAGGAGCGTCCTCTGACGCACGACCTCATCGGCCACCTCATGGCCGCGCTCGGCGCGAAAGTGGATCGCGTCATCGTCAACGATCTGAAAAGTGAGACGTATTTCGCCCGGCTGATCATCAGCGCGGAGAACGAACTCTTCGAAAAGAAGATCGTCGAGCTCGACGCCCGCCCGAGCGACTGCATCGCCCTCGCCCTCCAGCAAGCCGCGCCGATCTACGTGAGCCGCGATGTCTGGGACGAAGTGGAAGATCGCAGCGATGTCCTGCGCCACCTCGAGGAAGGCCAGCAGGGCGAGAGCGAGAGCGAGACCTAAGGCGCGCAACACGGCGCTGCGCGTCGTATTTTCGGAACGCTGGACCAGCGCAGATGGCTGCGAAGCATTTTTACACCCCCAAAAAATTTCTCTTGCCAGCACTAGACGACTGGTCTATTTCTCTCCTCGTCCAAATGAGCACTGAAGCCACCACTCCCGTCCTGACCACCAAAGAGCGCATCCTCGATGCCGCCGAGGAGATCATGCTGCGGAAGAGTTTTCACTCAGTGGGACTGAACGAAATCCTTTCCGCGGTCAAAGTCCCAAAGGGCTCATTTTACCACTACTTTCAGTCGAAGGAGCACTTCGGCGTGGAGTTGTTGAAGCACTACGTTGCCGATGCTTCGGCCTTCAAGCGCCGCGCGCTGCTCACCACGGAACTCGCCGAGGATCCGTATGAGCGCCTGATGATCTTCTTTGACATGAACATCGCAAAGCTTTTCGAGAAGAGCTGCAAGTGTTCCTGCCTCGTCCTCAAGCTCGCGGGCGAGGTCACCAGCTTCAGCGACGACATGCGCGCCGTGCTCGCCGACGGCATGCGCGACTGGCGCAACTTTCTGGAAAAGCTCGTGATCGAGGGACAGGAAAAGGGCGTCATCCGCAAGGACCTCGACTCCGCAGCCACCGCCGCGCTTTTGCAGGATCTCTGGATGGGCGCCTGCCAGCGGAGCCAGGTCGAACGGAGTGTCGCGCCGCTTCGCTCCGCCGCTCTCTTCGTCCGCGATTATCTGAAGCCCGTTTAACCTGCCCCTTTTTTTACACCTTTATTAGACGACTGGTCTAATTCAACCATCGCAAGCCAACTGACTACCATGAACACGCATCCTCGTTCCCACTCGCAACGGCCGACTTCGTTGAACTCGTTGACTCCACTCACAGGTGTCTTGAAACGCACCGTCACCGACCGTCTCAGCCGTGAATTTGGCGAGATGCTGCCCGCGCCGCTCGTGCGTCGGGTCGTCGAGGAAGCCGAGTATGTGGCGCGCGAATCCGGCTTCACCGATCTCTTCTTCCCCGCGGTCGCGGCAGAAAAAGTGCGTCTCGTCGCCGCGGCGCTCAGCGACAGCCCTTTCGGCCAGCGCCGCCATCTCCACGCTGCCTGAATTTCCAACTCATTCACCAATACAAACTATGAGCAACGCCATCCATCTCACCGACGCCACTTTCGACGCCGAAGTTCTGAAATCCGACAAGCCCGTCCTCGTGGACCTGTGGGCTTCGTGGTGCGGACCGTGCCGCATGATCGGGCCCGTGCTCGATGAAATCGCGACGACTGACGAGCGCTTCAAGATCACGAAGATCGACACCGAGGCGCATCCCGAACTCGCCAGCAAGCTCGGCGTCCGCGCGCTCCCGACGCTGTTGTTTTATAAAGACGGCGCGCTCGCCGATCAGGTCGTCGGCGCAGTGCCGAAAAAAGTCATCGTGTCCAAGCTCGAGGCCTTGCTTTCCGTCCCCGCGTAACCACGCAACGCAGCCGGTAACCCACCGCGGTCACCGGCTGCTCGTTCGTGTCCAAAAATACCGCCGCGCCCATTTCGGCTGCGGCTCCCGCTCCGCAGGCACTCGCCAACAATTTTCCCAAAATGAAAACGCATCTTCTCGCCACAATCTTCGTCGCCCTCAGCGCGACCGCATTTGCCCAGCGCCCGTCCATCGATGAAACCGCCGTGCGGCTCGGCGTCAACGAGTGGCTCGCGGTTCGCTCAGCCGTTGCCGGCGGCTTCGACTTCACAAAATTTAAAGCGCTCTATTTGCCCGACCTGGAGTTCACCGATCCGGCGACGGGCCACGCCGCGGACGTTCGCGGGCTCGGCGCCTACACCGCCCGGCTGCAGCCGCTCATCGAGAAAGTGCAGACCTACGCGGCCGTCGCGGAGGGCGACGTGCGCGTTTCGATGAATGGCTCGGCGGCGGTCACCAGTTTCACCTTCCACTCGCAAGGTTCCTACAAAGACGGAAATCCGATCACCTGCGGCGGGCGGGTGAACCTCACCTGGCAGCGCCGCGACGGGTTCTGGCAAATCGCGCGCGAAGAATTCACACCCGACGTCGCGAAGGCTCCCGGCGATGTCGCGATCGCGAAGTAACTCTCATTCCCAAACTCAAACCACGCATCCATATGTCCACCGCATCACAAAAACTCGCAGGTAAAGTCGCCGTCGTCACCGGAGCCTCCAAAGGCATCGGCGCCGCCATCGCCAAGTCGCTCGCCGCCGCGGGCGCATCGGTCGTCGTCAACTATGCTTCCAGCAAATCCGGCGCGGACAAGACGGTCGATGAGATCACCAAAGCCGGCGGAAAAGCCGTCGCCGTCCAAGCGAACGTCGCGAATCCCGCCGACATCACGCGGCTTTTCGCTGAAACGAAAAACGCGTTTGGAAAGCTCGACATCCTCGTCAACAACGCCGGCATCTACGAGATGCTCCCGCTAGAATCCATCACGCCGGAGCACTTCCACAAGCAGTTCGATCTCAATGTGCTCGGCCTGCTGCTCACCACGCAGGAAGCGGTAAAACTCTTCCCCGCGGAAGGCGGCAGCATCGTTAACATCAGCTCCATCGTCGGCCCGAACCCGCTGCCTGGAGCCTCCGTTTACAGCGCCACGAAGGGCGCCGTCGATGCGATCACCATCTCGCTCTCGAAAGAGCTCGGTCCGAAAAAGATCCGCGTGAATTCACTCAACCCGGGCATGATCGAGACCGAAGGTTTCCACGCCGCGGGCATCGGCGCTTCGGACTTCCCGAAACTCGTCGCATCTCAAACCCCGCTCGGCCGCATCGGTCAGCCTGACGACATCGGTCCCGTCGCAGTCTTCCTCGCATCGGACGACGCACGCTGGGTCACCGGCCAAAAAGTCCTCGTCGCCGGCGGCTTCATTTGAATCTGCGCGATCATGAGCAATCTCTTCACTCCACTCACCGTCGGCGCGATCGAGCTGCCGAACCGCATCATCATGGCGCCGCTCACCCGCGCGCGGGCCAGCGTCACGCGCACGCCCAATGCGCTGATGACCGAATACTACCGCCAGCGTGCGTCGGCCGGGCTCATCATTACCGAAGCAACTTCGGTCGATCCGATGGGCGTCGGTTACGCGGACACGCCGGGCATTTGGTCGGACGATCAAGTGCGCGGCTGGTCACAAACCACCGACGCGGTGCACGACGAAGGCGGCCGCATCTTCCTCCAGCTCTGGCACGTGGGCCGCATCTCGGACCCGATATTTCTCGATGGCAAAACGCCGGTCGCGCCGAGCGCCGTTAGGCCTGCGGGGCACGTCAGCCTGGTGCGACCGGAGAAGCCGTTCGTCACGCCGCGCGCGCTGGAGCTGAAGGAAATCCCCGGCATCATCGAGGCCTACCGTCGTGGCGCGGAGAACGCGCAGCGCGCCGGTTTCGACGGCGTGGAATTGCACGGCGCGAACGGCTACCTGCTCGATCAATTCTTGCAGAGCTGCACGAACCAACGCAGCGACGAATACGGCGGTGCCGTGGAAAATCGCGCGCGTCTTTTACTCGAAGCCACCGACGCTGCGATCTCCGTGTGGGGCGCGGATCGAGTGGGCATGCACCTCGCGCCGCGCTGCGACATTCACGACATGGGCGACGCGAATCCCGCGGAGACCTTCGGCTACGTGGCGCGCGAACTCGGCCGGCGGAAGATTGCCTTCATCTGCGCCCGCGAATCGCTCGACGGCGCGCGCCTCGGGCCCGAGTTGAAGAAGGCCTTCGGCGGCGTCTTTATCGCCAACCAGCAATTCACGCAGCAGACCGCGGAGCAAGTCATTGCCGCGGGTGAAGCGGACGCAGTCGCCTTCGGCGTGCTCTTCATCGCCAACCCCGACCTGCCCGAGCGCTTCGCCACCGGCGCACCCCTCAATTCGCCCGACCCGACCACGTTCTACGCGCCCGGTCCGAGGGGCTACACCGACTACCCCGCACTCAACCTCGAGCCCGCCAACGTATGAGCACCCTCATCGCACCCGACCTCACGGCACGCCCGCCGCGCAGTCCGCGCCTCAAGCTCGGCGGCTACGTAATACTCCCGCGCCTTCTCGACAAATGCCGCGCGATCATCGCCGGCAAAATCGGCGAATACAAATTCGGCGGCGAAGGCATGGACCGGCACTTCTTTAATTACACCGGCCTCGACGAAAACGCGTTGAAAGCGGAAGTCGCCACCGGCAAGAGCGACAGCGAAATGCTCGCGTGGATTGCGGCGAATGCGAAGCCGTCGCGCGAACCTTGGGAGATCGCGCATTGGAGCCAGTATCACCTCCAGCGCGGTCCCGACAGCGACGCCGAGACGTGGCAGTTCTTCGGCGAAAAGGTCGGCAAATTTTCGACCACGCGCGAGGACATCAAGACGTGGTTCGACCTGCTCGACCTCGACGACTACGTGAGCTTCGGCGGCCAGCCCTGATAAACAAAGGCGCGCACGACCGCGCCACCGCAAAACTTCGCCATGATTCTCCACTCCGTTCTCGATCTCGCTCCGATCACCCAGGGCAGCGACGCGGCGCAGGCGTTTCGCAACACGCTCGACCTCGCGCGGCACGCGGAGGAGTGGGGCTATCATCGCTACTGGCTCGCCGAGCATCACAATATCGCCGGCATTGCCAGCGCGGCGACTTCGGTGGTCATCGGACATGTCGCGGGCGGCACCTCGCGCATCCGCGTCGGCTCGGGCGGGATCATGTTGCCGAATCACGCGCCGCTGGTCATCGCCGAGCAATTCGGCACGCTCGAATCGCTCTATCCCGGCCGCATTGACCTCGGCCTGGGTCGCGCGCCCGGCGGCGATCAAACCACCGCGCGCGCTCTGCGCCGCGGGCTCGGCAGCAGCGGCGACACCTTCCCGGAAGACGTGCAGGAGTTGCAGTCCTACTTCGCACCCGCCACGCCCGGCCAGACGCTGCGCGCGATTCCCGGTGCGGGACTGAACGTGCCGATCTACCTGCTCGGCTCGAGCGATTTCAGCGCGCTGCTCGCCGCGAAACTCGGACTGCCCTTCGCCTTCGCCTCGCACTTCGCGCCGGACTATCTGCACCAGGCGCTCTCGCTTTACCGCGCGCATTTCAAACCCTCCGCGCAACTCGCGGCGCCGCACGTCATGGTCGGCGTAAACGTTATCGCCTCCGACACCGATGCGGAGGCCACGCGCCTCTTCACCTCGCTCCAGCAAGCCTTCCTCGGGCTGATCCGCGGCGCGCGTTCCGAGCTGCTGCCGCCGATCGATTCGATCGAGAAACTCTGGGGCCCGATGGAAGCCGCGCACGTCCAGCGCATGACGCGCTGTTCCGCCGTCGGCTCGCCGACCACGGTCCGCCGCGAACTCGAAGCGCTCATCGAAGCCACGGACGCGAACGAAATCATCGCGACCGCGCAGATCTTCGACCACGCCGCACGACTGCGTTCATTTGAAATTGCCGCCGAGGTCTTTGAGGAGATTAATGCCTCGCAGGCAATTCAGTCCTCGCCATCGGCCGTTCGTTAATCACCGGCGAAAGCTTATGACGCCCGAAGCCCACGCGCATTTGTCGAAACGCTGCAAGATCATGCGCCGCCTGATCAAGGCGCACGGTCCTTGCACGATCGCCGCCGATGCGGGCAGGTCTCCGTTCGAGTCGCTGGTGCGCGCAGTCGCTAATCAGCAACTCAACGGCAAAGCAGCGGACACCATTCTACAACGTTTTCGCGCGCTCTTTCCCGGCAAACGCTTTCCCACCGCCGCGCGGCTCGCGACGGTGAAGGACGACGCGATGCGCGCGTGCGGCTTTTCGTGGGCGAAGATTGCGTCGATTCGGGACATCGCGGCGAAGACGCTCGACGGCACGATTCCCAGCTCGCGCGTCATTCTCAAAATGAGCGACGCGGAAATCATCGAGCGGCTCGTCAGCGTGCGAGGCGTTGGACGCTGGACCGTCGAGATGCTGCTCATCTTTAAGCTCGGCCGGCTCGACGTTTTTCCCGCCGATGATTTCGGTGTGCGCAATGGCTTCCGCATCGCGCATGGACTGGCCGAAATGCCGAAGCCGAAAGACCTCCTCGCCCACGCCGAACTTTGGCGCCCGCACGGCACCACAGCCGCCTGGTATCTCTGGCGCGCCGCCGATGCCGCGAAGGAAGTGCGCCCGATCAAAGGCGTGAACGCGTAATTCCCCGAAAACCAAACCAATCCACCACCACCCATGAGCACCATCAAAGCCCTCGCCGCCAGCGGACCGAAAGCGCCGTTTCAGCCCTTTGAATACGATCCGGGCTCGCTCGGAGCCGAAGAAGTGGAAGTCGCCGTCGAGTATTGCGGCATCTGCCACTCCGATCTCTCCATGCTGAACAACGACTGGGGCATGACGAAATATCCTTTCGTCGGCGGGCACGAGGTCATCGGCAAAATCAGCGCGGTCGGGCCGAATGCGCGCGGCCTGAAAGTCGGGCAGCGCGTTGGCGTCGGCTGGACCGCCGAGAGCTGCATGGCCTGCCAGCAGTGCCTCAGCGGCGATCACCATCTTTGCGCAAATGCCCGCGGCACGATCGTCCAGCGCCACGGCGGCTTCGCCACGCATCTGCGCGTGCATTGGGCGTGGGCGATCCCGATGCCCGAGGGGCTCGATGGCTCGAAAGTCGGACCGCTCTTTTGCGGCGGCATCACCGTTTTCAATCCGCTGATGCAGCTGAATATCAAGCCGACCTACCGCGTCGGCGTCGTCGGCATCGGCGGCCTCGGCCACATGGCGCTGAAGTTCTTCCGCGCGTGGGGCTGCGAGGTCATCGCGTTCACTTCCAGCGAATCGAAGCGCGACGAAGCGCTCAGCCTCGGCGCGCATCGTGTGGTGAATAGCCGCAATGCCGGCGACATCAAGAAACTCGCGGGCTCGCTCAACGCGATCATTTCCACGGTGAACGTGACGATGGATTGGAACGCGCTGATCGCCGCGCTCGCGCCACATGGCAAGCTGCACATCGTCGGCGCCGTGGCCGAGCCGATTTCCTTCGCCATCTTCCCGTTGATCATGGGCGCGCGGTCGATCTCCTCTTCGCCGACCGGCAGCCCGACCGGAATCGCGACGATGCTCACTTTCGCTGCGCGCCACGGCATCGAGCCGACCACTGAGCTGTATCCGATGTCCAAGATCAACGAAGCCTTCGAGCGGCTTGAGAGCGGCAAGGCGCGCTACCGCATCGTGCTGCAAAACGACCTCAACTAACCGCCGCGCTCGCGACTCGCTTATGGACCTGCAACTCACCGACAAACTCGCCCTCGTCTCCGGCTCCACTGCCGGCATCGGCCTCGCCATCGCCACTTCGCTCGCCGCGGAAGGCGCGCGGGTCATCGTGAATGGCCGCACCGAAGCGCGCGTCGCGGACGCCATCGCCTCGATCCGCGCGAAGCATCCCGGCGCGAAGCTGGAAGGCTTTGCCGGCGATCTATCGACCGCCGCGGGAGCGGAGGAACTCGCGCGGCGTTTTCCGAATGTCGAAGTGCTGGTGAACAACCTCGGCATTTTCGAGCCCAAGCCGTTCCTGGAAATCCCCGACGCCGATTGGGCGCGTTTCTTCGACGTGAATGTGATCAGCGGCGTGCGCCTCAGCCGGCTCTATCTCGCGGGCATGAAGCAGCGCAATTGGGGCCGCATCATCTTCATCTCCAGCGAATCCGCGCTGCAGATTCCCGAGGAGATGATCCACTACGGCACGACGAAAACCGCGCAGATCGCCGTCGCGCGCGGCCTCGCCGAACTCTGCGCCGGGACCGGCGTGACCGTGAACGCCGTGCTACCCGGCCCGACGCGCTCCGAAGGCGTGGAAGCGTTTGTCGGCAAGCTTTCGGGCGGCGCACCGTTCGACGAATTCGAGAAGGAGTTCTTCGAGAAGGTGCGGCCCACTTCGCTGATCAAGCGCTTCGCCTCCGTCGAAGAAGTCGCGAACCTCGTCACCTACGTCGCCAGCCCACTTTCCTCCGCCACTACCGGCGCCGCGCTGCGCGTCGAGGGCGGGTTGGTAAAGTCCGCATTCTGATTGATGCAGCGTCTCCGGCAACTTCGGGTAGCGCACGCGCCCTCGCGTGTGTGTTTCGG
>JBAVML010000250.1:0-3465 GCA_049690035.1 Chthoniobacteraceae bacterium
AATGAATACCTCGCGAAGATCGACGCCAAGCTCGGCAGTCCCGGCGCAAAGAACGATCCGATGTCGCCAGATGACAACCTTCCCTAACGGCAATGAGCAACCTCCTGATCCATCTCCAGGCACTCAACGACCGGCTCGAATTTGCGCTCGCCCGAAGGCACCAATCGCCGCTTGTCTCGTACGTCGCCCAGGAAAACTACGACACTCGCCCGGGCCTCCAGAGCGAGCACATCGGCGCGATGGCTGGTGCGGCTGGCGGCCTTGCGGCTGGCGCGGCTCTGCCGTCGATCGCGCGGCGGCAGGTCGGCATTTACCAGGCGAACCGCAACGCGCAGGCGGGCCGCATCCGCACCGCACGGATGCAGGATCGTGTCGCCGCGGCCAAGGGCATCTCGAATGAGCGCATCGCCGGCGCGGGCATCAGGACGACCGGCAAGCTCGGCGCGATGGGCAAGCTCCGTAACGCCAACTTCCGGCTGAACAAGCGCCTCGCGGGCGGGGGCAGTCGCGGCATCGCGGCGGGCGTGCTCGGCATCGGCGGGGCGCTCGGCGGCTACGCAGGGGGCAAGCTGCTCAACCCCGCGACCTACTAGCGATGGCGGGCGATAACACGATCACGTTTGGGGACACGCAGGAGATCCACGTCGGCAAGTGGCGGTCGGATCGGCGCGGCCTGCTCTCGGGCTCCATCCAACGCAAGATCAAGGAACCTTACGACAAGGTGGACTTGAAGATCCTCAACGTGAATGCGGCGCCGCCCATGCCCATTCCGTGTGTCGGCGTGGAGCGCGAGTATGTCCACCCTCACGGCATCTACACCTATTCCTACGAGGGCATTGATGGGGACATTGACGACGAGCGGCTGACGACCTTCGAACTCGACATCACGATGGAGGAAGTGTCGATCGAGGCGCATCCGAACATCGAGGCGATCGAGAAGAAGTATGGCACCTTCGACACGAAGCTTCGCCGCTTCCCGAAGTTCCTCAGTGCCAGCTCGGGGGAGGATCTCGACGCGGCAGATGCGGCGAACGCCAAGCAGCGGAATCCGCTCTACGGCACCGACAGCTATCTCAGCTTTGGCGCGACCTTCAAAAAGAGCTACGTGCGCCAGTTCATTCCCGCGAGTGCGCTTCGCCACATTGGGGCAATCGTAAAGCGGCCGCCGGGGCTTGCGGCTTTCCCGCTGCCAGCGGCTGCGAAGGGGCGCGCGTGGCTCAAGGTGGCACCGAAGATCACCCGTCGCGGCAACTGCGTTCATATCGAGGAAAACTTCATGATGAGCGGACGCCACGGCATCGTGCGGGAGATCTATGGCGAGTCGCAGCTTGAGAAGCCGTGAGCCTGCTCGACCGCTTCAAGCGTTCGGAGCGCGCGAGCGATCTCCATACCGGCCCCGGCGCGAGCGTCTTCAAGTCGGCCTTCGGTCGCATGGTCCGGTTTCGGCCCACGCTCGCGAGCTTCGATCATCCGTGGCTGGCGACGCTGGATGGCGACAGTGGCGCCACGTTCCTGCAAGGCATGGTCAATGGGAAGAAGGCGATGATCGCCGGCATCCCGCTCGATGGCGGTCCGAAGCAGAAGGTGCCCGTGCTGCGCTGGAAGAATCTCCAACTCGATGCCGATGGGCTCGGCTGGCTCTGCGTGGAGGTCACGTGCTCCGGGCCTGACGACAAGGGCCACACGCCGTGGAGCGTACTGGCGGCTGAGATGGTCCAGGTCGGGGACCCGAACACGGACGACGGCAAGCCGGACGGCATCTTTCACATGGCGGCTGGCGGCGCGAAGCCGCTCAAGGGGAACCGCGCCCGCTGGCCGGTGGCGATGATTCAGCGGCGTGAGGGTGGCTCGCTGGATCTCTTCCAGATCGTCCACTTCAATCTCACGCACCGCGTCGCGCTGCAAAAGGATGGGAAGTCCGCACAGCGGCATTTCTTCTTTTAGCTCGCCCTTACGTAAGGATGAACGCGCGCGACATCGAGCGATTCAGGGAGGCTCGCCGGTTCTGGCCGGGGCACACGGCCGAGCTTCGCCGCACCAGCTTTGGCTCCACGCTCAAGCCGCGCGGCGGCGCGGAGTGGCAGCATCCGTGGCAGCTCGACGTGACCTTCGAGGAAGGGGAATGGCGCGCGTCCGTCAATCCGGGCTTCGTCAACGGCCGACCTGCGTTCGTCCACATGCCGGCGACCTGGCTCGCGTTGCAGGTGGCGAACGGCACGGCAAAGCCGACCGATTTCGGAATCAACCCACTGACGGGCAAGCCGTATTTCTCGGATTGGGTGTTCCAGCACGGGAGCACGACCGCCAGCGGCTCGCGGGTGAGAGGCGATGGCGGGCCGGTGCGCATCACCAACAGCCCGCAGCCTTACCTCTTTCTGGATGACTGGCGCAATCCGGCCGCGTCGGCGTCAGTCAGCGAGGAAGGCCGCGCGCAGCGGGCCGAGGGCTACCCGCGATTCTTCGAAGGGCTCGGCGTGCGCCCAGCGTCGAAGGGCGGGCCGCTGGCGACGCTCGGCGCCGGCGGCGACGATGTGACCGGCGCTCGCACTCGCGAGATTCGCGCGATGGACGTGGTTCTCCGGCAACCGCGCGCCTCCACGGGGCTGCTCACTGAGCTGGTGAGCCCGCTCGGCACCACGGCGTTCCTGGAGTTCCAGACCACCTACGCGGCGCCTCCAGACACTCGCGCGACGCTCCGTGCGGTGCGTGAATATCAGCCGATCCTCGGTGCCCCTGGAGATACCGGACCGGGCGGCATCCCCGGCATCTTCGGGCTCCTGCTCAACCAGGGCGACTCACAGTTCGACGAGATCCTCATGGCGACGATCTGGATGGTTTCGCCGCCCGATGCCGGCGAGACAGCCGTGCCGGATGCCACGTGGGAGCCGTATGTTCAGCACTTCGTTTTTTGGAATCTGAACTGGGCGAACAAGGTCGCGATCCAGCCGGATCTTGGTCCGCAACCGATCACCCTACCGGTGCCGCTCTTAGGAGGCGTCGCGCAGCCGCTCATCGACTCGCTGCTCGCGTTGATCAATCAGGGCTTCTCCGAGGCGATCAACTTCCTCGCCGTGGAGCTTGCCGCGCGCATGTCGGGCGGGCGGTTCTGGACGAACTGATTAGTCATGTTGGCCCTTCAAAGCATCCCGCGTCGGTTGCCCCCAAAAATGAGGGTTAGGATTTGTCGGACTCGCCTTTTCGCCGCGATTCCATAAGGGGCTCAGGCTTTGCCCATTCACAGAATTCAACTGCGCTACTCTTCATAAGAATCGCGGTGAGACCGGCTGCAAGCATAGGAATGCCGATTCGCATGTCTGTAAGCGCCCGCTCGATTGCGGCCGCGAAATAACTAAGGCTGTAAATCTCGGGCACCTTGCTCGCCCATAACTGGTATATCGGGCTCTCGGCGTTGCATACCGCTCGCCAGCCGATCTTCTTTAGAAGTGAGCCTGCTCTCCGGCCTAA
>JBAVML010000251.1:0-14385 GCA_049690035.1 Chthoniobacteraceae bacterium
GGACTCATCACTCCCACCAGCGTACCGAACAGGCCGCGCTGGGGCTACCGTTTGATGGAACACTTCGAGCACACACTGCCGCACCGCGCCACCTTGGTGACAACCTGTTCGGGCTATCTTGCCGATCTGGCACGAAATCATGGGGCTCCCCAGACGGCTGTTATTCACAATGGCTACTGGCCTGGTCCTGCTCCCGCAGACCGCGCTACCTTGCGGACGGAATTCAACTTGAAGAGCGACGCATTCTACCTGGGCTTTATCGGCTGGACCCCCTCCGAAGTCGTTTGGTGCCTCGACGCTCTAAAACAACTCGGTGACAATGTGCGACTAGCAAGTTGCGGCTACGACATTCGCCAAAATCTGGGAGCCTATCCCGGCCTTCGCGACCGCATCGACTACCTCGGAAAGCTAAGCCCCGATCAGGCGCGTCGCCTGATGCATGCCATCAACGCCGGATTGCTCCCGCTCGCACACACTCCTTTCAACGAAAGCCGGCTCCCCATAAAATTTGCTGATTACCTAGCCGCAGGTGTGCCGGCGATCTGCGGCGATGTCGGGGAGGTTGGATCACTCGGGCGTCAGATCCACGGCGCCATTCTCTATCCACCAGAGCGGGAAGCGTGGGTGGCGGGCTGCGTCAATGCGGTCAACGAGATCCAGCGCGATCCAGCAACGCATTTGCCAGATACGGAGGAGCTCGAACGACATATCTCCTGGCCCCATTTGGTGCAGCAACTCGAGCATGCCTACCTTTCCAACTTGGAGAGACTCAATCCGCAGGCTGACGATTCGAAGGAAACCCCTTGCTTTGCGACATCGCCGGCTGGCGAGCGGGTGCCGCACAGCGACACAACCTTTTGATCAGTGGAGTCCATGCCTCAATTTGCCCTAAGCTTAGTGTTTTCGGTAGTGGTTCCCACTTGTAACCGGTTGGATTTGCTCGCCCGAGCGCTGGAGCGGCTTACCCCGGGCCAGCAGACTTTCGATGCAACACGCTACGAAGTCATTGTGACCGATGATGCCCAGAAGGAATCAGCCGAAGCGACGCTCGCTGCCAGATATCCAAATGTGATTTGGGTCACGGGTCCTCGGAAGGGACCCGCGGCGAATCGGAACAATGGCGCCCGATTCGCGCGCGGCGAGTGGCTGGTTTTCGTGGATGATGATTGCATCCCCGACAAAGAGCTTCTCAGCAGTTACGCATCCGCGATCGTCGAGCGTGCTTCCTTCAAGGTTTTCGAGGGACGCATCTACCCCGACCGTCCGCGCCGGAGCCTCGCAGAAGCCTGCCCAACCAATGTGGCCGGGGGCTGGCTTTGGTCATGCAACTTCGCCATCACGAAGTCGCTTTTCGAGTCGATGGGGGGGTTCAACGAACAGTTTCCCTATGCCTGCATGGAGGATGTGGACTTTCGCGAACGCCTGTTGGCGATACGCGAATCGTTCTATTTTGTCGAAGCAGCGGCAGTATGTCATCCTTGGCGCCCACGCAAGATCGCTCAGGAGTTGCGGCAGCACGAGGAGTCCGTTGCTGTCTATCTGTCACTCCATCCGGAAAAGCGCGCCGGGATGGGTGCCCGTTACTATCTACGACTCGCGTTCCTTCCTTTGCTCAGGCATGTGCTTCCAGCTTTGTGGAGGCTCGATGGCGCGGGGTTGAATTGCGCCCTTCGCGAACATTTCGGCTACCTTTGTCTGGCGTTGAAACGGCTGAGTTCCCCGGTGGTTCTTCGTTCCACACAGCCGGGAGTCGCTATCTAATTTTACGATGCGAAAACCTGAACCGAGGGCGGACTGGCCCCAAAGCTGGAAAGACTCCTGGCCTTACGACGCCGAGGAGGTATTCGGCCCGATCAACTGCCGCGGATATGCTTATGCGTATGCAAATCGGCGCAAACAAACTTTGGACTTAATTCAACGCGTGATTCCTCCTGGCGCACGCGTGCTCGATGTCGCGGCCGCGCAGGGCAATTTCAGCCTTGCGCTGGCGGAGATGGGCTATCGAGTTACTTGGAACGATTTGCGGGCGGAGTTGGAGGACTACGTGAGGTTGAAGTGGGAACAAGGCAGCATCGAATATGCTGCGGGCAACGTCTTCGACCTAAACCTTGGTCCAGAATTCGATGTCGTCCTGATCGCGGAGATCATCGAACACGTGGCCCACCCCGACGAGTTCCTGAGCAGGATCGGGAAGTTGGTCAAGCCGGGCGGGCATATCGTAATGACTACGCCGAACGGCGGATACTTTCTCAATCGCCTGCCTAAATTCTCTGATTGCCGGGACCCCTGCCAATTCGAGGCATTCCAATTCAAGCCGAACAGTGATGGTCATATTTTCCTTTTGCATGAGGACGAAATCCCGGTTCTGGCGGCGCGGGCAGGGTTGGAAGTGCGGAAGATTAGCCTCGCGACGAATTTTTTAACCAATGGCCATCTCAAGACGGAAGAGATACTGAGGCGCTCTCCGCGCGCTTGGATAGACGCTATTGAACGCATGAGCTCTGAGTTTCCGGGGCCGATCAGGCGTCGTTTGCACACGGCGATGGCGGTGCTGCTTCAGCGACCTCGGGAATGTTAAGATTCTTCCAGTTAGAATGGCGGGAGACGTTCGAGAACTAATAGCGTGCGCGTGAGTTCCGGCTGCCTTCTCGCGGAATCGACTCCCTCTTGAAACAAGACATGACCGCGAGTTTGTCCTCCAAAAATCCCCCGGGATTACGCATCGCTTTTGTTTGCGGCAGCCTGGAACCAGGGCGGGACGGGGTAGGCGACTACACCCGTCTGCTCGCAGAAGAGTGCGCCCACCAGGGCGCGAAGTGCATCCTCATCGCCATAAACGACCCGCACATCGGGCAGGCAGAAAGCACCAATCCCCCCAGCGGCTCGGAACACGTTCCGTCGCTCCGGCTTCCCTCGTCCCTCCCTTGGTCGGAACGGAGCGAACAGGCGGCGCGCTACGTGGAGGCGTTCGATCCCGAATGGGTGAGTCTTCAGTTCGTTTGCTATACTTTCGATCCCAAGGGGCTCGCGTGGCGCCTGCACCGGATCTTGGGACCACTCGTCGCGAGTCGAAAGCTGCATATCATGTTCCATGAGGTGTGGCTGTGTCGCGAACTCGGCTGGTCCGGGAAACAACTCGCCGTCGGCGTGCTCCAGCGATTTTTCATTCAACGATTCATTCGCCAAGCTAGACCATCGGTAATGCACACGAGTAACAGCACTTACTCTGCACTGCTGCATCACCATCGCATGCCGGCAGTTGAATTGGGACTGTTCGGGACCATTCCAATCGCTCCCGAATCCAACCCGGCGTGGATCGAGTCGCATTTGCACTCCAGTCTCGGTGGCGATTTCCGCCGGGAAGCCGTCTGGCTCTTCGGCTTCTTTGGATCGCTTCATCCTCAATGGCCGCCGGAGCCGTTGCTCACACGTCTGCACCAGGCCGCACATGCTGCGGGCAAGCGACCCGTTTTGCTCTCGGTGGGACGCACAGGGAAAGCGGGTGCGGAGTTGTGGAACCGAATGGTCCAGGACTATGCCGCCGACTTCACTTTTGTTCGTCTTGGCGAACTGCCTGTGAATCAGGTTTCGGAATACCTTTCCTACCTTGATTTTGGAATCGCGACCACCCCGCTTTCGATCATCGGCAAGAGTAGCACCGTGAGTTCCATGCTCGAACACGGGCTCCCGGTCATCGTCAACCGCGACGATAGCGCCAGCCTTGCCATGGCGCCCGATGAAGCCGAGCCCCTCCTCATCCGTTGCGACCCGCATCTTGAAGTTCGCCTGCAGGCTGGAGTGAGCAAAGGAGCGCGCGGTTCCCGCCGACCGGTAGTCGCCCGAAAGTTCCTTCTTTCCCTCGGACAGGCTTCACCTTCGTCCACAGCGGAGCATCCCCTGGCCCAGTCTGTATCCTGACTCCCCTCTTTCCTGCGCCCATGAGCCACCTTGCCGCCTTTCTTCCGCGCCGCCTCAAACCCTGGGTTTGGGCACGGATTTCTGCCCTCCTGAATCTCGATTACCGCCTGCCCTCGGGCTACCATGCCCGCATCCGGAGCTACTCCGATTGGTGCATCTATAATGACATTTTCGTCGCCGGTGAATACGACATGGC
This sequence comes from Chthoniobacteraceae bacterium, assembly GCA_049690035.1. GTDB lineage: Bacteria > Verrucomicrobiota > Verrucomicrobiia > Chthoniobacterales > Chthoniobacteraceae > Chthoniobacter. Next base: position 4,115 of record JBAVML010000251.1, read on the forward strand.
GATTCGCGCCGCGCTGAAAAAAGCCCCCTACACTGGAACCTTTCGCGTGGTTGATCTCGGGGCCAATGTGGGGTTCTTCAGCCTGCGGATTCTCGACCTTATTCGGCGCGAAAAGATTCCTGTCGCGAAGGTCAATTTGCTCCTCGTCGAAGCATCACCACATTTGGATCGCGAGCTTCGGGACCGCCTCTCCAGTGCGTCGCAAGGCGGCGTAGAAATCCGGATCGTCCATGGTCTCGTGGGGGAAAGAAGCGGCAACGGGCAGTTAGAAATCGCGAACTCGGAAATCAAAAACGCGGTCGTCGAACATTCGTCCCAGAACTCCCTGGCTGTGGATTACGTGGATCTCGAGACTCTGCTCGGACCCGCGGATCACATCGACCTGCTCAAGTGTGACATTGAAGGTTCGGAGGCGGCGTTCTTGAAAAACTATCCGGCACTACTCGCGAGAACGGAGGTGACGGTGTTTGAGTTTCACGACCCGGCGTGCCCGATGGCCGCTGGCGTCGCCGAGGTCATGAAAGCAGGGTTCGCGAGGCACGAGGTGCTGCTCGATCAGGGAAATCTGCAGACGGTGTTGTTCCAGCGTTAACTCGGAGAGCATGGCGACTCTGCCTCAGAACAAGACAGCGTGACTGCCGCCAAGCTACCCTTAGCGTGAGCAATCTGCTTTTCTACACCCCGGAGATGGCGCTCTACGGTGGCATGGAGAGTCACCTTTGTCTCCTCGCCCAGGCGTGCGCCGCGGCGGGTCACCGGGTGATGATGGTCACGACCAGTAATTCCTTGAATGAAACAAGCCGGCAGGAACTGCGAGCCGCCGGCGTCATCCTCTGCGAAATGCCGGTCGCGCGCGGCAAGGCCTCGAACTTCGTGAAGTTGCCGTGGTTGCTCCTCAATGCCATTCGCCTTCGTGCGCGCCGCTGGCAGGTGATTTACACCAATGGCCAGAGCGGGCTCGCGCGTTTCGTCTGGCTCGCGGCCGGGCGCGGGACCCGCATCGTCCACCACCACCATACGGCCGCGAGCGCCGATGAGATCGAGGGGTGGCACCCGGCCTTCCGGCGCGTGCTGCTGGCGGCCGCCGAGCTGGTCGCGTGCAGCCGCGCGACCAAGGCCCAAATGGAAGCGACGCTCGGTCGCGGTGATGTGCGCTTCCTGCCTTACCTTACTCCGGAGGTGATGCCCAGTTCTGCGGTCGAGGAACGGACCTACGCCCCGGAGGCGGTTCTGAATTTCGGGTTTGTCGGCCGCATGGTTTCCACCAAGGGCATCGAGGAAATCTGCCAGCTCAGCCAGCAGCCCAGCCTGACGATGGTGCGCTGGCACCTCTACGGCGAAGGCCCCGACTACACCGCGGATCATTTCCGCGACTTCCCGCGGGTCGAATTCCATGGCCGCTACCGGGACCTTCATCACTATGCAGCGATCCTTAAGGAGCTCGATGCGATGGTGCTGCTTTCGCGGCACAGCGAGGGAATGCCGTTGAGCTTGATCGAAGCTTTGTCGGCTGGGTTGCCCTGGATCGCCACCGACCGAGGCGGAACGCGCGAGATCGCTGTCGATCCGGCAAATTGCGTGGTGATCCCCGTCGGCGCTACTCTCGGCGAAATGGAGGCATCGACCCTGGAACTCGTCCGCCGCATCCGCGGTGGGGAAACCTCGCGCCTCGCGCAAAGACGGGTCTATGACGGCTATTTTTCACCGGAGACCGTGTTTCGCTGCTGGCTCGATTTTTTCTGCGGCAAATCCGCGAACAACGCTTTCCCACCGTCCCGCCCGTGATCCTCTTTTCTCATCCCACTGGGAATGCCAACGTCCGCCATGCTGCGGAGGCGTTGGCCGAGGCGCGGCTGCTCCAGGAGTTTTGGACCTGTGTGGGCTGGGATCCGGAAGCCGCGATCAATCGGCTCCTGCCGCGCAAGGTTCGAGCCGAACTCGCCCGCCGCGCGCTTCCCGCCGCGGTCCGCCCGGTTGCGCATTTCCGCCCCTGGCGAGAAGCAGGCCGAATGGCTTGCGCGCGGGCAGGGATCACTTCGCTGAGCCGCCATGAACGCGGTCCTTTCAGTATCGACGCGGTCTTTCGCGATCTCGATCGGCACGTGGCGCGGCGGGTGGCGAAAGCAACCGGCCTGACCGGTGTGTATGCCTATGAAGACGGAGCGGCTGCGACATTCACCGCCGCCCGCGAGCGAGGAATCGCGCGGATCTATGACCTCCCAATCGGATATTGGCGCGCGGCGCATGTGATCTACGCGGAGGAGGCGGCACGCGAGCCGCAGTGGGCCTGCACGCTTTCGGGAATGCAGGACAGCACCGCAAAGCTGGCGCGCAAAGACGAGGAACTCGAGTTGGCCGATGTCGTGATGGTGGCCAGCAGCTTCACAAAAAAAACGATCGAAGAGGCGCCGACCTGCACCGCACCGATCCACGTCATCCCCTACGGAGCTCCCGCCAGCGCCGATTTCCCGCCGGACACCCGCCATGGAGAAAAGCTGCGCGTATTTTTCGCGGGATCGCTCGGTCAACGAAAGGGGCTCTCCTATCTTCTCGATGCCGTGAAAATGCTCGGCGACCGGGTGGAACTCACGCTTCTCGGAACCAAGGTCTCCGAAGATTGCGCGCCGCTCAACGAAGCGCTGAAACGCCATCACTGGATTCCGAGTCTCCCACATGCCGAAGTCCTGCGCGAGATGACCCGCCACGACGTATTCGTCTTCCCCTCCCTTTTCGAGGGATTCGGCCTCGTCCTTCTCGAAGCCATGGCCCAAGGACTGCCGATCATCACCACGCCAAATACGGCGGGCCCAGACCTCATCGAGGACGGTCGGGAGGGCTTCATCGTGCCGATTCGTTCGGCGCAAGCGATTGTCGAAAAGCTGGATTTACTCTGCGGGGATGCCCAGCTACTCTCCGCCATGAAAATCGCCGCGCACACCGGAGCCCGCCGCCAGTCGTGGGCTCACTACCGCTCCGAGCTCTCCGAGACCGTGCGCCGCACTGCGACCAAAACCCCGACGTGAACGTCCACCAACCCGCCAACTTAATGCCTCTCACCAAGGCGGCTGACCAAGAAGACGAGCTGGAACCGCCCCATCAGTTCGAATCAGAAAGCGATCAATACCCCGCGATCCGGCGCCTGATTTGGCTTTATTTCTGGCTTCTGCTGCTCGAAGGCGCGCTGCGCAAATGGTTCCTCCCGGGTCTCGCCAACCCACTCCTCGTCATTCGAGATCCGGTGGTCATCCTCATTTACGCGCTGGCTCTCACGAAGGGAGTTTTTCCACGCAATTTCTTCGTGATCTGGACGTCCGTCCTATTCGTCGCCAGCTGCGTCGCGGCCCTCTTTACCGAGCAGGACAATCGCCTCGTCACTCTCTACGGATTGCGCACAAATTACCTCCATCTTCCTCTGATTTTTGTTTTTCAAAAGGTCCTGACCCTGCGGGATGTCGAAAAACTCGGGAGGTGGCTTCTGATCTCGGCGCTACCCATGGCGCTTTTGGTCTTGGTCCAGTTCCGATCATCGCCCGGCGCTTGGGTCAACGTCGGCGTCGGCGCGGCCGAGGGCGGACAGATGGAGGTCGGCTTCGGCAAAATTCGTCCCCCGGGAACGTTTTCCTTCACCGGCGGGTTGGCCGCGTACCTCGGACTGGTGGCGGCACTGTTGATGGCGTGGCTCCTCAAACGTGGAGCCGTTAACCAGAAGCTGGTCTTCGCCGCCGTGCTTGCGACCGGGATCATGACCGCGGTCTCCGGCAGTCGTTCGGTGCTCACGACCATCGCGATCATCCTCGTCGGTGTCGGTTATGTTTGCGTCGCCAATTCTACGTTTCGCGGCCAGGGTCTCAGGGCCGCGCTGATCATCGGGCTGGCGTTTGGCCTGCTGCAACTTCGCCAGGAGTTCCAGCAGGGAATGGTAGTCCATCAGAACCGGTTCGAGACCGGAGGTGGTTTGCAACACGGCCTGATCGAACGCGTGCTGGGAGGCTTCATTCAACCGTTCAGCGTGATTCACGAGATCCCCTTGCTCGGGAATGGAATCGGGCTCGGCACGACTGCTGCGGGCAGTCTCCTCTACGGCGAGCGGACCTTCATTCTCGCGGAGGACGAATGGACGCGGATCATCAAGGAGAGCGGGCCGATTATCGGCATTCTCTATCTCGCGCTCCGGGTCGGCATTGGCATCGCCATGGGCCTCAGTGGCCGTCGCGCTCTGGCGCAAGATAACCCGGTGCCCATGTTGCTGTTTTGCGCCACGTTTCCCCTCGTCGTAACCGGACAATTCAGCCTTACCTCAACCCTCGGTTTCGCCGCGTTCAGCGCCGGCTTGTGCTTTGCCGCGGAGAAACTGCCGCACGCGCGAAAGTCAGAATCCCCCGAACTGAGTCCGGAATTAGCGCTGCCGCCGATCCGAACTGTCCGCGGTCGATCCATCTACGCCGAAAAGCTTCATGGCGAGTGAACCAACCAGCTTCGCGTTCATGATGAGACGGTTCATCGACGACAGTGCGATTAGGATCGTTTCAAACTTCCGGTTGGAGCGTGCGCGAGGACTTAAATTCCGTTGTCGGCCGATGGACGCGCTGGAAGTCTCGCGAGCGGAATTTTAGTTGCCGCGACTCTGCAGTTCGCTCGCGACCAACGGTGCACCGCGAGTCTGCCCCGAAAAAACTCGAAGCGAGCTTCACCCTATTTCCTGTGCAATTCCCGTCGATCAATCCGCCTCAAGCAGATGTAGCCCGCGTATTCGAAGCGCCGCCAACCGACCTGAAACTGCAAGTGCTCCTGGTCGGCAACTACCCGCGCGACGGCCAGGAAAGTATGCTGCGGTTCGCGACGGCAATGCTCGACGGGTTGAGGAAAGCCGGCGTCTCCGTGGAACTCATCCTGCCACCGGTCTGCTTGGGCGGGGCTGTCGCCTCCAGTTCCGGCGGCTTGGGAAAGTGGCTCGCCTACCTCGACAAGTACGTTCTCTTCCCCATCTTCCTCCGACGGCGCCTGAGAAAACTGCAGGCCCGGAATGACGGCAAAAGAGTGGTGGTCCATATCTGCGATCATTCCAACGCCGTTTACACCGGCGCCGTGTCCCGCGCCGCGATCTTGATCACTTGCCACGATCTGCTCGCCGTGCGCGGCGCGCTCGGCGAAGAAACGGACTGCCCCGCCTCGGCCACCGGAAAGTGGCTCCAGCGCTGGATTCGCAACGGCCTCTCCCGTGCGAACATCATCGCGTGCGATTCCTCCGCGACGAAAGAAGACGCCGACCGTCTTGTGGACCTCGACCGCCACGGTGCGCGCACCTGTTACATTCCGATCGGGCTCAATCACCCCTATCGTCCGCTGAGCCCCGGCGAGACGGCAACCCGCCTCGCGCAGATCCCCGCCCTGCAGGCTCCATTCGTCTTGCACGTCGGTTCAAATCTTCGCCGCAAAAATCGCGAGGGCGTAATGCGCATCTTTGCGAAGACTGCGGCGCGCTGGAACGGCCGGCTCGTCTTCGCCGGCGAGCCCATCTCCGCCGAACTCCACGCTCTCGCGGACTCGCTGCAAATCACCGACCGAATCACCGAGGTGCGCAAGCCCGGCAACGACCTGCTTGAGGCGCTCTACAATCGCGCCACGTGCCTGCTCTTCCCCTCGCGCTTCGAGGGCTTTGGCTGGCCGATCATCGAGGCGCAAGCGTGTGGTTGCCCCGTCGTCTGCAGCGCGTCCGGCCCGCTGCCCGAAGTCGCTGGCGAAGGCGGCTTGATTCGGGACGTGGAGGATGAAGCGGGGCTCGCGGAAGACGTCCTACGCCTCACCGACCCTGCCGAACGCGCGATCTGGCAGGCCAAGGCCCTCGCCAATTTGGAACGCTTCACTACGGAACGCATGGTGCACGAATATCTCCGCCTTTACGGCGAAGCCCTCTCCCCACAATGAACACGCTGCTGACCCTGATCAGCTTTGCCCTGCCCTGGTCGTTGCGGCGTCTCTGGTTGCAGTTCTGCTTCGGGTACCAGATCCATCCCACCGCGCGAATCGGCCTCGCGTGGGTGCGGCCGCGGCGACTAATCATGGACGCTGGCAGCGAGATCGGAACGCTGACCATTTGCAAAAACCTCGATCTCATTCACCTCAAGGCGCACGCGAGCATTGGCCGGGGAAACTGGATCACCGGATTTCCGCCTGGGCATCCCAAGCATTTCGCCCACGAGCTGGACCGCCGCCCGGAACTCATCGTCGGCGAACATTCCGCGATCACCAACCGCCACCTGATCGACTGCACCAGCCGCGTCGAGATCGGACGCTTTACCACGTTTGCCGGATTCCAATCGCAAATCCTCACGCACAGCATCGATCTCGAAACGGCCCGTCAATCCTCCGCGCCCGTCACCATCGGCGACTACTGTTTCATCGGCACAAACTGCGTGCTGCTCGGGGGCAGCGCTCTACCTAGCTTCTCGGTCCTCGCCGCCAAGTCGCTGCTCAACAAACCGTTCGCCGAGGAATACTCGCTCTACGGCGGTGTGCCCGCCCGCGCGATCAAGCCACTCCCCCGCGAGTGGCAATACTTCCAGCGCCCGGTCGGGATGGTGGATTAAAGGTCGGCATCGCTCCCGGCCAGTGCTCCATCACTGCAGCTCGCTCGTTGCGCGAGCTTGCGCGGGCGAATGTTTGAGTTCGTAGGTCTTCGCGACGCTGAGGAATTCATAGATGCCGTGGAGGCGCGCGAAGTAATAGCCTTCCCATCCATCGAGGAAGCCGCGCTGCCAGAGATACACATAGCAAAACCGCAGCAAGCCGCGGCAGGGCAGGGCTTGCGATAGCTGTTTCAACCGGCGCCGAAGGCCCACCTCGCCGCTTTGCAATTGCTCGCGGCTCGAGTGGAGATAGCGATCGAGCGCCACGCGAGCCTCCCAGTTCGAGTATCGGTTGTGCTTTTCCACAAAGACGGCAACCGAAGGAAAGGCGTAGTGGTCCATCTCGCTGCGGAGGTGGCCGATCGGGCCGCTGACCACCACGTGCTCGTGGACCTCGTTGTCGCCACTCTGCGTGTCGATCTCGGTCAGCTTCTCGTAGCGGCCGAGCCGATGTTTGAAGAGGCGCAGGTTCCAGTTCGGATAGTAGGCGTGCCGCAGCCACCGACCCATGAACATGAAGCGCCGGTTGATCCAGTAGCCGGCCACGGCGTGCTGCGGATCGGCCACGATCGCGCGAAATTCCGCTTCCGTTTCCGGCGGCAGCACTTCGTCCGCGTCGAGAATGAAGACCCATTCATGACGAAACGGGAGATTCTCGAGCGCCCAGTTCTTTTTCTTCGGCCACGTTCCGTTGAACTCGAACTGCACCACCTTCGCTCCGTGCTCCTCGGCGATCTTCACCGAATCATCGGTGCTCTGCGAGTCCACGACGAAGATCTCGTCTGCCCAGCGCACCGCGGCCAGGCAGCGTGGCAGATTCGCGGCTTCGTTTCGGATCGGGATGAGAATGGAAATCGGAGCTCGATTCATGAATCCGTCCCGATCTGTTTCGTGATCGCGAGATTGACGCGAAGGAAGTTCTTCACGAACCAGTCCTTCGCGCTTCCGGATGAGACCGGGAGATTTCGCAAGTCGCCTCGCCCCGCGAAGAAGGCGCGCAGGTCGAAGAGCGAAACCCAGTGGATCGCGTCGCGATCAATCGACCAGGGAAGGTAGAACAGGGACGGATCGACGTGAATCAGGAACTCCGGTCGTCCGGTGAGCAGCGTCCGCAATCGTCGGAAAATGAGATCGAAGCCAAGCCGGATTCGCTGCCCGCGAGAGTAATGATCCGCCGAATGCGACAGGTAGAACGGCACATCGTAGCGCGGACAGAAGAGCAACATCACACCGCCGGGTTGGAGCAAATCGAACAAGGTATCGAGCGTCTGCCGTGGGTCGGAGACATGCTCGAGAACGAACGTGGAGAAAATGACCTCAAACGGTCCCTCGATCGCGGAGATCGAACCAATCCGGACCTCGTCCGCCTGCGTCCGCAGAAAATCGGCATTCGCCGGCGTAACGTCGTGGGCCGTGAAATGAATCGCGCGCCGCAGATCACCGCTGAATTGGGCAAAGCCCGTGCGGCCGGCACCAAATTCGAGCACCCGGCAAGTTGGCTGATTCTTTAATCGCGCGGAAATCGCCTCCCTGACGTAGCCCCACTCGTCCCGATAATGGCTCGTTGTTTGGAAGGCCGCGTAGTCGGCGGTCGCCGCGTAAAACGCATCCATCTTCGTGCGCAGCGCGGCCACGGCAGGATCGCTCTCAGCGGCGAAAAAGTCTGAAACTGGCAGGGGCGCGGAAGTCATTTGCCTTGGCCTCTCTCCCGGCGAGGCAGCGGAGCAGCAGGATTGCCTGCGACCACGGTATGATCGGGGACATCCCGCGTGACCACGGAGCAGGCGCCGACGACCGCCTCGCGGCCGATCTTCACCCCGGGCAGAATGAACGCGCGCGCACCGATGAAGGCATCGGCACCCACGCGAATCGCGGCAACCTGGAGCGGCAGATTCGGGTCATCCAACGCATGAGTGCCCGTGCAGAGATAGGCTTCCTGCGCGACGACCGCGCGCGCTTCCAGTTCGATCGTGGCGAGCGAATAGAGATTGGCCCGGTCGCCCACGCAGGCTCGATCATGCAGGATCAAGTGCCACGGAATCTGAATGCGCGCACGCTGATGGACAAAGGGCACACCCTGAATTTGCGCGCCGAAGCGCCTCAGCCAAAAAAGCCGCCAGCGATTGAGCGGCTTCGGCGTCCAACCACAGAGCAGCGCCCAGCAAAACTCCCACGCGAGCATCGCGATCCGCTCCCGGACTGACCACGGAGAGTCATAGGCTGATGATTGGTCGAAGGTTTTCACGCGGCGGAAAGCTGTGGGTGCGCACACAGCGATTGGAAGTCTTCGAGATACGCTGACGCGATTCGCTCAACGCTAAAATCCTGTGCCCGGACAGCCGCGCGGGCCCCGGTCTGCGCGAGTTTTTCCGGCGTCCCGAGCAGCAGGGCAAGTTGGTCTGCCAACGCCTGTACGGGGTCGGCCGCGCGGTGGTTGAAGATGAAGCCGCTCGCATCTTCCTCGACAAATTCACGGAAACACTCGAGCGCCGAAACCAGCGGGGGACAGCCACACGCCATCGCCTCGAGCGGCGCCACGCCGAAGGTCTCGCCGCGCTCGGCGATCGACGGATAAATGAAGAGCGAAGCACGTGCGTAAAAGCCGTCGAGTTCCGCGGTGTCGAACACCGGCCCGACCCACTCCACGCGATCTCCGAGCGGCTCGGCGAGACGTTTGAGTTCCGCCGCAAAGCCTTCTCCACCTCCACCTGCATTCGCCGCCGCAGGACCGACAATCACCAAACGCCAATCGCCAAGCGACGCGGCAGGCAGACGCCCAAACGCCTCAATGAGCAGATGGATCCCCTTCTCCGGATGAATGCGGCCGACGTAAAGTATCTCGCGTCGCCGGGCAACAGGCGGCACCGGCGCGGAATGTGGTCCGACGGGAAGCGGTATGGAGCGGATTCGATCGGCCAACTGCGGCGCCTCGGCCACCATCGCGTGGAGGATCGCTTGCGAGACGGTCTGCAAGCGCGCGGCGTGGCCATAAAAGCGCATCTGGCCGCGCGGATAACGGGCGACATGGACGTAAAGCTGGCCCCGCCTCGCGGAGCGGAGAAGGACGGGCAGCCAAAACGTATTGGTCACCAGAATGTCCGCCGGCGGCAGCTTCGGGATGATCCGCGCCGAATAAAGGAGATCGAAGAATTTCAGCACGAGCAGCGAACGCGGAGCGTCGTGACCGCGAATCCGGCGGTGCCGCACGCCGCCGATGGTTTCCTCATTTGGCAGACCGGCAAAGCGCCGCGAAAGATGGGTGACCGTGTGGCCTCGCCGGGCAAATTCCTGGCCGAGCGCAAACCAGATTTTTTCGATCGCCCCCCCGCGCAACGGCGGCACCGGAAGGAAGGCGCCCTGAACGATAGTGATCTTCACTGAAGGCGGATTGGGTGGGAAAAAGTGAGCGGAAAACGGAATCGAGTGAAGAGCGGAAGCGCATAGCACGGCCTTGCCCGAGCATTCAACTTGAATTTGCTCCGGCGCTTCAGCCGCTTACGGAGCGTGACGGGCAGGCAACGATTGCGTGGCGCCGCAGCGGCAAATCGAACGTCAGAATTGCCAGCCACGAACTCGCGCTCCGCCGACCAAATCGAAAAGGCGCTGCTTCCGCAGGCAATCGGTGGCCTGCAACTACTCCGGCAG
>JBAVML010000252.1:0-10315 GCA_049690035.1 Chthoniobacteraceae bacterium
GCGTGGGCGCGGCTGCTGCCGGAGATGCTCAAGCCGCTTGGCTACCGCTCCTACGTTTCCGGCAAATGGCACGTCGATGGCGAACCGCTGGAAAACGGCTTCGACCACTCCTACATCAACGAAGATCACAACCGGAACTTCGCGCCGCAGAATCTCTTCGAAGACGGTGTGAAGCTCCCGCCGACCAAGCCGGACAGCGGCTACTACAGCACCACGGCCTACGCGGATCACGCGATCAAGTGCCTCAAGGAACACGCGGAGAAGCACGCGGATCAGCCCTTCTTTGAATATCTCGCCTTCACCGTCCCGCACTTCCCGCTGCAAGCGCCGGCCACGGACATCGCGCGCTACCAGGAAAAGTATCGCCAGGGCTGGGACGCGATCCGCGAGGAGCGCTGGGACCGACAAAAGAAAATGGGCATCGTGAACTGCCCGCTCTCCGCGCTGGAGCGCGAAGTCGGGCCGCCCTACGACTTCCCCGCCGAGGTGGCAAAGCTCGGCCCGGGCGAGATCAATCGGCCGATTCCGTGGACTGAACTGACCGATGCGCAGCGCGAATTTCAGGCGAACAAAATGGCGATCCACGCGGCGATGGTGGATCGCATGGACCAGGAGATCGGCCGCGTGCTCGCGCAGATCAAGGCGATGGGCGCGTTCGAGAATACGCTCGTTCTTTTCCTCTCCGACAATGGCGCGAGCGCCGAGATGATGATTCGCGGCGACGGCAACGATCCGAACGCGGCGCCCGGTTCGGCGGGAAGCTTTCTTTGCCTCGGTCCCGGATTTTCCAGCGCGGCGAATACGCCTTTTCGCCGCCACAAGACATGGGTCCACGAGGGCGGCATAGCGACGCCGATGATTGCGCATTGGCCGAAGGGAATTAGCGCGAAGGGCGAACTGCGCCACACACCCGCGCACCTCGTCGATCTCGTGCCGACGATCATGGACGTGGTCGGTGGAAAGCGATTCGAGACCTGGGAGGGCCAGCCGACGCCGATCCCACCGGGCAAGAATTTGGCGCCTGCGCTGGCCAGCGACGTGACCGTGCCGCACGACTCGATCTGGTGGCAGCACGAAGGCAATCGCGCGCTGCGGGTCGGCGACTGGAAAATCGTCGCTGCCGGAGCGAAAAGCGCGTGGGAGCTTTACGACCTGAAGACCGATCGCTCCGAATCCAAGGATCTCGCCGCGCAGCAACCGGAGCGCGTGAAGGCCATGGCGGAACTGTGGTCGAAGCAGACGGAAGAATTCAGCGCGCTCGCCGCCAAGGATGCGCCGCCACTGCAGAAGGGCAGGGGAGGAGCAAAAAAGAAGGACGCCGCGGAATGAATGCGTCGAAACAACACCCCACGATGAAAACGCTGTCTCACTGCCTCGCCGGCCTGCTTCTCCTTTCAGTACCCGCACTTCACGCGGAAGAAAAACCCGCCAAGCCGCGCGGTGGCTTCGCGTATCCGCCGACCATCGAAGGCTCGCGAGTGGAGACCTATAAGGAAGTCGGCGACGTGAAGCTCAATGTGTGGATCTTCGAGCCCGCGGACAAGGCTGCAGCCGCGACGAAGCGTCCCGCGATCGTCTTCTTTTTCGGCGGCGGCTGGACGAGCGGTTCACCCGCGCAGTTTGAGAAGCAGTGCCGTCATTTTGCGTCGCGAGGAATGGTGGCGATCACCGGGGACTATCGCGTCGCCTCGCGGCACGGCGTGAAGCCGGTCGAATGCGTGGCCGATGCCAAATCCTGCCTGCGCTGGGTGCGTCGCAATGCCGATCGCCTGGGCATCGATCCCGCGCGCATCGTCGCGTCCGGCGGCTCCGCCGGCGGGCATCTCGCGGCCGCCGTCGCCACGCTGCCGGGGCTGGACGCGAGTGGCGAAGATACGTCCGTCAGCGCGGTGCCGAATGCGCTCGTGCTCTTCAATCCGGCGCTCGTGCTGGCGCCCCGACCGGGAACGGAATTGAAGGGCTTTGAAAGCAAAACGTCGGCCGAGCGTTTCGGCTGTGAGCCGACGGCGATTTCGCCGATTGACCACGTGCGCGCTGGCGTGCCGCCGACACTCATCCTGCACGGTCGTGCCGATACGACGGTTCCCTTCGCCAGCGCCGAGGCCTTCGCCGCGGAGATGAAGAAGGCTGGCAACCGCTGCGACCTCGTTGGTTACGAAGGACAGCCGCACGGCTTTTTCAATGCGGCGAAGTTCGACGAAACGCTGGCCGAAGCCGACCGCTTCCTCATTTCCCTCGGCTACCTTCCGAAGGCGCCGTAACGCCGGATCTCATTCACGCTGGTGCTCTACGGGCGGCGTAGCTTCGCCGCTCGCGCAGGTCGCCCCGCCGGCTTTTCGGCGGGTCGGCTTGTGGCCGCGGCGATGAAGTTTTTCACCACGAGCGAGATGTGGCCTTCCCGGCTCACCGCTCCGACCCTGAGCGGAGGAGACGCGGGAGTGAGCGGGAGAATTTTCAACCGCGGACCGACCATGCAGGCCATGCAACTCGGCACGAGCGCGAAGCCGCGGCCCGCTTCCACGGCGGCGATGAGGCTGGTCACGCTGTCGTGTTCCTCCGCGATGGAGGGGGCGCGACCGGTCGGGGCGAAGAGTGCGGCGAGCATGTCGTGATACTCGGGGTAGTCGTTGCGGCTGTAGGCGATGAGCGGCTCCGTCGCGAGCTTCGCGAGCGTCACGGATTGCTTGCGGGCGAAGGGATGATTCGGCGCGACGGCCACGCACATCGGATAGCGCGCGAGTTCGTGGAAGCGCAGGCCCTGAAGCTGGTCGTCCGCAGGCGACACCATCAGCGCGACCTGGAGGCGCCCCTCGCGCAGACCGGCGAGCATTTCCTCCGTGGAAAAATCGTGCAGCGACACGCGCACCTTCGGGAACTCCGAATGAAAGCGCCGCAGCGCGCGGGGGAGAATCTCGACGGTGAGCGACGGTGCGTAGCCGACGTGAAGTTCGCCTTCGGTCCCATCCGCGGCAGCGCGCACGGTGGCGACCGCTTCATCCACGCGCTGGAGCACGAGGCGGGCTTCGGCGAGAAAAAGCCGGCCCGGCTCGGTCAGTCGCACGGTCTTGGCGGTTCGCTCGAGGAGCGCGACGCCCAGCTCGTCCTCGAGGTCGCGGATCTGCCGGCTCACCGCGGGTTGCGCGACGCGCAGTTTCGCCGCAGCGCGGGTGACGTTCTCGGCCTCCGCCACGGCGACGAAGTAGCGCAGATGACGGAGTTCCATGCGCGGCGAGCATGCCTTTCGCGCATGGTAAGGCAAGGAACATGGTATTTCCGCGCGCACCGTCCGCGGGAGTAGGCTGCGCCCATGATTACTACCCGCAAAGCCAATGAACGCGGCCATGCCGAGCATGGCTGGCTCGACTCCTATCACACCTTCAGTTTCGCGGATTACTACGACCCGAAGTGGATGGGCTACCGCAGCCTCCGCGTGATCAACGACGACCTGGTCATGCCGCGCATGGGCTTCGGAACGCATCCGCATCGCGACATGGAGATCATTACCTACATCCTCAGCGGCCAGCTCGCGCATCAGGATTCCATGGGAAATGGGCGCGTGATCACTCCGGGAGAATTTCAGTACATGAGCGCCGGCACCGGCGTGCAGCACAGCGAACAAAATCCGAGCGGGCAGGAAGCCGTGCATCTGCTCCAGATCTGGATTCAGCCGGATGAAAAAGGCGTGCCGCCCCGCTACGAGGAAAAGTCCATGAAAGACGCCGCGCCCGGCCAACTCCACCTCATCACCAGCAAGACCGGGCGCGAAGGCTCCATGGCCATCCATCAGGACGCCGATCTCTGGCTGGCCAAGCTCGAACCCGCGCAGACCGTCGCGCATCCGCTCGCTACCGGGCGCCACGCCTGGGTCCACGTGGCGGAAGGCGACATCACCTTGAACGGCCGCGCGCTCAGCGGCGGCGACGCTGCCGCAGTTGCCGGGGAATCGGCTCTGGAGCTAAAGGGCAGCAAGTCCGCGCAAGTCCTCATCTTCGATCTCAACTAACTCACCCAACACCAAACCTAACTAACAAATCCCATGACCAAGCTCCTCGTTCTCTACTACTCCATGTATGGCCACATCGAAACCATGGCCGGCGCCATCGCCGAAGGCGCGCGCAGCGTGGACGGCGTCGAAGTGACGCTCAAGCGCGTTCCCGAAACCATGCCCGAAGACGTGGCCAAACAATACGGCGTCAAGCTCGATCAGGCCGCGTCCGTCGCTTCGCCCAAGGAACTCGGCGACTACGACGCGATCATCTTCGGCAGCCCCACGCGCTTCGGCAACATGACCGCGCAGATGCGCAACTTCCTCGACCAGACCGGCAGCCTCTGGATGAAAGGCGCGCTCGTCGGCAAGGTCGGCAGCGTCTTCACCAGCACCGGCACGGGTGGGGGAAATGAAAGCACCATCATCAGCTTCGTCACCACGCTCATGCACCACGGCATGGTCTACGTTGGACTGCCCTATGCGTGTCCCGAACTCGCGGACATCAGCGAGGTCAAAGGCGGCTCGCCCTGGGGCGCCGCGTGTATTGCCGGTGCTGATGGTTCGCGTCAGCCTTCGGCAAAAGAACTGGCCCAGGCGCGCTTCCAAGGCGCCCACGTCGCGAAGATCGCGACGAAGCTCACGACCTGAGACCGCGTCGCCTCGCTACAGTCCGCTGAGATGGATCTGCTCGGCATTCGCCGGTTCGCCGGCGGTGCCGGTCGGGTCGCTTACCGGGCCGGTGAAAAGCGTGCCATCGGGCGCGGCGAGCATCGGCAGGACGCCGCAGTTGGGCACGTCCCAGCCGCGGATGAATTCGTAGCAGAGCCGCATCGCCTCGGAATCGATGACGGGTCGTTGCGTGAGCGCGACCCAGTGCATGATGCGGATGAAGACGGCGTGGCAGAAGAGCAGGATGAGCGGTTCGCGCCGGGTGCGCAGTTTGTCGAGCGCGGTGCGGGCGCGCTCCACGGTTTGGGCGAAAGACTCGGCGCCGTCGCCGTCGGTGGAGATGGGGTCGAACTTCGCCCAGTAGTCGCGCGCCATGAGGCGGCGCTCGACCTGGGTGGTATCGATGCAGCGTCCGGGGGCGAGGAAGGTGATCTCCTGGATCGGCCACTCTTCCACCGGCACTCCGGGAAAACGCGCGATGGTCGGCGCGGCGGTGGCCTGCGCGCGGACGTAGGGCGAAACGACGATGAGCGAGGGCGTGCGGACGAGGTGGGCGGCGAAGGCTTCGGCCTGCGCGAAGCCGCGCGCGGTGAGCGAATACGAGCCGGGGTCGCGCGTGCGTTCGCCGGCGTTGCCGACGCTTTCGCCGTGGCGCACCCACCAGATTTCGCGGAAACCAGTCGGCGCGTTCAAATCAGCCCCAGCTTCATCTTCCCGACTTCGCTGATCATCGCCTGATTCCATGGTGGGTCCCAGACGAGTTCCACTTCGGCATCGCCGACGCCGGGGACGCCGAGCACTTTCGATTTCGCCTCGGCGGCAATGGTCGGACCCATGCCGCAGCCGGGTGCGGTCAGCGTCATCTTCACATCCACCTTCGCGCCCGCACCTTCGCGAGGGGAAATGATGCAGTCATACACGAGGCCGAGATCGACGATGTTGACCGGGATCTCGGGGTCGTAGCAAGTGCGGAGTTGATCCCACACGGCCTTGTCGTCCACGGGCGCGTTGGCGTCGGCGGGTGAGGGGGCCGGGGCCGCGATGGTGGGCTCCAGGCCGAGGGCGTCGGCGTCGGCGTCGTTGATGCGGGCGAGGCCTTGATCGGTGGCGACGGTGTAACTTCCGCCGAGCGCCTGGGTGATCAGGACGCGCGCGTTTTTGAGCAAAGTAATCGCTTCACCGCTCGGGATGCGGGTGGCGGGGCAGTCGCGGAGGAGGAGTTTCTCGGTGTTTTCGTGCATGGAAAAGAAATCGCCCGGTCAGGCGTCGGTGCGCGGCTTCAAAACGACCTTCACTTTCTTCTCGGAAGGCGGCGCGGTGAAGCTCTCGATCAAGGTCGCGGCAGGCGCGGCAGCCTGCGGTGCGGGCGTGCCAGTGAGGGCGGAGCGCAGCGCGCCCTCAACGAGCTGCGCGCAATGGATCTTCATCGGCGGCAGCGCGCCGAGTGGCGCGGAGAGATCGGCGCCGGACATGTTGAGCGCCTCCTCGACGGTCTTCCCGGCAATCAGCTCCGTGGCCACGCTGGCCACGGCGATGGCGGTCTCGCAGCCGAAGGTCTGGAACGTCGCGCGGTCGATGACCTTGCGACCGTCTTTCTCCTTGAACTTTACCCACATCCGCAGCATGTCGCCGCAATCGGGACTGCCGACCGTGCCGACCGAGTCCGCGTTTTCCATCTCGCCGACGTTCTTCGGGTTGGCGATGGCGTCGGTGATTTTCTGCTGAAGATCGTCGCTCATTTATTCGAGTTCGTAGCGGGGAAGATTTGGGTCCACCTCGACGCTCCACGCATCGATGCCGCCGCGCAGCGCGCGCACATTTTCCACACCATGACCGGTGAAGTAGGCGCACGCGTCCATGCTGCGCGTGCCCTGGTGATCGACGAAAATGATCAGCGTCTCGCGGTCCCAGCCGCCGAGTTCGTGCATGAGTTCCTGGGTGAAAAAAGTCGCGCCTTCGATATGCACGGCGTCGAATTCCTCGCGCGTACGCACATCGAGCAGCCGCGCCTTGCCCGCCTTGACCAGCTCCGCTGCTTCGGACGGCGCGACCATCGTCTGCTGATCCGCTTCGTGACTCGCGAGCAGGTGCTCGGTCACCTCCTCGACGTTCAGGTTCTCATTCCGCGCGCACACTTCCGCGAGCGTCTCCTCGGGCCGAAAGCCGCAGCTCGAGCAGCCGCCGATGTGATATTTGCGGAAAAGCGCCCGCTGCGCGCCGGGTAGGCGCGCGGTGAGTTCGCGCATGGAAATGTTCGGATCGATCGTGGCCGTGCTGGTCATGGGCCGAACGGTAACGGCGCCGACGCGCGCTGACAAACGCCACTTTACCCTCGCCGCCCGCGCCGGTAGCGTGCGCGCCTCTCATGCGATTCCAGACTATTTATGAAGGGCGATGGATTTTCGCCGCCGTGGCGGCGCTCGCCGTCATCGCGCTGGCGCTGCGGTGGGACTGGCTGGTCTTCGTCGCGTTCCTCGCGTTTCTCTTTTGCCTCAATTTCTTCCGCGACCCGGATCGCGTGGTGCCGCCCGGCGACGACATCGTGATCGCCGCCGCGGATGGCGTGGTCGCCGACATCGTGGAAATCGAGGAGACCGAAGTGCTCAAGACCCGCTGTAAACGGGTGGGCATTTTTCTCAATGTCTTCGACGTGCATGTGAACAAGGCGCCGATCGCCGGCAAGATCACCTATCGCCAGCACCATCCCGGGCTCTTCCTCGACGCACGCAATCCCGAGTGCTCGATCAAAAACGAAGCGCTCACCTGGGCCATCGAGGGGAAATACGCAACGCTCGTCGTGCGCCAGATCACCGGCGCCATCGCGCGGCGCATCGTGCCGTGGTCGGAGGTGGGCGATGAAGTGGAGAAGGGATTTCGCTTTGGCATGATCCGCTTTGGATCGCGCACGGAGGTTTACCTTCCGCTCACCAGCACGATCGAGGTGAAGATCGGGGACAAAGTGCGCGGCGCCGAGACGGTGATTGCAAACCTGATTAAACCCCCGGCTTCAATGCCGAAGGTCGAATCACCCAACATCTTCGAATAGCGATGAGCGACGACGGTTCTCCGAAGATCTACCTCCTGCCAAACTTGATGACGGCGGGGAACCTGTTCTGCGGGTTCGCCGCGACGTTGAAAATCCTCGAAGGCGCGATGCTCCTCGCTGCCGACCCCGCTGCTCAAGACGCGGCGGCGGATAACTTTCACAACGCCATCTGGCTCATCCTCGCGTCGTGCATTTTCGATCTCCTCGATGGCCGGCTCGCGCGGCTCGGCGGCAATGAAAGCGCCTTCGGCCGCGAGTTCGATTCACTGGCAGACATCGTTTCGTTCGGCGTCGCGCCGGCGCTGATGGTTTATCGCATCGTCCTCCACGAGTTTCCCAAGACCGGCTGGATGATCGCCTCGCTCTACCTCATCTGCGGCGCGCTGCGGCTGGCGCGTTTCAACTGCCTCGCCGCGGCCAACTCCTCCGCGGCGAACAAGGAATTCAAAGGCTTCCCGATCCCCGCCGCCGCCGGAGTCATCGCGTCCCTCACCCTCTTCATGCTCTGGCTCGACGAGCGCGGGCGCGACATCGGCAACGGCAAATGGGTGCTGCCGCCGCTGATGGTTTTCCTCGCGTGGATGATGTTCAGCGGCTTCCGCTACCCGAGCTTCAAGGCGATCAACTGGCGCACCAAGCGCTCGCTGCCGCGCTTCATCGCCATCGTCGCCGTGCTGGTCATGACGGCCCTCTATTACGAATGGATGCCCGCCGTCATCTTCGTCAGCTACCTGCTCTACGGCTTCCTGCGTCCCTTCCTCTCCCGGAAGATGAAGCAGGAGATCGAAGAGGAATTGGACGATGACGAAGACGCCCCCGCGGTGGGAGCAGGGGACCCGCCGACCGGACCGGTGCAGCCTTCCTGATCGCGAGGCGATGAGCGACTTCGCGCAGACGGGGCTCATCTGCACGTTGCAGCGGCTGAACGACGCGCACCTCCCGCAGATCGAAGCGGAGCTTTCCGAGCTCGCGCAGGCCAGACCCATCGCACTCGTCCTGCCTTGTCACGGCCTGGATTTGGAAAGGGTCGCGCTCGCCGGCATCGTGGCCGAGTTGCACGGCGCCGCCTTTCTTCGCGAGATCGTCGTCACGCTGAATGGCGTCGATGAAACCGCCTTTGCGCTCGCGCAGCAGCGATTCGCCCCCTTGCCGCAACGGATCACGCTGCTCTGGAACGATCGGCCCGGCGCCCCGCCGCCCGGGCTCAGGGGCAAGGGAGGCAATGTCGCGGCGGCCTTCGCGCACCTGGCTGCGCAGGGCGAGTGTGAAATCATCGCCACGCAGGATTGCGATGTCGCCTCATTCCGCCGCGGCGATCTCGCCCGGCTCTGCTACGCCGTGGCGCATCCGCAGCTCGGGTTTCGCTTTGCGAAGATGTATTACTCCCGCGTCACCGATCGCCTCTACGGTCGCGTGAGCCGGCTCTTCCTGGCGCCGCTCCTCCATGCCGTCGTGCGCGTGGCCGGTCATCTGCCGCTCGTCGATTTCCTCCTGAGCTTCCGCTATCCGCTGGCCGGCGAAGTGGCCATGACCCGCGAACTCGCGGCCTCCTTGCGCATGCCGGCCGGCTGGGGGCTCGAGATCGGGCAGCTTTGCGAAGTCTTCCGCCACGTCGATCCGCGCGACGTCTGCCAGGTCGATGGCGGCAGCGGCTACGATCACAAACATCAACCCGCCACCACCGCGCTCGCCGCGATGGCAGCGGAAATCGCGCGCGAATTCCTCGTCCAGCTCGCCGCCGAGGGCCTGCCCAATGACACTACCTTTCGCACCGCGCTGGCGCGCGCCTACCGCCACGAAGCCGCGCACGCGCTGCGCCGCTCGGCGAGCCTGGCGCTGATCAATGGCGTGCCGTTCGACGAGCCGGCAGAGCAGGAGATCGTCGAGAGCTTCGCCGCTCGCCTCGAAGCGCTTTAGCTTTCCGGCGCGACGATCTCGAGCGTCACCGTGGCGGTGCCCGCATTAATCATCCGTAGCTCCTTCGCCGCCGCCCGGCTCACATCGATGATGCGGCCTTTGCGATACGGGCCGCGATCATTGATGCGCACCAGCGCACTGCGCTGCGAAGTGAGATTCGTCACCCGGACCACCGTGCCAAAGGGAAGCGTGCGGTGCGCGGCGGTCATGGCGCTGGGGTCAAAGCGGCACCCAGTCGCGGTGCGCTGCGGCTCGTGATACCACGAGGCTTTCCCGCGTTGCAGGCCCTCGCGATCGCCCGCCAGGGCACTGGAGGCGAGGCCAACGAGGAAGAGAAAAGGGAACAGGGTCTTGGTCATGGTGGGTGTGGGTTTGCCCTCGAACGCGGTTCGTTGCCGCGCCGGCCTACCGGCGCGCCCTGACCCGCGGGTCGGGAAAAGTCGCGGACCTAAGCGACAAATTCGCCGGAGGGCAACCCAAGATTTTGATCCACACCGACCAACCCGCAGCAGAATCCGGATGCCTGTAAAACAGCCTCCCGCGACCATTCCCGCCCCGCTGCGGCTGTATACGACCGGGAACGGATCATTCCCGCCCGCGTGCAGCGCAAGAGCCTGGGGAATGGATCATTGCCGACCATCTACAGCTTTAAGTGTCAGAGCATGGAACATTCCGCCCCTTTAGCAGCTGTAACC
>JBAVML010000253.1:0-1655 GCA_049690035.1 Chthoniobacteraceae bacterium
GTCGCGGTGACGTAACTGTTCGTGGCATCGAGAGGGCCGGCCGTGGTGGTGTCGCCCGGCAACCGTTGATAGGTGGCGGTGAGCGTGGCGTTCTGAGCGGTGAAATACCATGTTTGCGTCTGCGCGACGACCGTGTCGGCAACCGTGACGTTGGTTGCGCTCGCGTAGCCCAGGTTTGAGGTGGCGACCGCATCGGCACAGGTATACGCCCCGACCAATTCGCCCACCCCGTCATAGACCGATTTCTGGATCGGTCCGCCGCCGGTGCGGGTGGCGGCGACCAAGCCGCGGCAGTCGTACCAGGTGTCGGTGGGCAGGTAGTCGCCCGCTGCCCCGGTGGCGGGATCGACCTCGTAGCGACGCGACTCGTAGACCCGATCCTGGCTGTCGTAAAGACCCTGCGATCGGCCGCGGAGTTCCGTGGACGAGGTGACGATCTCGTGCGTCGCCCCGTTGTAGGTGGCTGCGGCGTAGATGTTCTTCTCGGTGTCCCGGCCGAGATTGTCGAGCGATCGGGTAGTCGCCACACCGTCCGGTCCGAGGACGCCAACCTGCCGGTCGCGCCAGTCGAATTGGTAACGGGTATCGTAGTAGCTTTGCGTCCCAGAAACGTAATAGGTTTGCGTTTCCGTGAGATTGCCGTCACCGCAACCACCGTTGTCGTAGACGTAGGCCGAGACCTTGACCATGCTCGTGCCGGCAGGCCCCTCGGTGGCGCTAGGGTTTTGCAGGACCCAGGCGTGGAAGTCGCGCGGGTCGGGATTGGGGCTGGGGTCGCCCGGCAACCGCGGGAAATAGGTCTGATCGGGAATCTCGGCGGTCCCCTGCCACTGGGCGGTAACGTGGCCTCGCGCATCGTAGAACGTTTCGTGCACGGTGCCGTTGGGATCGTGCGTCGAGTAGCGCCGGCCCGCCGGGTCATAGTAGTAGTCGGTTTGGAGGTAATTCTGGCCCTGGGTACCGAAGGCCGCCGTGCTTTGGGGGCTCGGAAAACGGGGGCTCGGAAAACGGGACAGGTTCGATATTGACAAGATGGGCAAATATGTGATGGCCGTCCTTACCGGCTGATGGCTTGGTTGCCGTCTTGCGCGATCCGTGGCCGACCGGCGGAACGATACGCGGATTCCAAGCCCAGACGCTTGGCGATCTGCCGCTGCCAGTCGGACGTCCCGTAAGGCCGCCCACGTGCGACGCTGCGACGCAACGCCTCCAACTCCTTCGCGTTGTCGGGGCGATGGACTCGTTCCAGCCAATCCGTCGGCAAGTCGAGCGGCCAACCCGCCAGGATCGCCTTTTCCTCAACGCTGCCACAACAACGCCGCCAAAGACTCGACCAACGCCACTCCTCCGCACGCAACACCAGATTCGCGCGCAGCGCGTTGCGTTCCACATACCGCGCCACCGCCAAGAAGTGCTCGTCGTCTTCTACGGGGAACGACTTGTAACGCCCTTGGTATACGTGCCCAAGCCCGACGTCGTGCCGGTTCTCCTGCCAACGCCGAACGTGGGTGATCGTCAGACGCTGCATGAATCGGGCCAGGTCCCCGTCGTGTTCGGGCCACACAAGCAAGTGCCAATGGTTGGGCATCAGGCAATACGCGCAGATCCGCATCGGCGTATCTTGCCGCGTGTCTTCCAACACCCGCTCGAAGGCC
>JBAVML010000254.1:0-1533 GCA_049690035.1 Chthoniobacteraceae bacterium
TCGCGGCCCGCTTGCTTGGCGTCGATCAGCGCCTGGCCGACGCGGCCGAACAGCCGCACCTTGGCGTTGATGGCCTTGCCGGATGCCTGGAACTGCTGCTGATGCTTGTTCTTGGCAGCGTTGAACAGCTTGCCCAGGATACGATCATGCAGGTCGATAATTTCGTCGGTGACGGTGGCCATGCCCTCGATGGTGAGCGCCACCAGGGTCGCGTAGCGCCGCTGCTCCTCGAACTTGGCCAGGTCAGCGGGCGTCATCTGGCCACCCTCGCGGGCGATCTTGAGCAGCCGGTTCTGATGGATCAGCCGCTCGATGCCGGAAGGCAGATTGAGCGCCTGCCATACCTTGAGTCGTTCGATGTGTTCCAGCATATGCCGCGAATTGGGTTTGACGGGTGACTGGCGCAGCCAGGCCAGCCAAGTCGTCTTGCCGTTGTCCCGGCGCTTGAGTAAATCGTCGAGGTGACGGCGATGCGCGTCCGACAGTGGTTCGGTCAAGGCGTCGTAGATGCGCCGGTTGGCGCGGGTGATCGCTTCGGCACTCGCCCGCTCGACGGCGTTGAGGGTAGGCAGAATGACCGACTGCCGCCGCAGATGCTCGATCAAGACGCTGGCCAGCACAAGGCCCTTGTCGGTTTGCATGGCCAGGTCGGTCAGCGTGTGGACAGCCTGCCGGTAGTGGCTCATGGTGAACGGCTGGAAGCCGAACACCGTTTGCAATTCAACCAAGTGCTCGCGCCGGGTCTGCTCCCGCTGCCCGTAGTCGTCCCAGTTTTCGACACCCATCTTGAGCTGGTCGGCGACCAGTCTCAGCAAGGGCGGGAACGGCAGCTCATCGACGCCGAGGATGATGCCGGGAAAACGCAGGTAGCAGAGCTGCACTGCGAAGCCCAGCCGGTTGGCAGGGCCACGCCGCTGTCGGATGATAGACAGGTCGCTTTCGCTGAACGTGTAGTGGCGGATCAACTCGGCCTTGGAGTCCGGCAACGCCAGCAGGCTTTCGCGCTCGGCGGCGGACAGGATCGAACGGCGCGGCACCGTTAGGCTTCTCTCAGATACTGATACAAGGTTTCCCGGCTGATGCCGAAGGCGCGGGCGACCAGCGCCTTTTGTTCGCCTGCCGCGACACGCCGCTTCAGTTCAGCCATCTGCTCACTGTTCAGCGACTTCCTGCGGCCTCGGTAGGCCCCGCGCTGTTTGGCGAGTGCGATGCCTTCGCGCTGGCGCTCGCGGATCAAAGCGCGCTCGAACTCGGCAAAGGCCCCCATCACCGACAGCATGAGGTTTGCCATCGGTGAGTCCTCGCCGGTGAAGGTCAGGGACTCCTTGACGAATTCGATGCGTACGCCACGCTGGGTGAGCTTCTGCACCAGGCGGCGCAGGTCGTCCAAGTTGCGCGCCAGGCGATCCATACTGTGTACCACCACCGTGTCGCCATCACGCACGAAGGTGAGCAGCGCGTCCAGCTCCGGTCGATGGGTGTCCTTACCAGACGCCTTATCGGTGAATACGCGATCGACCAGAGTGGCTTCTA
>JBAVML010000255.1:0-10614 GCA_049690035.1 Chthoniobacteraceae bacterium
AACGCACCGACCACGCCCGCAATGAGCGACCACGTCATCCCTTTCACCGGGAAATTCCAGTTCGCGCCGCTCAGCGCGAGGATGACGATCGGCGCCAGCACGGCGACGAGAAAGTACGCGAGACCGACGAAGAGAAACGCCTTGATCCGCCCACTCGCGGGGTCGTGCATATTCTCGGATCCCATGGCGAGAAAGACGCCGTAAGTCCCCCAGCAGAGGACAGTGAGGAGGGCGAAGGAAAGCCAGGTCAATCCGGCTTGGGCTTGGGCAGTAGGAGGCATGTTGGTTGGTTTGGTTTGTGGAGTGAAATGTGATCTTCCTCTCGGCGATCCTCTTAGTCTTCCTCACCGAGAAAGCGGAGCACGTTCATGAGGAAGACGCTGCGGTGGATCCCAACGGAGAGAGCAACTCCGGCGGCGCAGGCGTGATCGCCGCGCGCACCACGTCGGGAATCGGCACGGGTACAAGCTTTCCGGTCACCTTGTCCACCGTCGCGCACACCGCGGCGACGTTGCCACGCGCGATCTCCGCAGTGGCGCCGGGATGACGAAAAACAAACTGATACCGGATCGACCGGCTGCGAACCTCGGCCACGAGCAGATGAATTTCCACCTCGTCCTCGAAGCGCAGCGGCCGCTGATAGTCGCACGACGCACTCACCCGCGGCCAGCCGACCGTCGAGCCCGCTTCGTGGCCGTGAATCGTGAATCCCAGCGACCGAAAAAAAGCGTGCTCCGTCGCTTCCATCATCCGGAAAAAATTCGAGAAGTGGACGATGCCCGCCATGTCCGTCTCCGCAAATTCCACGCGGCGGGTGAGCTTGAATTCGTAGGGCATCGGTCGCGGGAAACTATTGCGCGGGCTGCGGTGCGTCGATCATTTCGCGCGTCGTCGCCGCGAGTCGCTCGGCGAGACGCGGCAGCGAATACTCGCGATGAACTGCTTCACGTCCGTGGAGCCCGAGCGCCGCCGCCTCGGCGCGATTTTGCAGGAGCGGCTCGAGCGCCACGGCGAGCAGTTGACCATTCGCCGTCTCGCCGCGCGTCGGTTCGTAGAGCACACCGCCGCCGGTCTCATCGATGATCTCGGGAAACGCCGACGCATTCGGCAGCACCACCGGCACGCCCGCCGCCAGCGCTTCGATGACATACAACCCGAACGCTTCGCTGTAACTCGCCGGCACCGAAAAAACCGTGAGACTTTCGAGGAACGCGATCTTCTCCTCGCGGCTCACGTTCGGCAGCCACTCCACATCGGCCGCCACGCCGGCTTCGCGCAGCCGCTTCTTCAACGTCTCCACATAGCTCGCGTCGCCCGCCGTCATCGAGCCGGCGCAACGCAGCTTCGCGTTTGGCACCACGCCGCGCTTCTTCAATTCGATGAATGCTTCGACCAAAATCCCGATCCCCTTCCCCGGCACAAACCGCGCGACATAGCCGATCGTCGGCACCTCCGGCGGCTTCGGCTCGGAATATCCGTCGGTCGCCACGCCATTCGGCACCACGCGAATCCGCAGCGCTTCCTCGCCGCCGCTCCAGCCGAGACGATTCGCCATCAGGTCCGCAAAGTAACGACTCGGCGCGATCCACACGTCTACGTCGCGCATGCGCTCGGCGAGTAGCGCCCAGACTTGTTTGCTCCACGGCGCACCGAGTCCATCGATGAACGTGTCCTCGCCTTGCAAAAATCCCATCACCGGCACGCCGAGCTCCCGCTTCAGCTCGCGCGCCAGCCCCGCCTGCAACGCCGTCGAGAGCCAGAGCGCCTCCGGTCGCGCATGCTCGCGCAGCCACGCGACCAGTTCGCCGATCTCCGCTGCCTGATTTCCCTGCTCGCCGCGCAACATCGAGAGTGTCATCTCCGCCACGTCCGGGCCGCCGGTCCTCGCCGCCGCGTGTCCTGCGAGCAGCTTCAGCAAGGCACGCTTCGAGAGCAACCGATCGAGCCAGCGCGGCATCCGCCGCAGAAATGGAATTTTCTCCCGCAGGTACGTGCTCACGCCGCCGAAGAAAATCGGCATCTCCGGACTCGCCGCCTCCTCATCGAGTGTCAGCGGCAGATACATCGGGAGCATGATCGCGTCGTGTCCCTGCCGGACGAGTTCCTTGGCCAGCGCATTGTCGCGCATGCACACGCCGCAGTGGTAGCTGCCGGTCCCCGGCGTCAGCAGCACGATCTTCATTCCCCGCGAAGGTCGTAGCAAATGAGCCGCGGCTTCGTGCCACCGGTACCGCGCTGGTTTTGATTGATGAAGAGCCGCCTTTCGCTCAGCGCTGGCGCCGTCCACGATTCTGGTGCGTGGAAAAGCTGCGCCTGTGCGGCGACCTTCCCGCCCTTTCGCGAAAGATCGAGCCACGCGAGATCGCCATTTTCCCCGAGGCAAATGAACGCTCCATCCGCCCGCAGCAGCGACCCGCGCTGAAACTTCCCGCCGAGGTCGTCGCGCCACAACTCCTTGCCCGAGCTGATCTCGTAACACGCGAGCTCCGCGTTTTGCTGATGCTGTCCGGCGAAGCCGAAAAGACAGCCGTCCTGCACCACCGCGGTCATCAGATACGTGTCCAGCTTCGGCGCCCGCCACGCCACTTTCGCGGAAAAATCCGGAGTGATCTCCACGCAAAGTCCGCCCTCGGTGTAGGCCTCAGCGACGAATACCCGGTCGCCCGCGACCACCGGCGCCGACACACTCACGCTCGCATACATCCGCGCGCGATGAGGCGTGGCGCTCAGCACCGCACCGTTCGCCGCGTCGAGGCACAGCAGACCGCCCGTCGGCGGATCGTCCATGCCGCCTTGCAAGGCGAGCACACACTCGCGTCCGTGCAGCTTCGCCGGCACCGGCGAAGAATAACTCGACGCCCACGCGTGCTTCGCCGCCCACACTTCGCGCCCCGTTTTCGCGTCGAGCGCGACCACCGATTTTCCGTCCTCAGTCCCGAGCGGCACGATCAGCTTGTCGCCCAACACCAGCGGCGTCCCGCCTTGGCCGAAAAACGTCGGCAGCAGCCGATACTCCTTCGCTAGATCGCGCTTCCACTTCATCTCACCCGACGCGAGGTCCACGCAGTGCAGCACGCCTGTCACGCCCATCGCATAGATGAATCCACCGGCGATCACGGGACTCGTCCGCGCGCCCGGCCCCGCGCCGAACTGCGACGAATAATCGACCGCGTAATCGAAGCGCCACTTCCGCGCGCCCGTCGCGGCGTCGAGACAGTCGAGCGTCTCCTTCCCATCGAGCGTGTGAAAGAGCACCACTCGTCCGCCGGCGATCACCGCGCCGGTGTGACCGGCGCCCTTCTCGTATTCCCACAGTTTTCGCGGACCGTCGTTCGGCCACGCGTGAAGCAGTTTCGTCTCCGCCGACGTATTGTCGTTGTTCGGGCCGAGGAAGCGCGGCCAGTCATCGGCCACCGCGCAGGAGACGGCGAGCAGCAGTGCTAAGCTAGCGGCGCGAATCATCGGCTAGGCAGCGCTCGCCACACCCGCGCTCGGAGCCCGACCGTGTTCGAGCGGCGCGGGCAGTTCGGCAAACTCCGCGATCGCGCCGAAGAGTTCCTCGTAGTCCTTTTCAAACAGGTCGCCGATGAGGCAATCCGTGAGCCGCCCGCGCAAATGCGGGTGCTGTTTGATCACGCGACCGAAGCTGAACTCCGTGTCGTAAAACGCGTAAACGAGCTTCCGCATATTCTCCAAACCGCGGCACAGCTTCGCGCCGTAGTCGGCGAAACGCCCGCCACTCACATCACCCGCCGTGAGCGCCGCGTCGATGGCGTCCGCCGCGAGTTCGCCACTCTTCAACGCGAGGAAGACGCCGCTGGAAAATACCGGGTCGAGAAACGCGAACGCGTCGCCCGCGAGGACGAGCCCGTCGTCCGCACAATACTTCGACCGATACGAAAACTCACTCGTCACCCAGTATTCGCCGAACTGCTCACCGACGCTGAGGTGGTCCTTGATCCAGGCGTTCCGCTCGATTTCCCGCGCGAAAATCCTCGCCGGATCTTTCGACTCCGAGAAGAGGTAATCCTTCTCCGCGACGATGCCCACGCTCACGATATCGTCTCGCATCGGGATATACCAAAACCAGCCGCGCTCGGGCACGTAGGCGACCGTCGTGTTGCCCTCATCAATGCCGGGATCACGCTTCGCACCGCGGTAGTAAGTCCAAATCGCGATCTTATTCAGCGCCGGATCTTTCACCCGCCAGCCTTCGCGCGCCGTCGCGATTTGCTCGCGGCCCGAGCAGTCGATCGTCACCGGCGCGAAGACCTGAAACATTTGGCCCGCCGAATCCATCGCCTCCACGCCGATCACGCGGCCGCTGTCATCCTTGAGCACGTGCTTCACCGTCGTCAGCTCGCGCACCTCGGCACCTTTCGCGCGGGCGTTTTTCATCAGCATGAGGTCAAAGTCCGCGCGCTCCACCTGCCAGGTCGTCGAGCTCGGATGATCGTAGTGCTGGAAAAAATAAAACGGCTGCGACTGGCGGCCGTCCTGCGTGACGAACTGCACGCTATACTTTTTCGTGTAAGCAATGCGCTCCATCTCCCCAAGCACGCCGAGCCGCTCGAGCGTGAACCAACAAAACGGCATCATCGACTCGCCGATGTGGTAGCGCGGAAATTTCTCTTTCTCGAGCACCAGCACGTGCCGGCCTTTTTCCGCGAGCAGGGCCGCAGCGGTGGAACCAGCCGGGCCAGCTCCAATGATGATCACGTCGTAATGGTTGGGTGTGCTCATGCGTGGTTTACGATTGCGGGTTTTCCACCGGACGCAGCACCTCGACGATCCGCGCGAGAACGCGGTCGTTCTCGCCGAGGAGGACATTGCAGCGGCCGAAGAATTCGTGAGCCTGCGGTGTTTCGAAAACACGTTGCATGACCACATCGTCGCCCAGCCGGATGAAGGCTTTTGGCTCGCTGCGATAGCGCACGCCGAAGCGATTGAGCAAGCCACCGAGCGGCAAATGCTCTTCCAGAATGAGCCGCCGTAGTTCGCCATCGAAAGCACTGAGGTCGATTTCGATCGCGCCGTATTCCACCGCGAGTCCCGTCGCTTCAATGCGCAGGACGACCTCGCGCCGGTAGGCTTCCGGAGTGTGCTCGTGATGCCGCACTTCGATGAAGATCGCCCCACCGTGAAACGATTCGAGGCGCGACGTCATATCGCCGTTGTGCACCAGCAGACCGCGATACGGCTCCGGCATCTTCGCGCCTTCGATCACCTCGCACGACGGCAGCGGATGACCGCCGTCCTCGCAGAAGCGCGAGAGCGGATAGAGCAATTCGCTGGAAGCCGCGCCGATCACGTGTAGCGCGTGCCGCGATGCTGCGGCAGGAAGAAGGCGTGGAGCAGCGTGTCCACTTTCAGCAATGCGTCCCGGGTCAGCACGAGCCAGTCGCCTTCGCTGGAGAGCAGCCCCTTCATCCGCAAATCGTCGAACTGCTGATTGAACCGCTCGCTCGGATCGATGTGAAATTTCTCCCGAAAGTAGCCGCGATCCACGCGCCCGAGTTTCATCTGGAGAATGAACTCGCGGATCATCCGCTCCTCTTCCGTCGTCGTCATCGCGCGGGAGATCGGGAGTTCGCCGCGCTGGATGGCTTCGAGGTACTGCGTGAATTCGGTGATGTTTTGGAAGTGTGTCCCCGCGATATGCGAGAACGACGCGACGCCGAGACCGATGAGGTCCGCGCCTTTCCAAAGTTCGTCGCGATAAACGAACTTCGTTTTCTGCGGATCGCGCACCGCGGTGTAGCCGCTGGTCACGGTGTAGCCGACTTTCTCCAACTCGCGGAATGCGTAGTCCACCCAGCCGCGCTTAGTGTGCCAGTTCGCGACCGGAGCCACGAGTTTTCCCTCGGCTTTCATCTCCTTGTAGATGCCCGTGTTGTAGGGCACTTCCATTTGGTAAATGGTCACGCTGTCCGGCAGCAGCTCGATGGTTTTGGTCACATTCGCGCGCCAATTTTCGTCGGTCTCTTCGACCATGCCGGCGATGAGGTCGATGTTGATCTGCGGGAAGCCGATCGAGCGCGCGTAATTGTAGGCGCGGTAAATTTCGTCGGTGCGATGCGCCCGTCCGTTGATCTCCAAAATGTGCGCGTCAAAGTTTTCCACGCCGAGCGAAAGGCGCGTGACGCCGATCTCGCGGAGCGCCGCGAGCTTCTGCTCCGTGAGCGTCCCGGGCTCGGCCTCGAAAGCTACTTCCTCCGCTTCATCCCAAGGCATCAGCGCTTTCATGCGATCAGTCAGCGACTTGAGCTGCGAGACGGAGAGGTAGCTCGGCGTGCCGCCGCCGAAATAAACGAACTTCGGCTTGCGTCCGGCGAAGAGCGGCGCCTTCGCGTAAAGTTCGAACTCCGCGATCCCCGCGTCGAGGTAGCGCTTGATCTCGTCGGCATTCTTATCGGTGTAAACGCGGAAGTAGCAGAAGTGGCAGCGCTTCCGGCAGAAGGGCACATGGAAGTAAACGCCGAGCGCTACGTCCGGCGTCGCGGGCCTCGCGAGCAGGCCACCGACGGTCTTCGCCGTCTCCGCGTCCCAGTAGGAAAACGGCGGATAATTGGCGACGAAGTAATTCCCCGCCTCCGTGTCGTCGTGCGCTTTTTCGTGTTCGAGAATTTCGATGACTTCGTGGCTCATGGTTTTGTGGCAGCGGTTCCCGCGGGGGATTTGAAAGCGTAAATGTTTCCGTCCTCAGCCCCGACCACGATGAACCCATCGCTCACCGCCGGCGACGCCGTGACCGCCGCGCCGATCTCGTAGGCCCAGCGTTCCTGGCCGTCCGCGAGATTCACGCAGTAGAGGCGCCCATCCTCCGAGCCAACGATGATCGCGTCGCCGCACACCACCGGCGAACTCTCCACCTGCCCGCGCGTTTGAAAGGTCCACACCGCCTTGCCGGTGGCGCGATCGAGGCAGTGCAGGCGCTTGTCGCGACAGCCGATGATCACTCGATCGGCGGTCACTGCGGCGGAGGAAAAATAGGGGAAGTTTTTGTCGCGATACTTCCACTTGATCTCCCCGCTCTTCGGATCGAAGGCGATCACGAGATTGCCGTAATTGCCCACGTATCCCATCCCATCGCGCACTGCCACCGACGATGCGATGTAGGCCTCCGATTCGATCTGCCGCACCTCCGCCCCGTCCTCCAGTCGCAGGACGTGGATGTAACTGTCGCATCCGCCGAAGAGCACTTCGCCAGTCGGCAGCAACGCGGGCGATCCGTTGATGTAATTGTCCGTGGAATGGGTCCACACCGCCTTGCCCGTCGCCGCGTCGATGCAGTGCAGATTCGTGTCGTAGCTCCCGACGAGAAGCCAGGTCGCGTCGCCCTTGGGGCTCTTCGCATGGTTCGCGCCGCCCAGCACTTTGTCGCCGGTCTCGTATTTCCACTTCAGCTTTCCGTCCGCGGCGTTCAGCGCATAAACGTTAGCATCCGACGAACCGAGAAAGACTACACCGTCGAGCACGAGCGGTGTCGCTTCGATGCTGCTTTCCGTCTTGAACGTCCACGCTTCCTTGCCGGTCGCGAGGTCAAGCGCGTGAATCATCCCATCGTCATCGCCAAAGAAAACCCGTCCCTGCGCAATCGCCGCTGCGGCCTTCACCGGCTTGCCACCGTTAAACGTCCACGCGAGTTCCGCCTTCAGTGGGGCCGCACTCTCGGCGATACCCTGAAGCTGCGGATTACCGCGATGCATCGGCCAGTCCGCATTCGCCGAAGCGGCAATGAGCACCAGCGCGCTGATGACCCGAAATCCCGGAACAATCATCCGAGCACCTCCTCATACAACCGCTCAAAGTCTTCCGCACCAATCGAGCGCGGGTTGAAGGTCGCCGTCCATTGCTGCGCCGCCTCCTTCGCGAGCTGGGCAAAGTCGGCGCTGGCGATCTTAAATCTCACGAGGTCGCGCTTCATTCCCGCCACGTCGAGGATTGTCTCCAGCTCTTCGATCA
This sequence comes from Chthoniobacteraceae bacterium, assembly GCA_049690035.1. Lineage (GTDB taxonomy): Bacteria > Verrucomicrobiota > Verrucomicrobiia > Chthoniobacterales > Chthoniobacteraceae > Chthoniobacter. The sequence continues at coordinate 7,966 of JBAVML010000255.1, forward strand.
ACTCCTCAATCGGCCCGAGATCCGCCTCCGCCGCGAGCTCGTGGTAGCGCGACTGCGCCTCGGGATCGCGCGCATTGAAAGCGACGACCGCCGGCAACAGCAGCCCCACCGCCTGTCCGTGCACCATGCCGTACTTCGCGGTCAATGGATTCGCCGCCGCGTGCGCCGCGCCGAGCATCGAGTTCTCGATCGCAGTGCCGGCAAAAGCCGCGCCGAGTTGCATCATGCCGCGCGCCTCGAGGTCGCGCGGGTCGCGCAGCACGCGCTCGATTCCTCCCATGCAAAGCCGGAACGCCTCGTGCGAATACATCGCCGAGAGCGGCGTGCGCTTCTTCGTCACCGCTGTCTCCACCGCGTGCGCCAGCGCATCGATGCCGGTGCAAGCGGTCACGCCCGCGGGCTGCGAGATCGTCAGCAGCGGATCGAGGATTGCCACCTTCGCGGCGCCTTTCGGATCGCCGCAGGCCATTTTCTGATGCGTCACTTCGTCGGAGATGAGCGCGAAAGACTGGCACTCGCTGCCGGTCCCGGCCGTCGTCGGAATCGCGATGAGCGGCAGCATCGGCTTTGTCGCCTTGCCCACGCCCCAGTAGTCCTTCATCTGCCCGCCATTGGTGAGGATGAAGTTCGCACCCTTCGCCGTGTCCATGCTGCTCCCGCCGCCGAGGCCGATGATCAAATCAATCGCCGCTTCACGCGCGGCTGCCACGCAACGATCCACGTCCGCCGTAGTCGGATTTTCGTGAACGTCATCGAACGCCGTGACCTGCAGCCCGGCCGCTTCGAGAAAGCCGATCGCCCGCCCGGGATGCCCCGCGCTCGCAATGCCCTTGTCCGTCACCAGCAGCGCACGCTTTCCGCCGAGCTCGCGCGCCAACTCCCCCACCCGCTCGAGCGTATCCGCACCGAAGATAACGCGGGTGCGCGGCTGATAGTCGAAGCCGGAGGAGTGCATCATGAGAGCGTTCGACCGCCAGCTACCAGGCCCGTTCGATCGAGCGGCGCTTGTAGAGGAATTCGAACATGTTGCCCTCATGCGGCTGATCCCAGGAAATCTTCATCGTCGAGATCGGTCCGAGGTTGAGCCGTTCGATGAGCGGTGAGTCGAGGAGCTGCTCTTGGAAAGCCGGATCCTTCGTGATCGCGGTGGCGACCAGCGACGGCCCGATTTGCGCGAGCATTTCGGTCTGCGGAACTTCGACCACGCTCGCGTAGGGACAGAGAAATTCGCGATTCGCCAGCGGGTGCTTGAACGAGTCGCAATGCACGATCGTCGGGCGCAGATACACACCACCCTCAAACTCCGCTTTGCGCGGACCGCCGCGATATTTCGCCGTCACGTCCGTCGCGCCGGGCGCCTTGAGATCAGCTTCGATCGCGCCGTCGATGTAGTCCGCCATCTTCGGATTGGCGAAGCCGCTGAGCCTCGCGTGCTCGTCATTGTGCGGCAGCGGTGCGACCGGCCCGAGCTTCTTCGCCAGCGCCTCGGCGATCTCCGCCCCATACTTTGGCACCACGACCGCGCTCGCATTGACGCACGAACGCCCGCCATTTTCCGAAATGGAACCAACGATCAAGTCGATGTGCTCGCGCCAGTGCTCGATCTGATCTTCGCCGATGAGCACCTTGCTCCAACCCGGCCCGTGGCAGGAAAACTTCGGATTATCGCGGTACTGCGCGACTGTGTTGGCGTCGCCGAAAATGAGCGCGCGACCGCACAGCTTCAGCACTTCCGCCGAGCCTTCGTGATCGGTGGGATAGAAGCCAAACGCCTCCGGCGGCGCACCCGCGGCAATGAATGCCTGGATGAGCCGATACGGCGTCCACGGCTCTTCGCGACCCGGCTTGATGATCACCGGCGTCTTCAGCGCGATCGCGGGCAGCCACAGCGAGTTCACCGCCGGCGAGTTGCTCGGCATCACGAGCCCGAGCGCATTCGTCGTTGGGTAATAACTCACCGCCGCGCCGCTCTGCTCGCCGTAGCCGCGGTCGATCACCAGGAGATCGAGCCCGCGCGTGAGTCCATTGAGCACCACACCCACATGCGTCATCGCGTGGTGAATTTTCTGCATGTTGCGCTGCACCATCACGTGAGGCAGCCCGCTCGTGGCGCTCAGCGTCTCGATGTATTCGATGCGCGATTGCGTGTGGCCCTTGTCGCCGAGCGGCAGCGTTCCTTGCAGGAAAAGTTCACCCGCCTTCGCCGAAATCTGAATGAGGTCGGCGACCGAAAACTTCTTCAGCGCCGCGCGCGCCTCGTGGATCTTCGCGAGATCCTTGCGGAGGATGCCCGCATTCACCTGGCTGACCGTCGCCATCGGCAGACCGGTGCGGTGATTGATCACTTCGACTTTGTCGAGACTCTCGTACGGCTTGCCGCGGCGGAGCGCGGGGAGATGGGGCAGATTCATGGGAAAGGATTACGCTGGAGCGAGCGCGGCGGATTTATACGTCTGCGTATTAAACCATGCAAAGCCTTTTTCCATAGATCCAGGTCGCGGACGATTCGCCCTGCCGTGCGCCGGCCGGTTTGACTTGGCCCGCTCCTCCGCCGGATGCTGCGCCCCGATGTTTCCCCGCCACTTCCTCCCGCTGATCGCCGCCCTCCTCCTCTCGGCGACTCGGGCCTGCGCCTGGGGACCGATGCAC
>JBAVML010000256.1:0-2033 GCA_049690035.1 Chthoniobacteraceae bacterium
ATCGAGGACGGTTTGCGCCGGCGCATTTCCGTGGAGCCGGATGCACCATTCGGCGAGCTGCGCGGGGAAGGTGGCCGGGTGGGGGCGCTCGGCGTCGCGGCTCGAGATGGTCTTGTAGGGGATGAACCAGTTGTTGCCGCGGCAGCGTTTGTCGGCGCCGCCGGTGTGGCCCCAGCGGGCGATGTTGCTCTTGTCGGCGTAGGCGGTGCCGACGGCGAGCCGATCGAGGGGAACGTCGCCGGTCTTCGTCAGGTGGAAGACGTATTCGTGGCAGTCGGTGAGGTAGCGCTTGGAGTTGATCGGCTTGAAGTGGCCGACGCTGAGCTCGGGCGCATGGCGCGGCTGGACGGTGATGGATTTGATCCAGTGGATGGTGTTTTGCAGGCGAAAGAGCGGCTGCAATTTCAGCAGCACCTCGTGGGGAAAGAGCGGGTTGGCCGGAGCGGCGCCGACATTGAGAAAGAAGGAGCCGCCCGGCCGGAGCACGCGCTGGAGCTCGGCGGCCCAGCGGTAGCACCAGGCGAGGTATTCCTCCCGAGGCGCGGTGTCCTCGTACTGCGAGTAGGCGATGCCGAGATTGTAGGGCGGTGAAGTCACCACCACGTCCACCGAGTCGGCCGGTAACTCCGTCATTCCCGCGAGGCAATCTCCGTGGCGGAGGTCGAAGACGGTGGGGATCGGTGGGGCGAAGGGGTCGCTCATGCTCGGGCGGTGCGGATCATTCCCAGAAGCCGCCGGATTTTGCATTGCCAAAATATGCTCGCCGGTTACAGGTGCGGTCCATTTTCGGCCCCCAGCCCCGAACTTTGCTTTTCCGTCATTTTCTCCTCCTCACTCTCTTCGCCGCCAGCGTCGCCGCGGCGTGCGCGGGCGGGCCGACGGTGAAGGGGGAGGTGGCGAAGTTGAATGGGCTGATCGCTTCCGCGCCCGCGAAGGCGCCGGATGCGGTGAAGGCCGGCATCTGGGCGATCAATACCATCGTGCGCAAACCCTACCGCTGGGGCGGCGGGCACGGGACGTTCAATGACATCGGCTACGATTGCTCGGGGACGGTTTCCTATTTCCTGCACGGCGCCGGGCTGCTCGACCAGCCGACGCCCTCGAAGGCGCTCCAGACCTGGGGCGAGCCGGGGCCGGGCCGCTGGATCACAATCTATGCGCGCAATGGCCACACCTTCGCCGTGATCTGCGGGCTGCGGCTGGACACCACCGGCCACCGCGACGATGAAGGCCCGCGCTGGCGCGACTGGTATCGCGAGCCGAAGGGTTTTGTCGCGCGGCACCCGAAGGGATTTTGAGCGGATGGAGCGTCGGAAAGCGGCGCTGCGGTGCGTGGACGATGGACAAATCGCGCGGCTCTGTTAGTCCACACCAGCGTGTTGCCTCCGATTTTTCCCGACCGAATCCGTGCCTTTCTCGGCGCGGACCCGTTTGTCCCGTTCACCGTTTATTTGACCGATCACCACTCGATCCACATCGGCGACCCGGCGACGGCCTGGCTGGAGGAGGACGGACGGGCGCTGACCGTCGAGACGCTGATCCTGAAAGACACCTACCTTCAAACCGTGGACACGGCGGCGATCATCCGGGTGCTCGTCAAGGCGGAGACGCCGGCCCCCGAATTTCCCGTGACCGAGGAGACCTTCGCCTTCGAGCCCCCAGAGCCCGTGGCGCCGGAGAAGACGCGCCTGCTTTTCATCTGCACGCGAAACGGCGCCCGCTCCCAAATGGCCGAAGCCTGGCTCAACGGGCTGGGCGGCGAATCGTTCGAGGCCGCGAGCGCCGGCTTCGAATCGGGGGAACTTCATCCGCTGGCCATCGAGGCGATGCGCGAAGTGGGCATCGATATCTCGGGGCAAAAGACCAAGAGCATTTTCGAGCTCTACCGCGCCGGGGCCATGTTTGCCTGCACGATCTGTGTTTGCGATGAGAGCGCCGAGAAGACCCCGATCTTCCCCGGGCCAACCGAGCGTCTGCACTGGAGCATCCCCGATCCGCTGGCCGGCGGCGACGGATCGGACGCTGCCATGCTC
>JBAVML010000257.1:0-3395 GCA_049690035.1 Chthoniobacteraceae bacterium
GCGGTATTATGTGGAGCTGTTGCACAAAGAGGACACCGGCGCAGATCATTGGAGCGTCGGCTGGAAGCAGCCGGGCGATGCGGCGTTCAGCATCATTCCGGGAACGGCTTTGATGCTGCCGAATGTCGATCTCGCCACGCCGAGCACGGCGAACTACTTCAACACGCTCGCCACCGAGCAGCCGCGTCTGGGCAGCACACGCGAGCGCTTCATCTGGCTGCGGCAGCAATATCTCAGCGCCACCGCCAGCAACGCCAAGACGCGTGCGCAGGCCATCGTCAGCACGGCGAACAGCGATGTGGCGAACAACACGCGCCACTACGGCAATGAGATTCCGCGGCTCGCTCTCGCCTGGTGGCTTACGAATGACCCGGTCTACGCGGAGAAGGTTTGGACGAACATCCAGGAGACCATGGCGACCGGCGACTTCACGGTAAAATGGAAGGGCTTCACGCTGCGACAGATCGCCTTCGCCTATGACTGGCTCTATCCATATTGGGACAGCACGAGGCGCACGACGCTGCTGAACTTCCTCGTGAGCAGCGGCCTGAACTCCCAGGGCAATTCCTACGGAAACAATATCGGCATTCTCAACGACAGCGGCTTCATCCAGGCGGCGCTCGCTGTCGGCACCGGCAATGAAGGCGCGGCAGAGCCTGATCTGTCGCAGGCGGTGTCGCAACTGGTGCAGAAGATCGATCAGTGGGAACCGAATGGAGGCGCTTGGCTGGAAGGAACGGACTACGGCATTCTGGCCAAGCTGGGCCTCTCGGATGCCATGCACGCGCTGGACACCGCACTCGGTTCCACCTTCGGCATTGGTCGAGTGCCGGGCTACTTCACCCAACGACGCGAGCCGCTCACCATCGCCAGCAATACCCGGCAGCGCTTCACCTTCTCGGATGTAGGCACCGGCAGCAACGCAGGCATGGGTTGGGCAAGCTGGTGGGGGCGGCGTTTCAATGCGCTGGAGGTCTTCGACTACAGCCGCCAATCCGGGAATAGCACTTGGAACGCGCTACTGCTGCCGGAGACGACGATCACGCCAGCCCAAGCGGGCCTCAATCCCGACACCTGCTTCCACGGTCCGGCGGACTGTGTGGAAAAGGCATCCATGCAGCATGTGGCCACGATGAGGGAAAACTGGACAGACTCGAAGGCCACCTGGATCGGCGGCATGGGCGGCACTTACATGAGCCACGGCATGTTGCAGAGCGGCACGTTTCAAATGAGCGCACGCGGCGTGAAGTGGTTCGTCGATTTGAGCAGCGAGAGCTACGAGGTGCCAAATCACAATGTCACCACGCCGGGCTCGGGAGCGGATCGCTGGGACTACTACCGCAATCGCGCCGAGGGTCACAATTGCCTCATCGTGAATCCCACCTCGCAGCCGGATCGCATCTGGAATGCGCCTTCCGCGCCGATGATCGCCTATCAGTCGGCACAAAATGGACAGCGCAGTTTCGCCATCTGGGACCTGAGCAACAACATCACTGGCGTGACGAAAGTGCAGCGCGGCATCCAGCTCCTCGGGCAGCGGAAACAAGTGCTCATCCAGGATGAAATCGTGCAACCCTCGGCGACGACGTGCTGGTGGTTCGCGCATTTCATAAATACGAGCACGACCGCGACCATCAGCGGCGATGGCAGCAGCGTGACGCTGCAAAGCGGCACCGAGCGGCTGTGGGGCAAGATCGTCAGCGGGGGCGGCGTGTGGACGGTGCGTGCGGCACTGCCGCTCCCGACATCACCAGCGCCTGCGGAGAACGCAAACAACAGCATCTACAGCAAGCTCTCGATCCAGCTCACCGGCGTGACGAACACCACGCTCGCGGTGTGGTTCGTCCCGCTCGCTCCGGGAGAAAATCCGCCGACCACGACGCCGGCGGTCACCGCGCTGAATACTTGGAATCTGGTGGCGCAAAATGAGCCGCCTCTCGCGCAAAACAGCGGCGCAAACAGCATCGGCGGCGGCGCGGTGGACGTGGAACTGCGCGATCTTGTGACCGACGACTGGACGCCGGTGACGCAGCTCGCCTTCGCGGTGAGCGGTGCAATCGGCGGCACCGCGACCTTGCTGCCGGACGGACACACCGCGCGATTTACTCCGACGGTCGGCTTCTCCGGCGAACAATCATTCACTTTCACCGCCACGGATGGCGACGGGGCGACGAGCAACGCGGGCTTGATCACCATCGGACTTTCGCCAGTGGTGACAAACTGGACGCGCACGGTGACCAGCAACTGGAGCGCGGCGACGAATTGGCAGGACAATGCCGCGCCGGTGAGTGGACGCGGTGCGGAGATTCAGTTCTTCAATGGGCAGACGCTCGGTGCCGGAACGATCCAGGCGACGAACAATCTCACCAGCCCAACGCTGCTGAATCGGCTCACCCTCGCCGGGACCGGCGCGTCCACGTCGGTGGTAAACTTGGATGGTTTGCCAATCAAGCTCGTGACGAATGGCGCCGTCGCACCGCTCGTCACGCTCTCCGGAACGCCCGCGGGCTATCGCTACAACGTCGCGAACACGATCACGCTCGATGCGGATGTGACGTTCAATTGCACCGGCAGCGCCGGGTTTGTGTTCAACGGAAGCATCGACGGCACCGGCGGGCTCACGCGCACTTCTTCCAGCGGCAGCCTCGTGCTCGCCGGGAACAACAGCTACGCCGGCACGACGACGATCAGCTCGGGCACGCTGCAGATCGGCAACGATGGGCCGACGGGCACGCTCGGCACCGGCCCGGTGGTCAACAATGGCGGGCTCCGCTTTGACCGCACCGGCACGGTCGATGTGCCGAACGACATCAGCGGCAGCGGGTCGCTGACGATCAGCGGCGTGGCCTTGACCGACGTGGTGAATCTCACGGGCGACAACAGCTTCACGGGCGCGGTGAGTATCAGCAGCGGGTCACTGCGGATCACCGATGCCGGGCAGCTCGGCACAGGCACGAAGACGGTCGGGGCGACCAGCGCGACCTCCGCGCTGCGGCTCGATGGTTCGGCCGGGCCGATCGATTTGCCCGCGTCCTTCAGCATCATCACGAGCAACCCGAACGGAGCGATCTTCAACGAAGCGGGCAGCAACGTCATCGAGGGCAGCGTGACGCCGGGCGGCGGTGCGGGAGGCACGCGGATCACTTCGCTCGCGGGGCTCCTCACGATCGAGGGAAACGTCGCGCCGAATACCACGGGGCGCTATCTCGACCTGCGCGGTGCCGGCGACGGCGTGATCAATGGCAACATTCAGGACGGCTCGACGACGAACACGCTCGGCACCGTGTCGAAGAGCGACGCGGGCACATGGACTTTGAATGGCGCGAATGCTTTCACCGGCGGCACCACCGTGAGCGGCGGCAAGCTCGTCATCAATGGCCCGCACACATCCGGCG
>JBAVML010000258.1:0-5645 GCA_049690035.1 Chthoniobacteraceae bacterium
CCCCAACCGAAGAAACAATCAACTCGAAAACCAAAGGAGAAGGCCCCAATGCAAGCACCAGCACTCAAGCAGGAATTCAATCCTGAGATTTCCCAGTCTCCGCAGCCAATTCAGGCATATAGCGGCGGGCCACTTGCACTCAACACGCGGCTCGATCCAATCATCAGCAGCGCCCTATTGCGCGCTTCGATGGAGAGGAAGATTCAGCGGGTCACTCCATTCACGCAGCGCGACATTGTCACCGAAGCTCTCGCCGAATGGTTGAAACACAAGGGGTTCCTGCCGAGGTAATGTAATCGACTGGCTGCAAGCCTTACGAAGTTCGGCCCGGCTGCCTGGAAACCATCATTCAATCGTGCTGCCGCAAAGCGCGCTGGGCAAAGCCATCACCTACACGCTGGAGCAATGGCCTGCGCTCGAGGCGTTCCTGCGCGACGGCCGCATCGCCATCGACAACAACCGGGTCGAGAACGCCATCCGGCCCACGGCCATCTGCAAGAAGAACTGGCTGTTCATCGGCGAGGCTCGGGCCGGCCATCGCGGAGCGATCCTCTACACCATCGTGGAAAGCTGCCGTCGCCGTGGGATCGACCCCGAGGCCTACCTGCGCGACGTGCTCACGCGCCTGCCGAAGATGACCACCAGCCAAATCCCCGAGGTCACCGCTTCCCTTTTCCTAGCCGTCACTCCCGACGTAGACGTCCGCCGGGGCGCCTCTAGCTGTGGGCATCAGAGATGTCAGAGCATGGGCGCCTATGACATCTACGATCGTGAAAGCAGAGATTCTGAAGCAGGACGGCCGCGGTCGCGTGCGAGTGCCGGCGCGGCGGCGCGAGGCGTTGCTGGATGAGTTCGAGAAGAGCGGCACCAGCGGCGCGAAGTTTGCCCGGCTGGCGGGGATCAAGTATGCGACCTTTGCGGGCTGGGTGCTCAAGCGGCGCCGGCAGCGCGGGAAGTCGGTGAAGCTGACGCTGGGTTCACCAGCGGGCCTGGATGATGCGGTGGTGAGCGCCGGTTCCGTTCGCCTGTTTGAAGCGTTGGTGGAAGGCGGTAACGCCGGAGGACGTGATCCGGTGAATGGGCGGGGGCTGCTCATTGAACTGCCGGGCGGGAGCCGGCTGGCGGTCGAGTCTCCGGTGCAGCTCCAGATGGCGGCGGAGTTGGTCAGGCTGGTCGCCCAAAGCGCCCGCGCCCGATGCTGAGCTTCACCGGAGGCTTGAAGGTGTTCGTGGCGCTGGAGTCGGTGGATCTGCGCAAGAGCTTCAGCGGACTGGAGGGCCTGGTGAGCGAGCGGCTCGGCGAAGATCTGAGGCAGGGCGCGCTCTTTGTCTTCACCAATCGCCGCCACAGCCGGTTGAAGATCCTGTATTGGGATGGCACGGGGTTGTGGCTGTTGATCAAGCGGCTGGAGCAAGGAACCTTCTCGTGGCCGAAGGTGGTCGATCCGCAGGTGGTGAAGCTGAAGCTGGCGCCCGAGGCCCTGGCGATGCTGACCGATGGCATCGACCTGCGCGGTGCGCGGCTGCGCCCGTGGTATGAGCGGGATAACTAAGCTAACTATATATCTAACATCAGGCGCCGTCCGCGGTGGATAGCAGCGTGCCTGATTTGAGTTCATCCCGCGAAGCCGAGTTATCCCGGCAGCTTCAGGAAAGGGATGAGCAACTCCGGCGCGCGAATGCGCGCATTGCTTTACTGGAAGCGAAGATCGACCTGCTGGTGCGCAAGCTCTTCGGCGCTCAAAGCGAGAAGCTCGATCCCGCGCAACTGCTGCTGCTCCTGCAAGGCATGGACGAGCCGGGAAAAGCCCCGGAGCCCGTGGCCGCGGAGGCCCCACGGCGCTCGACGGGCCAATCGCCTCCGCGTGAACGCGGGCCGCGGCTGCCCGAGCATCTGCCGGTGATCGAGGAAGTCATCGTGCCCGAACCGGTGAAGGCCGCGCCGCAGGACTGGCGGCGCATCGGCGAGGAAGTGAGTGAACGGCTTGACTATGAACCCGCGCGCTTCCTGCGCCGGCGCACGGTGCGCCCAAAGTATGTGCAGCGCGGGGTGCTGGATGCGGTGCCCATCGTGGCGCCGTTGCCGGACTCGCTCCTGGAACGCAGCGTCGTGGCTCCGGGGCTCCTGGCGCAGATCATCGTCGCCAAGTATTGCGACCATCTTCCGCTCTACCGGCAGGAGTCGATCTACTGGACGCGCCATCAAGTCTGGCTGCCGCGGCAGACGATGGCCGAATGGGTCGAACTGGCCGCGCAATGGCTCAAGCCCATTTACCGACAGATCCAGCAAGGCGTGCTCAGCCAGGGCTATGTGCAGGTGGATGAAACACCCATCCGCTATCTCGCGCCGGGTCATGGCAGGACCAAACTGGGTTACCTCTGGACCTGTGGCGTTCCGCGCGGCGATGTCGTCTTCCATTGGGAGACGAGCCGCGCGGCGGCGTGCCTGGAGAAGATCATCCCCGTGGACTTTAGCGGCACCCTCCAGTGCGACGGCTACGAAGCCTACGACTGCTTTGCCCGGCGCCGTGGCAGCCAGATCGTGCTCGCGGGCTGCCTGGCCCATGTGCGGCGCAAGTTTTACGACGCCCGCGAAACCGCACCGAAAGTAGCGGGGTGGTTCCTGAAGCACTTCCAAAACCTTTACGCCCTCGAAGCCAAACTCCGGAACGCGCGAGCAGGTCCGAAGCTGCGACAAGCCGAGCGTGCCAGCGCGAGCCGGTCGGTGCTGGCGCGGCTGCATCGTGCCCTGCTGCGGTTGAAAATTAAGCATCGCTTCCTGCCCCGCAGCCTCATGGGCAAAGCCATCGACTACGCGCTCAATCAATGGCCCTCGCTACGCGTCTTCCTCGAAGACGGCCGGCTGGAGATCGACAACAACCTCATCGAAAACGCCATCCGCCCCACCGCCATCGGCAAGAAGAACTGGCTCTTCATCGGTGAAGCCCAGGCGGGCGACCGCAGCGCCATCATTTACACCATCATCGAATGTTGCCGGCGGCGTGGCCTCGACACATTCGCCTACCTGCGAGACGTGTTCACCCGCCTGCCCTCGATGACCAACTGGCAGGTCAAGGATCTCACGCCCGAAGCTTGGGCGAAGATGCGGCAGCAGGTCGATCTACGCGCCACAGCATAAACCTCAGAGCACATTCGGCTCTGACATCTACGCTCCCGGAGCAGAATGTCCACGTGGCCGTGTCAAGAGGCGCTGGTACTGACGGATACCTCCCGACAGCGCAGCCGCGCGGTGGGACGGAGCCGGGAGGACTTCCTCGGGAGAGCCGGCGCGGTGCGCGGAGTCATGGCTTGGTTGGTCCGCCGCTGCTTTGCACTACCGCTGTTGTATGCTGAGCGAGCACGAGGCAGCGCCGGCGGAATGATGGGCGGCGCTGACTCGCGCGCAGCGGTTCGCGCAAGCAGCCGGCGTGACAGCCGCGCGGCGGGACGGAGCGGGCGGCTTGGCTAACAGTTACGCGGCCGGCCGCCGCCAACTTCAATGGCAAGGCGGTAAGCCTGGACGCCTACTGTCCACGTGGATCCGCCTCGATATTTCGCGAACCAGCTTTGGGGTTCAAATACGATTTCCAAACTACGAAATGGTCGCCGCCCGCCTGCATCTCAATATCCACTCGGCCAAACTTCCCATTACTGAACTTCAAAAAATAGGAGCGAGCAGCAAAGTCACGCCACTTTTCAGAAGGCAGCGACGCTGGCATATCAACGACCTCACTTTGTTGATAGTCTTCCTCCGGCGCTTCAAAGGCAAAGGCATCGGCTCTTGGAAAAAGCCCGCCCGCCGGAACACTAATCTCAAGTCGCCAGTCGTATTGCCGTTGCCCGGATGGTCTTTGCAAGTCCTTCGTCCAACAACGAAGCGTGACTTGTTCCGCTCCCGATGCATCGCCGGGGTTAAGCGAAATCGTTCGCGGCGTACCATCTCGTGATACAGAAAAATTCTCCTTACCTACCGTCACCAGCGGTTCAAGTGCTTCAGACTTCTGTAGCGTAAAAATGACCGGGTTATCCTTCTCAGGACGATGCGGCCCCCTAGTAGATGGCACACCGAATTCAAATAATCCATTTGATCCTGAACCTCTTCCATTCGATGGAATTTGGTAATAACCCGCTTTTTTGACTTCAACGGCGAGCGTTATTCCGTGAAGACCAACAACGGAAAACAGTCCGGCTGAGTCTGTCGTCTGGTGGTGCTTGGAAGTTTTTCCGCCTAGAGGATTATCGTTTGGAGAAAGCGTCACTGCTGCGCCTGATACAGGAGTACCATGCTGATCAATTACTTTGCCATAAAAGATTATCGGAGTCGCAAACGCCTCCATAAATTTGGATACCTGAGCCGGTGCTGGCTCATATCGGTCTGCTTTACCCTTGTTCGGACCTCCTGTATCAGCAGTTGGAAGGCTTCCTGATTTCACGGGTGTGGAAGCTGACTCTCGCTTGGGTATAGGCCTCAGGGGCTCCCGCCCAGAAGTAATCCACCATATGAGCACCCCGATTATAGCAATTACTATTGCGCCAATAAGACGTCTCGATAACATATAAAATCACTTAGCTGTTTTGAGTTGAAATTTGGTCATCATCTCCTCCCAGAAGAGATATGTCTTTTGAATTGTAAGAACCCACTCTGCGCTATGCTCGTCTTCAAATCCAAAGCTGCCCATATCTACCGCAGGTCCATTATTGATGCTTCCATTCGTGTCCATTCGTCCACCTGCGGCATTGGTCCGTGACGCAGTGACATATCCCATTGCTTCCCTTAAAGAAGTGACTACCCGGTACGTGGTAGGGAGCAGGAGATGCCTTTCCTCATAATAGAGCTTCAGTCCTGGCGCAAATTCGAGCGTTGGATCATAGACATATTTTGCTGTGGCAAATTGTTGCGGCTTAAAGAGGGCATTATTTATTGCCCACAAACCGATTGCAGCATCAGGCCCCAATCCAAAACTCGCTATAGTCGTCGAAGTCGGATTAATCTTGTCGGCGAGCCCAAATCGTTCTCTCGTTTCTTCTTCGGGGTCGGTGTCCGGCGTTGGGCGGATATAATCGGGCCTCAAGCTCCCCTCGTACGCCATCGCGGCCATCGCAGCATTACACATATTGTAACGCAGCACATCCATTCCGCTGCGGAGCGCCGCTCCTGAAGCAACGTTACCCATACTGTGAGCAATCAAATATCTGGAATTGGCGTTCGGTAACTGATTAACGAAACCGGCGAGCGCTGGACCCGAAAGCCAAGCCCGGTATTCACTTGGATTGTATGATGCACCTCCAGGTTTGACTAGATTCACCAGACTCATATTTGCATTTTCGGGACTATACGTCGGCCAGCGAAACGTATAGAAGCGGCCTTTATAACCAAGATGCCAAAGGCGTTTATAGGTTGTGTCGGCCCATGATAGGTATTCGGCGTAATCCATGCGCCAACCATGAACGAAGACCATCGTCTTTTTTTCCGCATTCGGATCAACGTCGGGCGGCCAGTTCCAAGGATCCCATACCCAAGTTAAGATGTCTGGTTGATCATTCGTCCAAGGATCGGGAATCTGAGGCGCATTGAGCGGAATCTTCGCACGCTCGTACATTGTCCTGACATTCTTGAGATCGAGGTAGAAAGCGCCTCCTTCACCG
>JBAVML010000259.1:0-2231 GCA_049690035.1 Chthoniobacteraceae bacterium
CAGCCTCGTAGGTGAGCTTGTCCGTGATCACGCCGAACATGCGGAAGAAGCGTTCGTCACCGAGGACTTCGCCGGTCTTGAAGCGGTAATCCCACGCCCCGAGATCGGCCGCTTCGAGGGCGAGACGCCGTTGTTCCGCGGCGTCCAGCACCGCGGCTTCGGCCCGCCGCCGCTCGGTGATGTCGCGCACGATCTTCGAGGCGCCCACCACTTTCCCCGAGCCGTCGTGGATGGGGGAAATGGTCACCGCCACGTCGATGAGACGCCCGTCCTTCGTCCGCCGCTGCGATTCATAGTGTTCGATGCCTTCGCCGCGGCGCAGGGTGGCGAGGATTCGCTCCTCGTCCGCGAGGCGGTCCTCGGGAAAAATCCGTGTCACCTTCTGCCCGATCATTTCCTCCGCGGTGTAGCCGAAGAGCCGCGTGGCCGCGCGGTTCCAGCTGGTCACGACGCCGTCCAGCGTCTTGCCGATGATGGCGTCGTCGCTGTTCTCTACGATGGCAGCGAGCGCGGCCTGGGCGAGTTCGGCCTTCTTGTGTTCCGTGATGTCGGTCACGGTCACGACGGTCCCGTCCACGCGTCCGTCTTCGGACTGGTGCGGTGAGTACGTCGCATGAACCCATCTCCCTTCGATTCCTTCGTAAGGAAGATAGTCCTCGAAGTCAGAGGACTCCCCGGCGAGGACACGTTCGATATGAGGGCGCACGCGGGCAAAGGCCTCGTCGCCCAGCAATTCGCGCAAGGGCCGGCCGGTGATCTCCGCGAGCGGGCGCCCGAACCAGCGCTCATAGCCGCGGCTGTTCCACCGGTAGATGAACTCGCGATCCACGTAGGAGATCAGCGAGGGCACGGTGTCGATGATCGCCTGTAACTCTTCGCGGCTGCGGCGCACCGTCGCCTCGGCTTGCCGTCGGGCGGTGAGGTCGAGCGTCGCGCCGATCATTCGCACGGCGCGTCCCCCGGCATCGCGCAGCACGCGGCCCCGGTCGAGGACTTCACCGAAGGAACCATCGCCGCGCCGGAAGTGGTATTCTGCTTCCCAGCGATCCTGCGTTCGATCCGTGACCACCGCGCGAATGCCGGCCAGCGTGCGCTCGCGGTCGGCCTCGTGAATGCGTTCCTGCCACCAGGTCTGGTCGGTGGACGGGAGCGCCTCCGGCCAGCCAAAGCGTTCCGACATGGCGATGCTCCATTCGACCCGTCCGGTGGCCACGTCCCAGTCCCAGACGATATTTTCGGTGGCCTCCGTGGCCAGTCGCAGCCGCTCCTCGCTCGCGCGCAGCGCTTCCGCCTTCTGCCACTCGCGATAGACCGCGCTGTGGAGTCCGCGGGCGATCGCGCTAATGGCGAGGCCGATCGCGAAGAACGTCCCGATCCGCATGAGATGCGAGGTATCGCCCAGGTAGGTGCCGCGCGCCGCCGGCGGGATGAAAATCTGCAACGCTCCGAGGCACAGAACCGTGGCCAGCAGCCCGGGACCGAAGCCGCCCCACCACGCCGCGAGCACCACCGCCAGCGTGTAAAACTGCAGCGGCGGGATATTTCCCGTGAAGTGCTGCAACGTCGTGTGCATCGAGGCGATCGCCACCGTGGCGAGCACCGCAAACCCGTAACGGGAAAAGACAGGGCGAACGGGCGGAGGAGACGTCATCTCGGGAAGGGTGCGACCGGCACTCTTGACCAAAAGGCGTTTTGCAGCGGCAGGCAAGGATTCGCTTTACCACGCGACATCCCGCCACTCACCGTCCGGCGCCGTCTTCGTGTAGAGTCGGCGCACTCCATGAAACCGCTAATTTACGGGCTGCGAGAGCGATCTCCCATTCGCGAAAAGACTTCCAGCGGCGCCCGCCGCGCGGGCGACTCACGCTGCCGATGAATTCTGCCTGCAATTGCCACCACACAAAATTGAACCCGACCGCTCTCGAGTTCCGATATAGAATACTGAATTCATGTGGATAGTCCGCCTAGCCCTTCGCCGTCCCTACACCTTCGTGGTGATGTCGTTGGTGCTCTTGTTGCTCACGCCGTTCGTGCTGCTGCGGACGCCGACGGATATTTTCCCGGCGATCAATATCCCAGTCGTCTCGGTGATCTGGCAGTACGCCGGGCTCAGCTCGCAGGAGATCGAGCAGCGCATCCTTTACAACCACGAGCGCGCGCTCTCGGCGACGGTCAATGACATCGAGCACATCGAGTCCACGAGTTACAGCGGCGTGGGCATCATCAAGGTC
>JBAVML010000260.1:0-2671 GCA_049690035.1 Chthoniobacteraceae bacterium
GGTTAAGGCACTTCACGTCCCCATAGCCGAGGTCATCGGCGAGGATGAAGATGATATTCGGCTTCGCCGGCGCTGCCGCGGGCGCCGCGAGATTGAGAGCCAGGGAAAAAGCGACCAGGGTCGCGAAGGAGCGTCGGTTCATGGTGGGGACTCGGAGCTAAACTCAGCTGGAGGCTGATTGTTGTAGCTCTTTTTGCAAGCACCAGCCGCGCTCCCCCGACGGGCGCAGCGGCGCCTGATCCGTTCAGCCCACCCCTTGAAAAAACAGGCGGCTCGGCCTGCGCCCTACGCGCCGAGAGCCAGCCAACTAAACTCGACCGAATAAACCCGCGTATCCCGCCACGTGCCGATCTCGGCGACGAAGCCGGCGGGCGTGATCTCGGTGGCGCGGAGGCTGAGCCGGCTACTATCGCGCTGGTCGAGGTCGAAGCCGGTGAGCCCGAGATGCACGATCGGCACGGCATCGAAGGCCGCGGCGAAGAAGACGGTGTAGCGGAAGACGCGGGCCTCTTCGGGAGCGGCGGCGTCTTCATCGGGCGGTTCGGCGAGGTTCCAGCCTTCGGTGAGCACTCCGAGTTGGAGCGAGGCGGACAGACTTTTCCAAGGTTGCATGAAGCTATTCATATTGGGCGTTCGATTTTCTCCGGTGCCGCGGCCGGGGGAACGCTCGCGGTGCCGGGATGCAAGCAGCTTCGCGGGCGCACGGCAAGCGTCGCGCGCGGGATCGCCCCATCTTTTAACAAAGTCGCGCCATTCGCACGTTGCTTTCCGGTGACGCTGGCTGGTATAGCAACGCGCGCAGTTTGGGATGTCTCGCACAGGGCTTCGAGCGCCGCCTAGGGTTTGGCGCTCGTGCTTGGCTGGCGTTCCCACCTTTCCAAAAAAACGCCATGTCGATCCACGTCGCTCTCCGTCACGTCACGCACTATTCCTACGACCGTCCGGTGACGATCGGGCCGCAGGTGGTGCGGCTCCGACCCGCGCCGTACTGCCGCAGCACGGTGCTGAGCTATTCGCTGGGCATTGAACCCAAGGAACATTTCATCAACTGGCAGCAGGACCCGCAGTCGAACTACCTCTCGCGCCTCGTCTTCCCGGAGAAAGCGAAGGAGTTCCGCGTGGAAGTGGACCTCGTGGTGGAGATGGCGGTCTATAATCCGTTCGACTTTTTCCTCGAGCCCGCGGCGGAGCGCTTTCCTTTTACCTATGATCCGACGCTCGCGAACGAACTGGAGCCCTATCAGCGCCGGCTGCCGCTGACACCGGAGTTTGCGGAATATCTCGACATGGTGCGGCGCGAATTCACCTGCGCGTCGATCCCGGCAGCCGCCGGCGCGGAAGCCGTGCCGCATTCGGAAATTGCGATCGACCCGCACGCGCACGGCCATCTGCCGGAGGCGGGGCAGCTTCATCCCGATCCGGAAAAGGATCCGCGTCCGCGGACCATCGACTTCCTGGTCAACCTCAACTCGCGGCTCGCCAACGACATCAAGTATCTCATCCGCCTAGAGCCCGGCGTGCAGACGCCGGAGGAAACGCTGGTGAAAGGCAGCGGCTCGTGCCGCGATTCGGCGTGGCTGCTCTGCCAGCTCTTCCGCCACTGCGGACTCGCGGCGCGTTTCGTGAGCGGCTACCTCATTCAGCTCAAGGCCGACCAGGAGGCGCTCGATGGCCCGAGCGGCACGGACGTGGATTTCACGGATCTGCACGCGTGGTGCGAAGTGTATCTGCCCGGCGCGGGCTGGGTCGGCCTCGATGCGACGAGCGGTCTGCTCGCGGGGGAAGGTCACATTCCCCTCGCGGCCACGCCCGATCCGCAAAGCGCCGCGCCGATCTCCGGCGGCGTGGAGCCGTGCGAGACGAAGTTTCATTTCGAAATGTCGATCGCGCGCATCCACGAGTCGCCGCGCGTGACGAAGCCGTACACGCCGGAGCAATGGGCGGCGATCGATGTGCTGGGGCGCAAGATCGACGAGGACCTCGTGGCGGGCGATGTGCGGCTGACGATGGGCGGCGAGCCGACGTTCGTGAGCATCGATGATCCCGATGGCGAGGAGTGGAACTTCACCGCCGTCGGCCCGCGCAAACGCATCCTCTCCGGCGAGCTGATCAAGCGGCTGCGCGGACAATTCGGACCCGGCGGCCTGCTCCACTACGGGCAGGGCAAATGGTATCCGGGCGAGCAACTCCCTCGCTGGTCGCTCGGCTGCTACTGGCGAAAAGACGGCGTGCCCGTGTGGACCGACGACTCGCTCATCGCCGATGAATCCAAGAGCTACGGCCACGGCGCGAAAGACGCGCGCGCCTATCTCGACCGGCTCATGCAGCTCATCGAGGTGGACCCGCGCTGGGCGCTGCCGGGCTACGAGGACGTCTATTATTACCTGTGGAAAGAGCGCCGGCTGCCGGCCAACGTCGATCCGCTGAAGTCGAATCTGAAGGAGAAGCAGGAGCGCGATCGCATCGCGCGGATCTTCGAGGAAGGGCTCGGCAACGTGGTCGGCTACGCGCTGCCGATTCAGGTGAATTTCGGTCGCTGGAAATCCGGCCCGTGGTTTCTGCGCGATGAAACGCTGTGGCTCATTCCCGGCGATTCGCCGATGGGACTGCGTCTGCCGCTCGATTCGCTGCCGTGGGTGAAGCCCGGCGATTATCCGTGGATCACGCATCC
>JBAVML010000261.1:0-27647 GCA_049690035.1 Chthoniobacteraceae bacterium
GAAAACACCAAGCGACAGCGGGATTCGCTCGAGCAGGGCGAGCGTGACCAGGATGACGATGACGCCGAGCGAGATGCCGAGGTTCTGCCGGATGACGGTGCGCGCGCGCCGGCTCAGTTCGTAGGCGGCGAGGAAATTTTCGAGCCGATCGTGCATCAGGACCACGTCGGCCTGTTCGAGCGCGGCGTCGGAGCCGCGCGCGCCCATGGCCACGCCGACGTGGGCCGCCGCAAGGCTCGGCGCGTCGTTGACGCCATCGCCGATCATCGCGACCGGGTGGTGCTCCTTTGCAAAGTTCTCGATGATCTGCAGCTTCTGCTCCGGCTTCAGCTCCGCCCGAACGTCGTCGAGCGCGAGTTCGGTGCGGAGGAAATCGGCGGCACTCTGGCGGTCGCCGGTCAGGACGAGCGTCCGCAGCCCGCGGGCATGGAGTTGTTGAATCAAGTCGCGCGACTCCGGCCGCAGGTCGTCGCGGAGCAGGATGCGTCCGGCCAGATCTCCGTTGGCCAGCCACACTTCCGAGACTCCGAACGCGCTCTCCGGCACCGCCGCCGAGATCACCGCCGTCTCCGGATTGAGCGCGAAGGCGCGGCGGCCCAACCGCACGGCCCCGCCTTTCCATTCCGCGCGCAGGCCCTGGCCGGTCACGGATTCGAAGGCGTTGACTTCCAACAGCTCGATCATCTGCCGCTTCCCGTAGAGCGTGACCGCCCGAGCCAGCGGATGCGTAGAGTGGCGGTCCAGGGAATAAGCGAGTTGCGCGACTTCCTTCTCCCTGCCCGGTGGAAAACTCTCGACCTTCTCGACGCGAAGTTCGCCGGTCGTGAGCGTGCCGGTCTTGTCCATCGCCACCACTTTTACCTCGGCGAGCTTTTCCACCGCCGCGCCGCCGCGGAAAAGAATGCCGCGCTTCGCCCCCCACGCGATGGCGGCCAGGATCGCCGAGGGAATCGAGAGCACCAGCGCGCAGGGCGAGGCGACGACGAGCAGCGTCATGGAATGATAGAACGCGCTCGGCTGTCCGGGCTGCGAGACGAATGGCGCATGATTGAGCGCCAGCCACCAGACGAAGAACATCACGACCGTGAGCGAGAGGATGGCGTAGGTGTAGCGCGTCCCGAATTGATCGGTGAAACGCTGCGACGGCGCCTTTTGCCGCTGCGCCGTCTCGATGAGGTGAATGATCTTTTGCAGCGCGCTCTCCTGTGCGGGGCGAAGGACGGCGGCTTCCACGATTCCCCAGCCGTTGAGCGTGCCGGCGAAGACGGTGTCGCCCACGAATTTTTCCACCGGCGCCGCTTCGCCCGTGAGGTTGGATTCATCCGCCGCGGTCTCGCCCTTCACGACCTCGGCATCTACGGGAAATTGCGCGCCGGGCTTGATCGAGAGGCGCATGCCGGTCTGCAATTCCTCCACGGACACCACGCGTTCGGCGCCGCTCGCGTCGAGCACCGTGGCGGACTTCGGCGCGGCGTCGAAGAGTGAACGGATTTCCCGCTGGGTGCGCTCCATCGCGTAGTGCTCGAGCGCGCCGGCAAAGGAGAAAAGAAACAGCAGCACCGTGCCTTCGCCCCACGCCCCGATGGCGGCGGCGCCCGCCGCGACCGCGAGCATGAGGAAATGCACGTCGAGTTCGCCGTGCTCCAGCTTTTCCCAAGTCTCCTGCGCCGTGAACCACGCGCCGGCCAGATACGCGAGGCCAAAGGCCGCGAGCTGCCACGTGGGGTCCGCGGCCAGCCAGCCCGCGATGCCGAGCACACCGCAGAGCACGCTCGCGACGAGTTGTCCTTTCCACTCACCCTCGGGGTGCTCGTGCTCGTGGTGGTGATGATCCACTTCCACCTCGCGCGGCGCCAAGCGCGGCAGCCAGCGCCGCCACGATTTTGCCGGCGCTTCGTGGTCGTGATCGGGGTGGTGCGGATGATCGTGCATGCGGTTCGATCCTAGGCTCGCCGTTCTCATTTCGCCACTATCGCGGCGCGGGCGGGCAAGATTCGGCCCATCTTGCGCAATCCCGGTATGGTCGCCGGCGCGTTTTGGTTTAGCCTCTCATCCCGTGATCATCTACTTCGTCGAAGCCGAGCGCGCGGAAGAGGACTTTTTCGCCACCCATCTGGACGAGCACGACCTTCGCCTCGCCGCGCACCTCGACGAGGTCGGGGACGACGTGGAAATTCTCTCCACCTTCATCAACAGCCCCCTCGACCCGGATTTTCTCGCCGCGCACCCGCGCCTGCGGCTGATCGCCACGCGCTCGCAGGCCGTGGACCACATCGACCTCGCGGCCTGCCGCGCGCGCGGCGTGTGCGTGACCCACGTCCCGCACTACGGCGATACCACGGTCTCCGAACACACCTTTGCCCTCATCCTGGCCACGTCCCGCCGCCTGCGCGAACTGCTGGCCAAGCCGAAGAACAGCCGCTTTTCCTACGAAGCAACGCGCGCCTTCGACCTCGCCGGCAAAACGCTCGGCATTGTCGGCATGGGCCGCATCGGGCGGCGCGTCGCCGCGCTCGCGGAGGCTTTTCAGATGAAGGTCATTGCCTCGGATGTGAAGGAAGCCGCCGGCGTCGCGGAGACGCTGCACTTCGAGTTCGTGCCGCACGAGGAGCTCTTCGCTCGGTCGCACATCATCTCGCTGCATACGCCGCTCACGCCGGAGACCTACCACATCGTCAATCGCGAAAATCTCGCGCTCTGCCGCCCCGGCGTCATCATCATCAACACCGCCCGCGGAGCGCTCGTCGATACCGGAGCGCTCGTCGAGGCGCTCGACAGCGGGCAGGTCGGCGGCGCCGGACTCGACGTCCTGCAGGATGAACGCGTCCTGCGCGAATCCGCCGCGCACATCATCGCCGGCGACATCGTGAAGCACCTGCGTTCCGACGCCGTCGCGCACGAAGCCCGAGACGCCGATCGCCTCCGCGAGGTGCAGGAGCTCATGCTCAGCGACGCGATCCTCACGCGCGCCAACGTCTTCTTCACCCCGCACGTCGCCTTCAACAGCATCGAGGCCGTCGCCCGCCTGCGCGAGGTCACGGTGGAGAATATCAACGCATTCCTCGCCGGCTCTCCGGTCAACGTCGTGACTTGATCCGCCGCGAAGATCGCCGCAATTTCCGCGTCATGTCCTCCCCTCACTTCTCCCGTCGTTCCTTTCTCAAATCCACGCTCGCCGCCGGTGTCGCGCCGCTGATCCTGCCGGGCCGCGTCTGGTCCGCGGAGGTGAAGCCGAACGATCGCCTCACCATCGGCTGCATCGGCATCGGCAAACAAATGCGCGGCCTGATGAGCGGATTTCTTTCCAAGCCCGAAACGCAGCTCGTGGCTGTGTGCGACGTGGACACCACGCGCCGCAACGACGGAAAAAAGCAGGTCGAAGATTTCTACGCGAAGAAGACCGACACCGACTTCAAAGGCTGCGCGACTTACAACGACTTCCGCGAGCTGCTCGCGCGCAAAGACATCGACGCTGTGGTCATCGCCACGCCCGATCACTGGCACGCGATCATCGCCATCGCCGCCGCGCGCGCGGGCAAGGACATCTACTGCGAGAAGCCGCTCACGCAGACGATCCACGAGGCGTGGGCGCTGGTCGGCGCGGTGCGCGCAAACCAGCGCGTCTTCCAGACCGGCTCGATGCAGCGTTCCTCGCGTGAATTTCGCATCGCCTGCGAGCTGGTGCGCAATGGCGTGATCGGCAAAGTGACCCGCGTCACCGCCGGCTTCGGTGGCCCAGCAAAACCCTGCGACCTGCCGAAGCAGGACGCCGAAGCCGGGCTCGACTGGGACCGCTGGCTCGGGCCCGCGCCGCTGCGCGATTACAACGAAGTGCTCAGCCCGCGCGGTGTGCATAATCATTTCCCCGCCTGGCGCGCCTACCGCGAATACGGCGGCGGCGGCGTGACCGACTGGGGCGCGCACCATCTCGACATCACGCATTGGGGCCTCGGCGCCGACGAGAGCGGCCCGACCGAAATAACCCCGCCCGCCAACGCCGAGACCGCCGACTCCGGCGTAAAGCTTCGCTACGCCGGCGGCGTCGAAGTCGAGCACATCAAGGAAAACGGCGTCACGTTTTTCGGGCCTGACGGTGAGGTCTATGTGAACCGCGGCAAGATCAAGGTGACCGTGAAAGGTGTGGAAAAAGCGTCCGCACTTTCCAAGGAAGACAAGAAGTCGCTCGCCGAACAACTCGACTCGCTGGAAAAGGAATTCCTCACCGACGCGAAGGTGAAACTCTACGCGAGCACCGATCACAAGGCCGACTTCCTCGCCGCCATCAAGAGCCGGCAGAAGCCGATCGCCGACGTCGAGATCGGCGCGCGCACCGTCACCGGCTGTCATCTCATCAACCTCGCCTACTACCACGGCAAGGCGCTGAAGTGGGATCCGTCGACGATCACTTTTCTCAAGGACGGCGGCGACCCGCAGTGGCTCACGCGCGAGTATCGCGGCGAGTGGAAGGTGGCGTAGCAGCCAGCGTCCGCCATTGCCTCGCCGCCCGCTCTGCGCCTAGATTCGCGGCGTGCAAACGCTCCTCGACGGCAAATCCATCGTCGTCATCGGTGGCACAACCGGCATTGGATTGTCGGCCGCGCGCGCCTTTGTTCAGGCGGGCGCGCGGGTCATCGTCGTCGGGCGAAATGAGGAAAGCGGCGCGGCGGCGCAGACAGATCTGGGCACCGGCGCAGCTGTGATCTCTGGCGATGCACGCGACCCTGCGACCGCACCGCGCGCGATCGAGGAAGCGGTGCGGCGCTTCGGAAAATTCGACGGCCTCTACCACGTCGCGGGCGGCAGCGGCCGGAGCATGGGCGACGCTCCGCTCGACGCGCTGACCGACGACGGCTGGCAGTCCACGCTCGACCTCAACCTCACGTCGCTGATGCTCTCGAATCGCGCGGCCGTCCGGCAATTCCTCGCCCAGCAAACCGGCGGTAGCATTCTCAACATGAGCTCCGTGCTCGCCGAACATCCGTCGCCGCGCTTCTTCGCCACGCACGCCTACGCGGCGGCGAAGGCGGCGGTGATCGGTTTCACGAAAGCGACCGCCGCCTACTACGCCGAAAAAAACATCCGCATCAACGTCATCGCGCCCGCACTCGTCGAGACGCCGATGTCGCGGCGCGCGGCGGGCGACGAGGCGATTCTTCATTTCATCAAAACGAAGCAGCCGCTCGACGGCGGACGCATCGGCCAACCGGCGGACCTCGATGCCGCGGCGGTTTATTTCCTGGGCGACGGCTCGCATTTTACCACCGGGCAGGTGCTCGCCGTCGATGGCGGCTGGAGCGTGAGCGAAGGGCAATTTGCATGAACGCCATCGGCATCGACCTCGGCGGAACGCTGATCAAGGCGGTGCTCGTCACCGCCGACGGCGAGATCCTGCGGCGCGAGGCGAGGCCGACGAATGATGGCGACCCGCGCGGCTGGCTGGAGAGCGTGCGCTCGCTCGCGGCGGAGTTTGGAAACGATGCGCCGCTCGGCATTTCCGCGCCCGGTCTCGCGGCAGCCGATGGCGAATCGATCGCCGCGCTGCCCGCGCGATTGAAGGGCGTCGAAGGGCTCCATTGGACAACGTGGTTTGCCCGCGGCTCACGCGTGCCGGTGACGAACGACGCACACGCCGCGCTGACCGGCGAAGCCTGGATCGGCGCGGCTCGCGGGCTGCGCGAGGTGATCATGCTCACGCTTGGCACCGGCGTCGGCGGCGCGATCCTGAGCGCGGGCCGCGTGCTGCGCGGGCACCTCGGACGCGCGGGACATTTTGGCCACACCTGCCTCGATCCGCACGGGCCGCCGAGCATCGCCGGCATGCCTGGCGCGCTCGAAGGATTCATCGGCAACTACAACATCCGCGACCGCACCGCCGGCCGGTTTGAAACAACGCACGCCCTGATCGCCGCGGTGCGTGCCGGCGATTCATTCGCGCGCGAGTGCTGGCTGGAGTCGATCCGCGCGCTCGCCTGCGCGCTCGCTTCCTTCGTCAATATCCTCGACCCCGAAGCCGTGATTCTCGGCGGCGGCATCGCGCAAGCCGGCGACGCGCTCTTCACTCCGCTGCGCGAAGAATTTGCCCGCGTCGAATGGCGGCCCACCGGCGCGAGCGCCCCGATTTTTCCCGCGGCGCTCGGAGAGTGGGCGGGAGCCATCGGCGCGGCACGAGTCGCGCTCGATCCGATCGTGAAATGAAAGCGCGCGTCTTGTTCACCACGCTCTGCGGCGCGCTGACGCTCTGCGCCGAGACCGTCCCCGACGCGCCATCCGCCGATCCGCGCGAGATGGCGAAACGCGAGGCATGGATGTCCGCCGTTCTCATCATCTCGCTGATCGAGCAGGGCGACAACGCAGCCTTCCCCGGCATCCGTGGCTGGCTCGAAGACTTTCACCAGATCGCCGCGACCACGCCGCCGCCCGAATCCGGCAAGCCCTTTCCGCCGCTGGATGCCGACGCGCTCGTGACGCGGAACCCTCATTTCTGGACCGCCTACTACGAAGTGCAGCCCGGCGACCCAGGCCTCACGCTGCTGCACGCCGCGCTGCTCCTCAGCGGCGGCGAAGCGCAACGGGCCTCGGTGATCGCGACGCTGGGCCTGCAGCGACCGTCGATCCCCGAAGACATCAAACGCGGGCTCGTGTCCGTGATCGCGCATTGTCAGTCCGCGCAGGCGCGTTCCAGCGAGCTCGTCCGCCTCGGAGTGAGGCTCTACGACCAGCGCGACTTCGCCGGTGCCTTGAGAAAGTTCGACGAAGCCATCGCCGAATGGCCCGCGAACGGTCGCGCCCACTACGAACGCGGCGCGACGCTGCGGATGAAAGCCATCGCGGAGGCCCAACTCGCAGCCCACACCGACGCCATCGCCGACGAACCGGAAGCGCCGCCCGATCCTCCGGAAACCGCTGATTCATTTGCGCGCGCCCGCCGGCACGATCCACTCCATCTCCTCGCCTACCAGGGTGATAATCCGGCCATGCTCGCGGGTCTCATGGCTTTGGTTCGCTCCGGTGCCACCGTCTGGGAGACGATGCGGAAGCGCCCGGAGCAGGCGATCCGAACGGGACACCTCCGCGACTTCAGCGAAGCCTGCCGGTCGGCGGCCATCGACGATTTCGCGCTGGTGCTGCGCCAGCTCGTGGTTGCTTCAAACCGTCGTTACTCGACCGAGGATCGCGATTTCATCAGTGACTCGCTGGCGCGCCTGGCGCCGGCGGCGCTCACGCCACCGCTGCTCGCGCGCATCGGTGGGGAGACGAAACTTCCGGCCCGCCAGATCGTCGTGCCTATCGTCGTGGAACCACCTGAACTTGCGACGACGACGAACGAGGAGCCGGCGAAGGAAGTGAAAAAGAAGGAGCCGGCCGCGACGGCGAAGGGCAAGGGGAAATCAGCGAAGTCCACGAAGAACACACCGTCGAAGTCGAGCGCCTCGAAGAAGAAGAAGCGGAAGGGGTAAGCGCGCGTTGACGCCGCGGAGCCGTCGCGCCCCGGCGGGCGCGCAGATTTATCTCCCTTCGGACGCTCGCGGATTCTAGACCGAATGCATGCCCGCCGCGAAATCCCCCAAACGCAGCGCCGCATCTCGCAGCGCCGAGATGGACGCCCTGAAGAAAAACGCCAGGAAACGCACCTTCCGCGCGGGCCAGGTCGTTTTCCGCGAAGGTGATCAAGGCGACGCCCTTTACGTGATCGAGGAGGGCCGGGTGCAAATCTCCGCTCTCATCGGCAACCAGGAGAGCCGCGTCTTTTCCCACTTCGGACCCGGCGAGTACTTCGGCGAGATGGCGGTCATCGACTCGCGACCAAGGTCGGCAACCGCCACCGCCGCCGTGGACACGATCGTGTCGGTGATTCCGCACAAGAAGGTTTGGGAAACGTTTGAGCGCTCGCCGAAATTGCTCGTGGCCATGATTCGAGAGTTCAGCACCCGGATGCGGGAATTTGACCGGCGCTATCTTTACGAAGTCTTCCAGCAGGAGCGGCTCGCCATGGTGGGCCGCTTCGCGCAGTCCATCGTCCACGACTTCACCAATCCGCTGAGCAATATCGGCTTCGCCGCCGACCTCGCCTGCGCCGGCGACGCGACCCGGAAGGAACGAACCCAGGCCAAGGCCACGATCCGCAAGCAGGTCGACCGGTTGTCCGACATGATCGGCGAACTGCTGGAGTTCACTCGCGGGCCATCGGGCTCCGTCGCGCTGGCGCTCGTGAACTACCGCCAGTTCGTCGAGCGTTTGATCAGCGATCTCGCGTCCGAGGTGGAGCAGCGCTCGGTGCAGATCCTGTGTGAAAATCCGCCGCCCGAGATCCCACTGCCGTTGGATCGGCGGAGGCTGGCGCACGTCTTTTTGAACCTCATCAACAACGCCATCGCCTTCATGCCCGGCGGCGGAAAAATTGTTCTGCGTTTCGCCGTCTCAGACGATGAGGTGAACACCGAGGTGGAAGATACGGGATCCGGCATCGCGCCGGAAATTGCCGGTCGTCTTTTCGAGCCATTCGCCACGCACGGCAAGCGCCAGGGCACCGGCCTCGGCCTCTCGATTTGCAAAAGAATCATCGAAGATCACGGCGGAAGGATCAGCGCCCGCACCGAATCAGGACGGGGGGCCATCTTTACCTTTACCCTGCCGCGGCGGACACCTCCGAAACACTGAAGGCCTCCGCCAGCTGATGAATCGGCGGCGCTCGCCGCGAGGAAGCGTGGCTCCCTCCATCGGCCATTTGCCTTGAATTGACAGGGAGCTTCGCCTCGGCTGTCGAGGTGAACCCCGCCACCGACTATCTCGCCAAGTGCCGTGCGCTCATCGACACCGTCGAGCGGCAGGGCGCGGCCATCCAGCAGGCGGCGGATTGGTTCGCGGAGACGATCCTCGCGGGCCGCATGGTCCACCTTTTCGGCTCCGGTCATTCGCGGATCATGGTGGAAGAAATGTGGCCACGCTACGGCTCCTTCCCGGGCTTCAACCCGATCGTCGAGCTCTCGCTCAGCTTCCACAATTTGGTGGTCGGAGCGAACGGCCAGCGGCAAGCGATGTTCCTCGAAAACGTGAGCGGCCTCGCCGGGCGCATCCTGCGGAACTTCGATCTCGCGCCGGCGGACAGCGCCCTTGTGATTTCCTCCAGCGGCTGCAACGTCGTCCCCACCGAGATCGCCGAGGAATTCCAGCGACGTGGCGTGCGCGTCGTGGCCATCATCAGCCGCGCGCACAGCGAGGCCTCCACCAGCCGCCGTGCGGACGGTCGGAAGCTCCCGGAGTTCGCCGCGCTCACCCTCGACACCGGCGCGCCGGTGGGAGACGCGATGGTGAAGATCGCCGGGCTCGACACGCCTGTCGCGCCGGGCTCGACCGTTGGCGGCTGCCTGCTCGTGAATTCCATCAAAGCCGAAGTCGCCGCCCGTCTCACCGCCGCCGGCCAGCCGCCCACGGTGCTGAGCGGCGCGGCGATCGTCGGCGCAGAACGTGCGACCGCACTCTTCGAATCCGCCTACGACGAGCATGCGCGCCGGCTCGCCCGGCTCTACGCAAATCTCGGCGCATGAGTCAGGGCACGTTGAACTCGATCAGCGCGGTTCCGCGGTCGGTGAAAGTAATCAGGGCGCTGATGTGCCCGGCGTTGTCGTAGCCGTGGGCAGAGCCGATGGAGCCCGCCGCGGGAACGAGCGCGCTAAAGCTTTTCACGATGCGCGTGGTGCCGCCGACGTTCAGCGGCTGGCCGGTGCGCAATACCAACCCCAGCGCGCCGCTCGCATCCGCCGCCCACAGGCCGAAGTTGTTCGCCGCGGAAACGCCGATCGCTTTGTCGTTGAGTAATTCGGCGGTGAAGATCGGGCCGCTGCCGCTGCCGTCTGGAAACGCGAGCGACGTGAATGACGCGAACTTTCCTCCGCCCGGCGCCGGATCGCCCGCGCGGGCGAGCAGGAATTCGCGCGCGGGATCGGGCGAGTAAAAAATGCACGCTGCCACGTTCGCTTTCACACCTGCTAGGGTGGCGGCGAATGCGGTGCGGCCAGCGATACCGCAGACCGGGTCGGCGATCGTTTTGAACGTCGCCGGCGGCGCGCCTTGCGGCACGGCGATGCCCGGCGCGGCGGTGCCTTCGCGCGCGAGTTGGTCGTAGCCGCCGGATCCGCCGCGATAGAGCAGCGTGTCGTTGCCCGCGAGAATACCGCCGACACCGGTTTTATATTGCGCGATGAAAGCAGGTCCGTCGCTGCCGAAGCCGGGAAGGCCGAGGCTGGCGAGCACGGGATCGTTGGCGGTCGCGCCGGGGCCGGTGCTGGCCCACAGCGTCCACGGCACAGCGGCGCTGGGGATCGCGGGAATGGCGAAAATGCCGCTCGATTTGTTCGCAAAGGAGAGCCGCACGCCCGCGAGGAAATCGCCCATGCGCCAGCGCCCCTCGGCGAGGGTGCCGGGCACGCCCACGAGCGTACCGATGGTGGTGACCGGCTGATTGTTCACGAGCTGATTTTTCAGCACGAGCACGTGCACCGAGCCGTCGCCCGGCGCGGAGCAGAGCGCGTGGTTGTTCTTCGGCGTGATGCCGTCGCCTTGCAGCGTCGCGAGGAAGAAGATCGCGGTGCCGTTGCCGTCGATCGTGCCGAATTTCTTGATGAAGACTCCGGCGATGTCCGTGAGCTGCCCTTCGCGCGCGGCGAGGCGCACGGGGCCGCCGCGCAATCCGGCGAGCAGCACTTCGTCATTCGCAGCAGTGATGCCGTTGCCAGCGAGCGTGGCGAGCGTGGCGTCTCCGCTGGGCTGGCCGAGCTTCGCGAAGGCGACGCCACTGAGACCGGGCATGGCGCCGCCAACTTTCGCGCGCACGCTGCCGTCGGCCGCGAAGATCGCGGCAACTTTCTTTTTTCCCACGAGCATCGTGCCCGCGAATGGCCCGGAGTGCGGTGGCGCAAACGCGGCGAACTTCGTATCCGCCGGCTCGCCGGGCACGTGTGCCGACGTCATCGCGGCGGCCGCAGTCGGCGGTAAATAGGCGGGCGCGAGGATCGTCGTGATCGTGCCGTCTGCCTTGAGATCGTGGTCGCCGCGCTGTCCGTCGGTGAAGGTGAAGGCGATTTCGTCCGCGCCGATCGCGCCGCCGGTCTTGCCGTCGAAGAGGAATTCATACCAATGCGGCTGCGGCTTATCCGGCGTCGGGCCGAAGGCGAAGACCGTGCTGAACGCGACGGCGCGGTGAAAAATCTCTTTGATCGCGACCGACTTCCCCGCTTCGACGCCGGTCGCCTTGAAGCTGAGAAAGCCGAGCGGGAAGGTGTAGCCGCGGGGCAGGTGGTCAAAAGCCGGCGGCCCGGTCGGCACGATGTTTTCCAGCGCGACGCCCGTAGGCGCGGCGAGCGTGAGCCATTCACCGGCGATGCCGATGAGTGAGGCGACGTTTGCTTGCTGGAAGTCCGGCGTGCCGTCGCCGTTGCCGTCGCCCAAGCCGGGCGCAAGCGCGGCTACGCGCGGTGCGAGCGGAGCCGGCACCGCACGGTTCGGCACACCCTGCTGCTCCTCGTCGCTGAGCAGTTTGTTGGAGAAAGTGAACGCCTCGCCGTGGACGCTGCGCGCTTCGCTGAATTCCGAGGTATTTCCCGCCGGGTCGGTCGCCGTGGCGCTGATGTATTCGCCGACCTGCGCGACGTTGTTTGCGGTGAAGGTGAAGTTCGCCGTTCCTGCGAAGTTCGTCGTCACGTCCTGCGCCCCGAGATAGCGCTCGCCTTCGCCGATGCCCGAGGGCGACGCGTGCGGACTGGCAAAGAACTCCACACGAAACGTCGTGCTCGCCACGCTCGTGAGCGTGCCGGTGACGGTGAGCGTCGTCCCGTTCAGCCGGCAGTGATCGGGGAAGGTGCCGATGACCGGATGATTGCGCAGCAGGTTCGGCCCGGAGAATGCGCGAATCTCCGCGTTCGGCGTCGGCGTCTTCCCATCGCCGAAGGAGATCGCGAGTCCGCCGTTGTCGTGGATGAGGTTCTGCGAAATCTTGTTCTGCACCGGCTGTGCGTCGAAGAGGTAAGGCCCACCCCGCAGCACGATGCCGCTGCCGGGGTTGTGGTGGAGGTGATTGCCGATGATCTGGTTGTTCTTGCACTCGTTCTCGATCGAAATGCCCCGCAGCCCGTGGCCCTGGACTACGTTGTCATAGATGCGGTTTCCATCGCCGTGGAAAAGCCAGATCCCGCCGCCGTATCCGGCCGTGTAGAAGGCCCCGCCCGAGATGGTATTGTTGCGGACGAGAGTGTCTGTGCCGGTGACGAGAATGCCGCTGCGTTCGCATTGCGGGATCGTGTTGTTCTCAACCACCGTGCTAGTTCCGGCGATCTCCATGGCGTCGGTGGCGCCGCGAGGACCAGGCGCGGCCAAACCGAGTTGATTGCCCGCGACTACGACACCGACTGAACCGCGCACGAGGATGAGCGTGCTGGCGACGGCGACCAAATTTCCTTCGCCTGCGTTGTATCCGCCGATGTCGTTCCGGCCCGGCCCGTCGACGACGACCACGCCAGCCCCCAAGGTCGCGCCGGCCGACAACGCGCGATTGCTATTCAGGCCGATGACATTCCCGATCACACGATTCCCCGTCACGCCGAGGCCGCGGATACTTACGGCCTCATTTTGATTTACGAAGTAGTTGGCCTCGCCCGCCGTCACACCGCCGATCGTGTTGTTCGAGGCGCGATTGATGGCGACCCCTGCGGCGGGCTGGAACTGCCTACCGGGTGCAAAAGGGCTTGGTGCCAGGACGGCATCGACGCCGTTGGGCGCGAGGCCGAAGTAGTTTCCAACGATGCGATTGCCCGTCGCTTGGGGGCCTTGGATCGCGATGCCAGGTGCGGTAGTGGCAAGACCATAGGACGCGGAGTCGAACTGCTGACCGCCATAGAAAACGCCGCCGGCGCCGGAGAAGAGATTCCGATCCCGTGCAGATGTGCCGCCGATCAGATTCCCAGACGAAGTGATGGCCAGTCCACAGCCGCGCAGTTCACGGTAGTCGCGGTTGATGATGAAGGAGCCCAAGCCACCTTGGTTGAAGGTTCCGTTCGCCTTGGGGATGGTGCCGGTGGCATCGATGCCGAAGAAGACGCCCTGGACGGTGTTGTTTGGGCCGTTCAAGTCGAGGCCGGTGAGAGGAAAATGGTTAATCGCGAAACCGCGAATCTCGCAATCCGATGCACTCACGACGAGACCGCTCGTGAGTCCATCTGCCGCAAGCAACCTGTCGGCGAGAGACAAGTCGTAGTGCGTCACGGGTGCCGGCGCGGCGGCGCTGATCGTGTCGCCGCTCAGCTCGATCGGCGGCGTGGTGGCGTTCGTATTTTGCGACCAGCCGTCGAGATTCACCGAGTCGGTGATCTCCGGCAGCGGCGTCGCAGGCTGGATGCGTGGCACGCCCGCGACGATGCCGGGATCGTCGGCGGGGATCGCGAATTTGATGATGTCTTTGCCCGGATGCGCATTCGCAAACTGGATCGCCGCGCGCAGCGTCACCTGCTGGCCGGGCTTTTGCAGGTCGGTGTCCGCGCGCCCGTCGTTCGCGTCGGCGTCGGGTTCGTCGCCGGTCGAGTTGACGATGGTCGCTTCGACCGATTCCGCCGTCGCCTTGATCGTGTCTTGCGAGAGCGACGTGTTGCCCTCAGTCGTCGCATACATCGTGAACTCGTGCTTCGTGCCATACGGCAGCGCGGCGGCTTGATTCGTCCCGCGCACGGTCACGGTGAAGCGCAGCTTCGCGCCCGGCGTCATCACGCCCGTGTTGAAGCCCGCGCCCCTGATGATCGCCCATTGGTCCACGCCCGCGAGCTTCGCCTCGACCGTCCAGCCCGTGTCGCCGGCTTCGACGCCGGTGAGGATGTAGGTCTCGTCCTGATCTTTGTCGTTTTGAAAATCGACGGTGAACACGCCCGACGAGCCGATCTGCGGCTCGAAGCTCACCTTCCGATCCTGCCGCCCGAGCGGGATCGGGAAGAAGCCGCCATCCACGCCAAACGCCGAGTCCGGCTCGCTCGCTTCCTTGATGAGGAAATCGCCCGTCTTCACCGTAGGTATCGGCGGTTCCGAGAGCGCGACCCCTTTGCGCCCGTCGGCGAGGGTGTAGCGGAAAGCCACGCGCCCGCTTTCATCGAGACTGCGGCGCGAGATGTAAACGCGGCCCACCGTCGAGCCGAAGAGCGCGTCGCCAAAGGCGAGGACTCGATCGCTGGCGGTCGGGCCGTTGCGGATGCCGAGTTCGAATTCGTTCCCGTCCCAATAGACAAACTGCCCCACCGAGTTGGTCAATGCCACGGCCTCCAGGAAGTGCGGGCTGAGGTGCAGATTGTTTTGATTCACGCTGCCCAGCGTCGTCACGACTCCTGTGCCGACCTCAAACGTGAACGCGCCGTAGACTTGCCCGATCGGCGCCACCTGTGCCGCGTAGCGTCCGGAGAGAAAGTCGATCCTCCCCGTCGCGCTGATCGTCGGCGGGCAGAGGCCGAAAAAGTCGCCGTCGTTCGTGCCGTTGCTGATGATCGTGCCGGCCGCGCTGCTGCCCGCGGGTTTATACATGATGCGCGAGACGTCGCCGGTCGTGGCGAGGAAAACCACGGCGCCGCTGGCGTTGATGCTCGCGCCGCTCAGGTCCGTCGCGCTGCTCAAGCCATTGCCCTCGATGCTGGCGATGTTCGTCTGCGCGCCTGCGGGAGTGATCGTGAGCACTTGGTCGCCACCTCCATCGAGATGCGCCACCACCGCCACCGTGCCCGAGTCATTGATCGACGGCGGTGAGAAGGCGCTGAACGGACCCGTGCTCACCGCGAGCGTCTTCAACGCGCCGCCACTGCCGGAGTACACGCCCATCCCGCCGCCCACGAGATTCGCGGAGAAAGCCACCGTGCCCGAGTTGTTGACCGCCACTTCCGTGAACGCACTGAACACCCCGCCGCTCGTACTTGCGACCGTCGTCGTGTTGCCATCGCGCACGAGAAAGACGCCACTCCCTCCGGCATCGAGCGTGGCGGAGAAGGCGACCGCGGTTCCATCGCTCGAGATCGCTGGCGAAGTGAAGGTCGTCCCATAGATGCCATTCGAGTCCGCGATGTTGGTGAACTGGTAGGTGACGGCGCGCACCTGCGAGAGCGTGGCGAAGCAAAGACAAAGCAGGATGGTCTTCATATTCAGAAAATTGGCGGCGTCCGCGAACGCCCTAGATTTCCGCAAGGAAATGCGCCGCACAAGTGATTCGCCGCGCTGCCGGCGAGTCCATAATTTTGGTCCGAGGCACTTGGTCAATCCCTCCACGCCGACTGCGAGCCCGCCGATCTTGGCATTCGCCCGATTTCGCTGCAAAACAGGGGGCCCGCCGCAGCCGCCCACCTTCCTCTCCATGCAACCCATTCCCCTCCGCACCACGGTCATCGGCAGCTACCCGTTTCCCGCGTGGCTCGAGTTTGCCTGTCAGCATCTCGATCAGTTCGGGCGTGACGACCTCGCCGAGTTGCAAGACGACGCGGTGATCGCGGCGCTCTACGATCAAATGGTGGCGGGCCTCGATGTGGTGACGGATGGCGAGCAGACGCGGCTTGATTTCAACTTGTCCTTTTACGGCTTCCTCGAAGGCATCCAGCTCGAAGCCGCCTCGCCGCGGCGGTGGGGTCCGCCCGCACATGATCAGCGCGGAAAACACGCGGTGGTCGGCGACCTGCACGCGCCGCGCGGGCTGGGAGTGGTGGAGGAATTTCGCCGGCTGGCCCGGCTGACGCCGTCGGGCCCAGCGTTGAAGGCGAGCGTTCCCGGGCCGTACACGCTGAGCGGCCGGCTCCTGCCCAATGAACAGTATCCCGATCGCTACGCGCTGACCGAAGCACTGCTGCCGATCGTGCGCGCGGAGCTGGAGGCGTTGGTCGCGGCGGGCTGCCGGGAGATCACCGTGGATGAGCCGTCGATGAGCTGCTACGCGCACCGCGAGGATCCGGCGCGGCTGGTGGAGTTCTTCAATCGCACGGTGGAGCCGGTGGTCGGGAAATGCCGGCTTTCGACGCACCTCTGTTTCGGCAACTACAAGGGCCGCGCCGTCGGGCTGCGGCGGTATGGGCCGATGTTTCCCGCGTTCCTCGAATTGCGGGTCGATGAGGTGCATCTCGAAATGGCCAGCCGCGAGTTTGCGGAGCTGGAGATCATCGCGCGCATCGTGCCGCGGATGGATGTGGCGGTGGGGATTATCGACGTGAAGAGTTACTACATCGAGACGGTGGCCGATGTGGTCGAGCGCGTGCGGCGCTGCCTGCAATGCGCGCCGCCGGAGAAGCTCAGCTTTGCGCCCGACTGCGGCTTGAGCCAGACGGCGCGCTGGGCGGCAAAAAAGAAGCTGCATCACATGGTCGCCGGCGTGCATCAGGTCCGCGCGGATCTCGGCCTGTGATCGAGCCGCTGCTGGCGGATGACGCGCTGCTCGCGGACCTCGATCGGCCTTTAGGAAAAAGCGAGCTCCGGCTGTGGTGGCTTGGCCAAAGCGGATTTCTCATTCGCGCCGGCGGGCGGCGGCTCGTGCTCGACCCATATCTCTCCGATTCGCTCACCGTGAAGTACGCCACGACCGACAAGCCGCACGTGCGCATGACCCGCCGGGTGATCGCGCCAGAGCGACTGACCGGCGTCGACGTGATCACCTCAAGTCACAACCACACCGACCACCTCGACGCCGACACGCTGCGGCCACTGCTCGCGGCCAATTCGACGGCGGCGCTGGTGATTCCCGAGGCAAACCGCGCCTTCGTTGCTGCACGGCTCGCGCTGCAGGGGGCGGACCTGCGCGGGCTCGACGACGGCGGAAGGATCGAGATCGCGGGCATCGAGATCAACGGCGTCGCGGCGGCGCACAATGATCTGGACCGCGACGAGGCGGGGCGGCATCGCTTCCTCGGCTACGTGATCCGGGCGGCGGATTGGACGATCTATCACAGCGGCGACACGCTGCTCTATCCCGGCATGGTCGAAAAGCTGCGCCAGCTCGGGCCGATCGACGTGGCGCTGCTGCCGATCAACGGGAATCTGCCGGAACGCCGCGTGGCGGGAAATCTCGACGGTGCGGAAGCCGCGCGGCTCGCGCACGAAATCGGCGCTCGTCTGGTGATCCCGTGCCACTACGAGATGTTCGCTTTCAACACCGCGGACCCGCGGGATCAATTCGTGCCGGAGTGCGAACGGCTGGGTCAGTCCTGTCGGCGACTGCGCGCGGGTGAAGGCTGGAGCTTACCAGCGCGGCCCTGATTTACTCCCATTCCATGAACGCTCCCCTCCGCATCGCCGGCATCAACTTCGACCACATGCACATGGGTGATCTGCTCCGCATGGCGCACGAGCATCCGGGCGCGGAGATCGTGGGAATCTGCGACGAGCAGCCCGCGCGGATGGCGGCAGTGGTGCGAAACTTTGCTCTGCCGGGGGAGCGCGTGTTCACGGATTACCGCGCGTGTCTGGAGCGGACGCGGCCCGATCTCGTGGTGCTGTGCCCGGCGGCTGCGGAACACGGATTGTGGACGCAGCGGGTGGCGGAATACGGCGTCAACGTGCTGGTGGAAAAGCCCTTCGCGGCCTCGCTCGCGGAGGCGGATGCGATGATCGCGGCGATGTCTGCGGCGGGAAAACTTCTGGCGATCAACTGGCCGCTGCGCTGGGTGGCGGCCTACGTCGAAACGAAACGCCTCATCGACGCGGGAGAGATCGGCGAGGTGATCGAGTTTCACCATTACGGCGGCAATCGCGGGCCGCTCTATCACTCAGCCGACAAGCTCGAGACGACGCCGACCGCGGAGGACAAGGCGCGGAGTTGGTTCTACAATGCGACGCGCGGCGGCGGCTCGCTGCTGGATTACGCGGGCTACGGAGCGACGATCGGGACGTGGCTGATGAACGGGCGCAAGCCACTGGAAGTGACGTGTGTGGTGGATCAACCCCGCGGGCTCGAAGTGGACGAGCACAGCGTGATCGTCTGCCGCTACGCGTCGGGCCTGTCGAAGATCGAGACGAGGTGGGGGACGTTCACCGACCCTTGGATCATCCAGCCGCAGCCGCGGTGCGGCTTCACGATCGTCGGGACGGCGGGAACGATCGCCGCTCACGACTATGCCACGACGATCTCGGTGCAGACGTCTTCACAGCCGCAGCCAACGGAGCGCGCGGTGCCCCCGTTGGAGCCGCCATTTCAAAACCCGATCCAGTATCTCGTCCACGTGCTCGAGGGCGGAGAATTTGAGCGCGGACCGCTGCACCCGGAGATCGCCCGCACCGGCCAGCAGATCGTGGACAGCGCCGTCCTCAGCGCAAAGGAGAAGCGCACCGTTCCCCTCCTTTAGCCCTTCGCCGTTCCGTCTACCCCGCCGTCGGACGATAAATCTTGGTCACCCCGCTCACCGGATCGACCTGCACCGTGAAGAAATTCGGTGGCGGCTTGGTCGGTGACTCCAGCCTGTCGTTGATCCCGATGACGGTGATGAACCACCGGCCCGTTGGGCTCTTATCCGTCGAGCCATCCTGCATGAACTTGAGAGAGACGTAATCGTAGTTGTAATCGACGCCGCGCGGCAAACGCGGAGCGGCATTGTCGGCGATGCCCGGCTTCTTCGGCGTTTGCGCGGTGGGTTTGTCGAGCAAGGAGGAGAGCCCTTCGGTTTCGGAGTAGCTGAAGATCACGCTGTTCGGCAGGGTAAGCACTTTGTCGAGTGGAAGAGCGACCCCCTGCGGAGTAACCTGGAAAAGCTGCAGCGCGCGGAACTTTCCGGTCTCGGGCTTGCTCACGTCTTCCCCGGGAACCTCAGGGTCGGCATAGCGATAGAAACGCACCTCGACCTGGCGATTGCGGCTGAGTGCCTGCTGCCGGGCGATGTTGAGCTGCCCGACCAGCGTGTTCGCGCCCTGCGAAAGCTGGGAGCCTTTCAGGACGGTGTTCATCGCCGGGATGGTGAAGGCGGCGATGATCACGATGACCGAGATCACGATGATCAATTCGATGAGCGAAAAGGCGCGCGCGCGCTGCGGATGCTGGGCGGTGTTCATGGGCTGGGAGATCGTGAAGTTAAAACGTAGGTCGGTGGGAGGAGGGAAGTTCAGAACGTCCGGAACACACTTTATCAGCGGGGGCGTTGTATTGACTTTATACACACAAGACTGGTGTTCGCGCAACCCCGCAGTCTTCCGGGCGGCGTCGCATTGACGCACGATGAGCGACCAGCGCAGACTGGCGACGGGAGCGCAAATTGTGGCTGGACACCCCGCGCATCACGTCGCTGGATGGTCCGCGTTCATCCCGCCGTGGAAATCTTCACCATCGCCCAGCTCAAACCGGCCGCCCTCGCCAGCCGCGTCGAGGCTCGCGTGTGGGGGCAGATCGAGTCGCTGGCGGAGAAGGCGACGCGCGAGGGAAAACCGTTCTGGGAACTCGTCCTCGCGGATGCCGAGGCAAAGCTGACCCTGCGGGCGTGGAGCGACTCGCCGGCCTTCGCGCAGTGCGCGTCGATGGCGGTTCGCACTTTCCTCGAGGTCTCTGGCGAGTTCGCAAATAGCAGCTCCTACGGCCTCGACGCAAAGCGCTGGACCGCGCGCGAGCTAACCGACGACGAGCGCGACACGCTGCTCGCGGGACGCCCGGAGTTGCGCGCGAAACAGGAGGCGGATTTTGCTTACCTCGCCGAGATGGCGGCGAGCATCGCCGACCCGCGCCTGCGCGGGTTGACGCAGCTCTTCTTTGCGGACTTCGGCCCGCGCTACTGCCGCGCGGCGGCGGCGCGCGGCAATCATCACGCGAGGCGCGGCGGCCTCGTCGAGCACGTCGCGCAGATGCTTCGCGCGGCACTGGCGCTCGCGGCGGTTTATCCCTTTCTCAATCGCGACCTGCTCATCGCCAGCGTGATCTTCCACGACTGCGGGAAAATGTGGGAAAACTCGCTGCCCGCCGACGGCTTCGCCATGCCGTTCGACGAACGCGGCGAGTTGCTCGGCCACATCAGTATCGGCATCGAACTGATCAATGCGCTCTGGCGCAAACTCCTCGCCACCGAGCCAGCCGCCGCTTGGACGCAGCTCGAGCCCGCGAGCGAAGACGTGCGACTGCACTTGCTTCATCTCATCGCGTCGCACCACGGCGAGTTGCAGTTCGGCTCGCCCGTCGTGCCGAAGACGCCGGAAGCGTGGGCGCTGCACTACGTCGATAATCTCGACGCCAAACTGGAGATGATCCAGGCGGGCTACCAGACCGCGCGCCATCTCGCCGACCGCATCCAGGAACGCGTCTGGCCGTTACCCGGAAATCTCGTCACACCTCTCCCTCGTTTCCCTCCGCCGCCGGTGGAAGCGGCGCCCGGGGACTGATCACGCTTTCGGTTTCGGCACGCCGAAATGCGCGAGCACATTGCGCATCACCGCGGCCCACCGCGGATCGGCGTGCAGCACCCAGCCGGAGCCGATCGCGCCGGCATTGAAGACGCGGCCACCGTCCGGGCACTCCCAGTAGATCATCTCCGCGCCTTGCTCCGTCTTCGGCTGGATGGTGCGAAAGAAGTAGTCCATCGCCTTGCCGCCCTGCGCCCATGGCAGCACGCCATTCGCGATCCGCACCATGCCGGCCGGATCGCTCGGCACCACGCCGCCTTCCGGCGAAGGCTCGACCTGCAAACCGACGAACGTCGAAGGCCGGACGTCGATCTCGTGACCATTCGCCATCGGCATCTGACCATTGGCCCAGCCAAATTTGTCGCCGTTCTGGAGCCCGCTTTGCTCGGGTGTGTGGAAAAGAAAATGGCTCGCGTCAGCGACGATATACGGGCCGAAGTTTTTCGGGTTCGACTGGTTGTTCCACCCGATCACGTCGAGCCCGATCAGCCGCGATCCAGGCAGGCCGCACTCGCGCTGCGCGCCGCCGCGCAAGCCGTCCTGGCTGTGCCACGCCTCGCCGCGGAACTTCGGCTGTATCTGGTTTCCGGGGCAATCGACCTTGCGACACTCCATGACCGTGCAGTCGTCATTGAAGCTCACGCGCCAGCA
Organism: Chthoniobacteraceae bacterium; assembly: GCA_049690035.1. Classification (GTDB taxonomy): domain Bacteria; phylum Verrucomicrobiota; class Verrucomicrobiia; order Chthoniobacterales; family Chthoniobacteraceae; genus Chthoniobacter. The sequence goes on from JBAVML010000261.1 coordinate 21,019, forward strand.
CATCGTGTTGCCGCTGAGCACCGCCAGATTTCCACCGCCGCGGAGATAGTTTTCTACCCCGCGATACATCGACTGCGACCAGTATTCATTGTGCCCCACGACCAGAAACGTCTTGTAGCCGCGCAGTACCTTTGGGTCTCGGTGGAGGTCCACGTCGCTGATCACATCGCAGGCGTAACCTTGCTCCTCCAGCCAGATTTGGGTGAAGCGATCGGCCCGCGCGAGATGGCTGTAGTTCGTCGGGCCGCCATAGAGAACGAACGGCCCGGCCGCCGGCCACGGCATCCGCAAACCGAGCTGATACGTGCCCTGTCCCGCCGCGTGCCCGCGGTAAAGGCAGTAGGCGGGCAGTCCGCGCGCGTCCTTCTCGAGACCGTGCGTTCCCCAGACTTGATTGAGCTGCGCCGGCGTCATCGCGAACGGCGTGCCGCCGTAGGCGCGCCAGGTATTGGTCGCGCAGACGAGGAGGATCGGCGCCCTCTTCCGCCGCGGCGCACGACGGACGATAAAGGTGCAGTGGTAGAGCCGCGGTTTGTCCGCGTGGGTGAATTCCATCCGCGCGACGTAGATTCCGGAGCGCGCCTCCGCAGGCACCCGCCAGCGATGGGTGACGCGCCAACGGCAGTCGTAAAGATCATCCGAGGCGAAGCGCAATCCGTGGCCGCGCGTCGCATCTTTCTTCGGCTCGTACTCGCCGAAGCGCGGCACGTTCGCGTCGAACGACGGCCCGCCGATCATCCACGTCGCGTGATTGATGATCCGCCCCACGCGGCCGCCTGCCACCTCCGCCACGCGCTCGCCGCGTTCCTCGCCGAACGGCCAGCAAGCGAGCACATCTTTGCCCTGTGCCGGCTTGAGTCCCTGCTGCACAAAACGCGCGGCAATTTCCTCCGCACTCAGCGCCCGATCATAGATCACCGGCATCGCGAGATCCCCGTCGAGGAAATGATTCGCGAGCAGCGCCTGCGACATCGCACCGAGCCGCAGCGGATGCGGTCCTGGCAGCAGCGGCCCGGCGAAATCCCACGCGCCCAATTCCCTCGCATCGACGAACACGCGTTTCTTTTTCCCGTCCCACGTCGCGACGACGTGCTGCCATTTTCCGCGAACGACTGCGCCCGGCGGCGTGCGATGCACCAGCGCTTCGTCCGGCGAAACATTGTCGCCGAGGTAGAAGCCGACGTAGCCATCCTTGCCGATGCCGAGCGCGAGCCCCTCCGACGAATCCTTGTCCTCCTGGCTGATCAATCCTTGGAGATTCGCGATGTCCCACGGCCGCACCCAGCACTCGAGCGTGATCGCGTGCATTGGCCCGCGCAGATTCTTCGCGATGTGAACATACGAGCCCGGATGAATCGGCTGTGGATTCGCCGGCGATTCGGCGAAGCGCTTCAGCACCGTGTCGCCCGCCGGATCATCCACCTGCAAGCCTAGCCGGCAAATCGAAAGCCGATACGGCGTGCTGGCGCTGACGCAAAGTTCGAGCGTGTCGCCGGCCGCCACGCTGTGCTCCAGCGCATAGGCGTGAACGCCCGGCACCTCGATCGCAGTGTGCGGCGGGATCGCCTCGAGCTTCGGCGCCGCCTGCGCGCGCGCCGGCCGGCGCAGCACTGACATGGCCGCGATCCCGGCGCCGGTCGTCTGCAAAAACTCCCGCCGCGTGATCCCGCGGCTCTGCGCCCGTTTCTTCATCCCAGCGCGCGCTTGAGAAGATTGGCCGTGATCCGCTGCACCCGTGCGTCCGGCCCATGTGGGCGGCTCCAGTGCGACCACGGCAGCATGTGCCCCGGCGGCGAGGAAAGTCCCTGCGTCCAGAAGATCGTCGCCGCGTTGAAGACGAAGTTGTTTTTCGGTCCGGGAAAAATGGTGGCCGTGTAGTGCGATGGCTTCACGCCGCCTGACCACACCGTTCCCTCCGCCACCACTTCATTTCCCGGAATCGGCGCCGGCGCGCCGTGATGCTCCCAGCCCACGAGTCCGGGAACGCTCTCGCCTTTCTTCATGCCCGTGCCCTCGAAAATCCAGTGGTCCGGCTTCGTGCAGGTCCAGTCGCCGCCTCCATTAAAAGGAACGACGCTGCGCGCGCCGATGATGAGGCTCTCGTCCGGGCCGACGCGCTTGTATTCCTTGGTAAAGACGCGCTCTTCCATGGCCACCTCCTCGTTGGTGATTCCGCCGAAATGACCAACGCGCTCGATGATCCGGTTCGCGCGACCGTCGTTCGACTCGGCGAATGGGCTGACGCCGAAGACCGCGTTGCCGCTCAGCCAGAGCACGTTGACTCCCGTATCGATCGCCCCCTTCACCGCGTGATATTGCCGCACGTCCCAATACTCATCGTGCCCCACGCTAATGAACGTCTTCGCCCGCGTGATCTGCGCGGCGTCGAGGCAGTCGCTGTTCGAGCAATAGGTCACGTCGTAGCCGTGTTCCTCGAGCCAATAGGCGAGCGGGAACTCAAAGCAGAGCCATTCGCCCGAGCCGATCGACTGCGGGTTTTCGTAGATCTGCACATACTTGCCGTAAGGCCGGTCGAAGCTCGCCACCACGCCCCGCGCGTGCGCCCCGCGCGGATCGGTGTAGAGCGAGGTGCTCTCGGGCCATTTGTTGTAGGCCTGCCAGGTGTTGTCGCTGCACTGGAGCAGCACTCCGGCGCGGCGCGTGTCGCGGACGATGAAGACGACGTAGCTCTGCCAGTACGGTTGATCCGCCGCGTCGGGCACCGTGGTGAGCCGGCCGAGATAGACCCCGCTCGGCCAGTCGGCCGGAATTTTCACCGACGCGCTCGGCTCCCATTTGCATTCCATCAGCCGCTTCTCGCCCAGGACGGGATCCGGCTGCTTCTTGCCGACGAGCGGACCGAGCACGGTCATCAGCCGCGCACCGCGACCGCCGTAGTAGCCGGTGCGGAAAATCTCGATCGTGAATTTCGCCGCGGGATTCGTGCTCACGAGTATGTCCAGCATCTCACCCGCGAGCACGGACTGCCGCGAGCAGTAGCCTTCGATGTTCGACACTCGGACCGCGGCCTGTTTGTCGAGCCGCACGCGCGTGAGCTGCCAGTCGATCGCGCCGGGCCGGTTGTTCTCCTCGGCGATGAGGGTCGGGGAAGATGTCTGCGCGGCGAGAGGATCGCGGCCACCGGATAGCGCCCCCGCGAGCACCGTGGCCGCCGAGGTCTTGAGGAATTCCCGGCGTCCGACACTGCTTGGCTTGGGATTGTTCATGGGAGGCGCCTTCGATGCGACAGGACGCGCGGGAAGGCAATGAGCTAACCTCCAAGACCCGCTCTGCTTTGGCCACGTTCGAGCGCGCTGGCCGCGCACGGGTGATTTTTCGGATTCCCTCCGCACGCCGCATCCTGTCCGCTGCGTCTTGTGATCCCGTTCCGCAATCTCGCCCAGACCCGCACCCCCGACGGCTCGACCTTTTCGCTCCACGAGCACGACGGCGATTTTTTTCTAAAACTCAACGGTCGCCAACTGATGAGCACGACTTCCACGACATCGGAGTTGCTCCTCGCGCAGTTGCCGTGCAAGGGACTCAGCCGGATCCGCGACGGCTGCGTGCTCATCGGCGGGCTCGGGCTCGGCTACAGCCTCCGGCAGGTGCTGGAGATGGCGCGGCCCGACACCACCGTGCAGGTGGCGGAACTGCTGCCGGAAGTCGTCGCGTGGAATCGTGAATTCCTCGGCGGGGTGAATGGCAAACTGCTCGCCGACCCGCGCGTGAAGACCATCGTCGGCGACGTTTTCCAAGTCATCAAAAAGGCCGGCAAGGCAGCCTACGACGCCATCCTCCTCGACGTGGACAACGGCCCGACCTCCTTTGTGCAGCCGAAAAATTCGCGCCTCTACGACCGGCATGGATTCAATCTCATCACCCGCGCGCTCCGGCCCGGCGGCAAGGTTGCCTTCTGGTCCGCCTGTCCCGAGCCTCACTTCGTCGGCAGCCTCGAGCGCGCCGGTTTCAAGGTCCATTCCTTCCCCGCCAAAGCCCACGAACGAGCCAAGCGCGCCGCGCACATGATCTACGTCGCCGAGGTGGACGACCGGTCGCCGGAGGAAAAAGAAGCGGCGGTCAGCCGTCGCCGTCCGCGCCGGGCGGGACCGTAGGACGGATCTTCAATCCGTCGTTTGCACGCGATGCACTTCGCTCCCCGCCGCTCGCGCGGGGCTGCCCTTGTAGTCCGCCGTCACCGACGTGAGCCCGCGCCCGAGGCACTCCGGGCAGAGCCGCGTGTCGGCATTCTCGACCTCCGTTTCCTCCGCGAGCAGAAAGAGCACGTGACACGGATCGTGCAGGCAATTCACGAAACGATTCGTCGGCCGATCCGTGTGCGCGCAGCGGCCGATCGGCACCAGCGCGTCATCCACCCGCACCGTCATGCGCTGGTCGAAGACAAAACATTCCCCCAGCCAGTGCTCGTTCCCGAATTGCTCCTGGTAAGTGACGATGCCCCCGTGGAGCTGGAAGACATTCGTGAAGCCTTTTTTGCGAAACAACGCCGACGCCTTCTCGCAACGGATGCCGCCCGTGCAATACATCAGCACCTTCCTGTCCTTCAGGTCCGCGAGCTTTTCGACATACTCCGGCAGCTCGCGGAAATGCTCGATGTCGCACGCGATCGCGTTGGCAAATTTCCCCGCCGCCGATTCGTAGCGATTGCGCACATCCACCACCACCGCGTCCGGCTCTTCCTCCAGCGTGCGTTTCCAGTCCGCCGGGCTGAGGTGATTGTCGAGATCAGCCGGGAGCGGCCCGGCGCCGAGCGTCACGATCTCCGGACGCACCTTGATTGCGAGCTTGGGAAAAGTGTGCTCGTCGCCCGCGCTCACCTTCATCTCGATGTCCGCAAACCGCTCATCCGCCCGCAACGCCGCGACATACTCATCCACCGCCGCCCGCGGCCCCGCGAGCGTGCCATTGATCCCCTCGGTCGCGATAAGGATGCGTCCCTTCAACCCTAGCCCCGCGCACAACGTCCGCTGCGCCGCCGCGAACGTTTCCGGGTCGGAGATCGCAACGTATTTGTAGAAAAGGATGACGGGATAAACTTCGGTCATGGCGCGCCGGGTTAATAGCGCACGAGCCCAACGATGCAAATTCGGCCGCGCATGTGGATGGTTCTGGAGATTTCCGTTCGTCTCTTCATCGAACCCGCCATAGTCCCCGGATGAGCCGCGACTTTGAAGAACTCGACTACCGCGAAACCCCGCTCGGCGCTCTGATGCTGCGCCGGCGGCGCATCCGCTCGCTCGATGATCTCGAGGTCTTCGAGGTGAAACTCGGCGACGCCTTCCTGATGTCGAGCCTCTTCACCTCCGTCGAGATCGCGCTCGCCAATCTCGGCCTCGCCGAACTCGGCGCCGGACCGCTCGACGTCGTGGTCGGCGGCCTCGGCCTCGGCTACACCGCCGCCGCCGCGCTCGAACATACCTCCGTGCGCTCTCTCCTCGTCGTCGATGCGCTCGCCCCCGTCATCGAATGGCACCAACGCGGCCTCGTCCCGCTTGGCGCAAAGCTCACCGCCGACCCACGCTGCCGCTTCATCCACGGCGACTTCTTCGCCCTCGCCGCCGCGCCCGACCCCGGCTTCGACCCCGCCGAACCGAGCCGCCGCTTCCACGCCGTCCTCCTCGACATCGACCACTCACCCAAAAACCTGCTCAGTCCCGCCAACGCCGCCTTCTACGAACCCGCCGGCCTGCGCACCCTCGCCGAGCATCTCCACCCCGGCGGCATCTTCGCCCTCTGGTCCGACGACGCCCCGGATGAATCCTTCCTCACCGCTCTTCGCACCATCTTCACCGCCACGAGCGTCCACATCGTCAGCTTTCACAACCCCCTCCTCGACGCCGAGTCCGCGAGCACCGTCTACGTCGCCCGGAAATGAAGAGGCGGATCTACCGCTCCACTTTGCCCGCGTTGGCTTCGTCTGCCGGTAGATCAAGAAACTGCCCGTCGATGACGATCCGCGGGCGGATTCGTCCATAAGTGTCTGGATAAATCAGGATCGTGACCCGCGGCGATTGAGTAAAATCGACCTCGTTCGAACCGCGCACCGATTTTCCGCTAGAATCGACACCGCTTGTCCGGACCTGGATCTTTTTCTGGGGGATTCCTCGGACGTGAAGGAGGGCGCCTTGCGGATTCAGGCGCGCATGGAGATCTTCACCCACATCGATTTGAAGCGATGCAAGTGGTGCAAAGTTGCACACGCGCAGTTCCGAACTCGGTGGTGAGGAGATCGTGTCGCTCAGTAACTCAATAGAGGTCAACCCTCCGTTTTCGGCGAGGAGCACCGTGGAAAAAGAGCCTGGAGCTAGGGTGACAGAGAGGGCCGTCGGCTTGTTTTTCGCATCCTGTACGTCCGTCACTTCTATGATCGACGAGCCGGCCAGCACTGGTCGATAGGGTGAGAAAAAGTAGCCTTCAGCACCGGAAGCGATTTCCGCAACGGCCGATTTTCGACCGGAGCCACGGACCGAGATTTTGAGCACCCGCTTCGAGGGAAAGTCTCCTTTCCAGACCCGGACCTGCGCCATCGCAGGTTCGGCCCGTTTCGCTTCTCCAAACGCGGGAGTCAATGCAAGGAGGGCTGCCGTGAGCAGAATCCATGTCGGGAT
>JBAVML010000262.1:0-5539 GCA_049690035.1 Chthoniobacteraceae bacterium
CTTTACGTAAGCGAGGAGGTACCGCTCGGCAACAGCAAAGGTTTACACGAATGAAACTTTCGCGCCTTCTGCGGCGGAAAACCCGCGCCTTTCCGCGACAATCAGCCAGCGATCTCCGCGGACGGAAACCACACGTAAAGCATCAGATAAACGAGCACGCCGGTGAAGGAAACGTAGAGCCAGATCGGGGCGGCCCATTTTGCCCAGCGGCGATGTGATTCGTAGCGCGCCTGCAGGGCGCGGGTCACGGCCATGATGATGAAGGGAAGAACGACGACCGCGAGCGGCGTGTGCGTGCCGAGGATCACGAAGTAGAGCGTCTTCGGCCAGCCGGAATGGGTGAAGTGGGTGACGTGTCCTGCCTTGAAGTAATGATACGTGAGGTAGCACGCGAGGAAGGCGGTGGACGTGACCAGCGCGATCACCATGCAGGTGGTGTGCGCCAGCTTGCGCTCGCCTTTTATGAAGGCGAGGCCTGCGCAGATGAAGACGGTGCTTAGCGCGTTGAGGCTGGCGTTGACGAGGGGCAGGTCCTGGACGGTCATGGTTTGGAGTCGAGCAGCCGATGAAGATCGCGCATGAGCCGGGCCGCGCTGTCCTTGTCCGCGCCTTCGTAGAGCCCGCGAATCGTGCCCGCTTGATCGACGAGCACGAGACGCGTGCTGTGAATGATCGGCTCGGGCCCGGCGGGGTTCTCGGCGAAGGGCAGCTTGAATCCGTTAAGCGCGAGTTCCTGGATTGCCGCCTTCGGCCCGGTGAGGAACAGCCAGCGCTCGCTGGCGTGGAATCTTTGCGCGTATTGCCGCAGCACTTCCGGCGTGTCCTTCTCGGGGTCGGTGGAAATGGAGACGAGGCGCACGCGCTCATCGTTGCCCACGTGCTCCTGCAACTCGCTCAGCCGGCTGCTGAGCATCGGACATGGCCCCGGACAGGTGCTGTAGAAAAAATCCGCGACCCATACTTTTCCCTTCAAGTCAGCCAGCATCACGGGTCGTTCGCTCCGCTCGGTGAGCGTGAAATCAGCGACTGGCCAATAGGTCTGCTGCAATTGGTCCGGCGGTGGGCCCGATGAGATGACTTCCACTGGCTGGCGCTCGCAGGCGACGAGTCCGAGCAACACGCCGAGGAAACCGGCGACGCTGCGTGCGTTCACAACTTGGTGAACACCATCAGCCCGAGCAAGACAGGCAGGAAGAAGATCGAAGCAAAGAAAAGACTCCGAGCACTCGGCCGCGTGCGGAGCAGGAGAAACTGCACGGCGAAGTAGATCATCACCGCATCGAGCAGCAGCGCGCCGGCGAGATAGATACCGCTGTTCAGGCGGATCACGAAAGGCACGACGGTAATGGCGGTGAGGCAGACGGTATAGAGCAGGCTCTGCATCGCCGTGGCGCAGCCGCTCACGTCGTCGCGCTTCAGCATGATGAAGCCAGCCTGCGCGTACTCATCGCGCAACTGCCAGGCGATCGCGAGGAAGTGCGGCATCTGCCACGTGAACAGAATGCCGAAAAGAATCCACGCGCCAGGGTCGAACGACGGCCGCACCGCAGTCCAGCCGATGACGGGTGGGATTGCCCCGGACACCGCACCGACCACGACGCAGAACGACGTCCGCCGTTTTAGCGGCGTGTAGAGCGCGACATAAATCACGATCGTAGCCGCGGCGAGGTAGGCGCTCATGGCATTCGCAAAAAATGAAAGCCACGCGACGCCCGCGACGCCCAGCGCGATCCCGAGCACGAGCGCGCTGGAAGGCTTCATGCGACCGGCGGGGAGCGGACGGTAGCGGGTTCGCTCCATCAGCCGGTCCACGTTCGATTCGAGATATTGGTTCATCACCGACGCAGCACTGGCCGCCAGCGTGGTGCCGAGGATCACATTAAAAAGAAGCAGCCAGTCGAGCCGCGCGCCGGATGCCATGCAGCCGCCGACGAAAGTCGTGACGATGACCATCAGGCTCAGGCGCGCTTTGACCAGCACCATGAGATCGCTCACGATCCCCTGCTCCGACTCGGCCTGCGGGATTTCCAAGGGCGCCACGGCTTCCTGCGTCGTGCGATTCACGCGATCACCTCCGCGACGGATTCGGACGACGGACTGGCTTCATGCGCGATAACTTCCGCCCGCCCGGCGCGCACCGCGAGCAAAACAGTCGCGGCCAACAAGGCAGCGCCATTGACGACATGCAGCGTGGTGAGCACCGGCGGGCGCATTTTCCAAATCACGAAGACGCCGAGGGTGAACTGCGCGGTCACCAAGGCGACGAGCAGCGCCGCGGGACGAATGAGACGCACCTCACCGCCAGCGTGCCCGATCGTGCGCAGCGCGAATCCGATGACGAGCAGGGCGACGGCCGCCGCGCCCACGCGAGTGTGCGCGAAGTTTAGATCGACGAAAGTATTGTGGTTCGCAGGCATCCAGCCACCCGCGGGTGAAGTTTGCGGCCAGCTCGCGATGGCGAGCCCGGCGCCGAGATGGCGCATCGTGGCGCCGACGATCAACTGCAGGAAAATGAAGCTCGCCGTGATCCAGCCAAGGATCGCGATGCTGCGCGCGGCGAGCGGCGAGGTGATCTGCGGCCACACGGGCGAGAGCATCGCGGCCAAGGCAACGACCATGGCCAATTCCAACTGGGCAAAGCAGCCGTGCAGGACGCGAAACGTCGTCGCAGTCGCCGGATCGCCGCCCGCTTCGATCGTGACTCGCAAGCCGCCCATGATCGCCTGCGCAAGCACACCGAGGAACGCAGCGAACGCCAGCCAGCGCACCGCCGCAGGGCGCGCATGATCGCCCCGCTCCGACTGCCAGAGGATCAAGAGGGCGAAGACAACGGCAGAACTCCAAAGCCCGGTATGCGCAACCAGTTTCGGCTCCGCGCCGCTGAACTTCGCCGCGCAGGCGAGCACAACGGACACGCCGGCGGCGATCGGCACGCTCCATTTGCTCCGCCAGACCCACGCGCAAAGAATTCCGATCAGCAGACCGACGGTCTCGGCCGTGAGGCGATGCCCATGCTCGAGGCGTTGCATGACATTCTCCCACCAGCCATTTGGATTGACGGAACCGTGGCTGAGCGGCCAATCCGGGAACGCCATCCCGGCGCCGGAAGTGGTGGTGTGTCCGCCGATCAAGATGAGGACGAAGAGCATGAAAACCACGAGCTTCGCAAACCGGGCCAGCGCGATGCTGGTCGTTGGTGGAATGGAGCCGGTTTCGTTCACGAGGCGGTGGTGGTGTCGGCGCCGGCCAACCGCCCCGAGCGGTCGGCGCCTCGGGCGCCTCGAGCCGTTACTTCGCGGCTGGAGCGGCGGCGGGCGCTGCTGCGGGTTGTGCGGCTTCCGGATGCTGGAGCTGCGTGGTTTCTTTCATCCACGTGTCAAATTCCGACTGGTCTTCGACCATCATCATCGCGCGCATCGCATAGTGCCCGGCGCCGCAAAGCTGCGAACACACGATTTCATACTGGCCTTTCACGATCGGCCGGAACCACGCGGGAATTCGGGAACCAGGAATTGCATCCTGCGAAATGCGCATGTGCTGAAGCGCGAACCCATGGATGACATCCTTGGAGGTAACTTCGACAACCACCGGCTTGTGGTTCACCAGGTGCAGTTCGTTTTTTGAAATGATATCGTCCTTCCCCGCCGGATCATTCGGGTCGAGTCCGAGAGGATTATTGCCGCTGACGAGCCCCATGTTCTGTTTTCCAAAAACTCCGTCTGGTCCCGGGTAGTGGAAGTTCCAAGCGAACTGCTCCGCCACCGCGTGAACGCGCAGAGCGTCCTTCGCATCGGGAAACGAATCCTGCGTCACGCGTTTGCCCCAAAGCGGAATGGCGAATCCAAGCAACAAGACAGCTTCGACAAGCACCACCGTGAACTCGAGATGAGCGGATGCTTTGCTATGCACGCCGTGATAGTCGGCTTTCGGATTCCGCGACTTATGAAAGCGGAAAATCGTGAAAAGGAAAAACAACGACCAACCCACAAAGAGAAGCGCCATGAACCAATGGCAGAATTCCAGCATGTGGTCCACGAGGTAGCCGTGTTCGGAAGCGTTGGGGACGATGCCCAGCAATTTATTGATCATGTTAGGAAAAGTCCTCCGAGTCAGCCATCGCTCGATCTAACTCCGCGTGTGGTGGTGCCGGCGCGGCGGCGCGGCGGGAAAGGTAAAAGGCAAACCCGCCGAGCGAGGCAAGCATCGATCCAATAACACCGATCATCAGGAACATCGCGGCATTGATCGCGCCGGCGGTCTTGCTATTCACGTCGCCCATGCAGGCGCTGCAAGCCTCCGCTGCCGTGGGAAGGCAAAACAAAACTGTGCCAACGAGGCCGCAGGCTGCACGATAAAACGAAGAACGCTTCATACGATCAGCTTCCGACTCTTGCGGATGAAGTAGATCCCATAAACGACCAGTGCTCCAGCCACGACGCACGAGGCAATTCCAAACGAGCGCTCAACACCATTCACGAACGCCCACAACGCACAACCGGCGGCGAGCAGGATAGAAAGGAAGATGAAGAAGAGATGGAATCCCTTGAGGGACATCGGAACTAGTGATGGGTGTGGTTCGTCCCGAAGATCGGATCGGACCAGTTGAGAAGGGTCAGCAGAAAGAGACCAGCGACAAAGAACGCAGTGAAGAACAGGAAGCGCCAGATGGTCCACTTCTCGCCTTTCAAGTGCATGAAGATCGCGCCGACAAGGCAGACTTTGAAGGAGGCTAGGATCATCGCGATGATGAAGTTCCAGCCCGCACCGATCATGTGATCGAAATCGACATACGAGAGCCAGACCGTAACCGCGGTGCAGAAGATCAGAATCCCGCCCACGACAAGATATCCCTTGAGATGCTTCGCGATGTGCTCGGCGTCGTGCGAGTGGTCGTGCTCGGCGGCGGGCACGTGCGCGTCTGGAGTTGCGTGGGATTCGCTCATGTTCGGTGGCTAGAGGAGATAGAAAATCGGGAAGACGAAGATCCAGATGAGATCAACGAAGTGCCAGAAAAGACCGACAACCTCGATCCGGTTAGCCTGATGCTCCGGATTCTTCCGATAGATTTCGTGGCCGAAAAAGAAGAAGTAAATCATCACCAGGACACCCGCGAGCACGTGCGCGCCATGAAGACCGGTGATCGTGAAATAAATCGAGAAGTAAGAGCTGTGTTTCGGAGCAAAAGAGCTGGCACCCAATCCTGGCTGTAGATCCTTCGCGTGAATCAACGCGATTTTCTCGGTCGGATGTTTGTACCAAAAATGAGGCCGATCGCTTTCCGGATTGGTCGGCTCCGCATTCACATGATCGAGAGCCACTTCATAGGCCTCGATCTTGGCGCCGGGGACCTTGGCGATCTTCTCGGCTGCGGCTGGGGACACACCCTTCTTGTCCTCCGGCTTACGGCCCTCATCGCCTTTTCCGACGATCTGCAACGCATGACCTTCCGCCCCGACCTTGGGCTCAACGATTTCCAGTCCATTCTGCGCAGCTGCCGCGGCTAGTGCCGATTTATCGCCGGAGAAGGCAACTTCAATGG
>JBAVML010000263.1:0-9857 GCA_049690035.1 Chthoniobacteraceae bacterium
CACCCAGCCCCAGAATTTGTAGTCCACTTTGTAATAGCGCCGCGCGATGAAGTAATCGCCCTCCGGCTCCGTGCTGATCGCGGCCACCATTGCCGCGCGGGCGGCCTTGTCGGGTGAATCGACGGCTTCGCACCCCGCGAAGAAGCCGGGAGAAAGGAGGACAAGGAAGAAGCCGAGGAAACGTCGAAGGTGCATGGATGATCTGGGAAAGAGTGAGACTTGGAAGTGTGCGGCAAGTTGTGCCTGCGGCTCAACGTTCATCCGCTTCCTTGCGCACCTTGGCGAGCAGCGCGGGCTGCCGTTGCAAATGCGCGGTCAGCGCCTCGATCGCGCGCAGGGTGGTCGGACTGATGTGGTGTTCCATGCCTTCCACGTCGTGATAAATCACCTCGTCATCGAGTCCAAGGAGTTTGAGGAAGTCCGAGAGCAGTTGATGCCGTCGCGTGATGTTCTTGGCGAGCGTCTCGCCCGCCGTGGTTAGGGCGAGGCCGCGGTATTTCTCGTACTTCAGGAGCCCCTCGGCATCGAGCCGCTGGATCATGTTCGTCACGCTCGCCTGCGAGATCCCGAGGCTCTGCGCGATATCCACCACGCGGGCGTAGCCCTTGGTATTGATCAACCCCAGGATGCGTTCGAGGTAGTCCTCGACCGCCGAGGAAGCGAGGCGGGTCGAGGCTTTGGCGGGCATGGCGCGCACCGTAGGAAGCGCGGAAATTCGCGTCAAGCCATGCCTTAACCCGTCGGAACAAAGTTAGGTGAACCTAAGTCTGTTGTTGACGGCTGAGATTCGTTGCTTAGAAAAGGCTTTATGGTCACGTCCAGCCTTCGCTTCACGCCCGCCTCAGCTGGCCTGGATTCAGGCTTCGGCCGCAGCACGGCCCATCCTGCTTACGCATGTCCTTGAGCGATCAGCCACCACTCGCCCCGGCCACCAACGACGGCTGGCGCCGTCAGAGCGGCGATTCGCTCCCTGAAGTCTTCCGCACCGTCGCCATCCCAAACGGCACGTCCTTCTGGCGCAAGCTCCTCGCCTTTGCCGGACCGGGATTCCTCGTCTCGGTCGGTTACATGGATCCCGGGAACTGGGCCACCGATCTCGCCGGCGGAGCGAAATACGGCTACGCGCTCCTCTCGGTCATCCTGATTTCGAATCTCATGGCCATCCTGCTTCAGCACCTCTGCGTGAAGCTCGGCGTGGTCACGGGCCGCGACCTCGCGCAGGCCTGCCGCGATGACTATCCGACGCCGGTCGTCTGGTGCCTGTGGGTGCTCTGCGAGGCGGCCATCGCCGCGTGCGATCTCGCCGAAGTCGTCGGCTCGGCGATCGGGCTGCAACTCCTCTTCGGCATCCCGCTGGTCTGGGGCTGCATCATCACCTCGCTCGACGTGATGATTGTTCTCTTCCTGCAAAATCGAGGCTTCCGCTACGTCGAGGCGCTGGTCATCGCGCTCATCCTCACCATCGGCGGCTGCTTCGCGGCGGAGCTGTTTTTTGCGAAGCCAAGTCTCAGCGGTATTGCGTTCGGGTTCATTCCCTCGACTGCGCTCTTCCGCAGCGAGAACAAGGAAATGCTCTTCATCGCCATCGGCATCCTCGGCGCGACGGTGATGCCGCATAATCTCTACCTTCACAGCTCGATCGTCCAGACGCGCAACTTCGACCGCACGCAGGAAGGCAAGGCCGAGGCGATCAAGTTTGCGTCGATCGATTCCGCCTTCGCGCTGATGTTCGCGCTCTTCATCAATAGCGGCATCCTCATCCTCGCGGCTGCCGCGTTTCACTTCAGTGGGCATCATGACGTGGCGGAAATTCAGGACGCTTACCAGTTACTCAGCCCCACCCTCGGGGTGGGTGTGGCGAGCACGCTCTTCGCGCTGGCCCTGCTCGCCAGCGGGCAAAACTCCACGCTCACCGGCACGCTCGCCGGGCAGATCGTGATGGAAGGCTTCCTGAAAATTCGCCTCACGCCGTGGCTGCGCCGGCTCATCACCCGCCTCATCGCCATCGTGCCCGCAGTCAGCGTGATCGGCTACTACGGAGAGGGCAGGACGACCGACCTGCTGATCTGGAGCCAGGTGATTCTTTCGATGCAGCTCAGCTTCGCCGTGATTCCGCTGCTGCTCTTCACCAATAGCCGCGCCAAGATGGGCCGCTTCGCCAATCCGCTTTGGATCAAGACGCTTGCCGCGGGCAGCGCGACGGTCATCGTCATCTTGAATCTCAAGCTACTCTTCGACTTCTTTGCCCCGGAGTCGTGGCAGCACGCTCTCGGAATCTAATCCCATGTATCGCAAAATCCTCGTCGCGCTCGACACCACGCCATCCGATCAGTCGCTGCTCCCCGCGGTGAGCGGTCTCGCCGCGCTGCTCAAGGCGGAACTCTTGCTCGTGCATGTGGCCGATGGCTGGGTCGCGCGGAATTTCGATCAACTCAATCTGGTCGAATCGCAGGAGATGCGGGAGGACTGGCAGTATCTCGAGGAGCGCGCTGCCGAGTTGCGGGCGAATACGGGGCTCACTGTTAGCACGCGCCTCGCGCTCGGCAGTCCGCCCGCGCAGATTCTCAAGGTCGCCGAGGCGGAAGGGTGCGACCTCATCGCGCTCTGCTCGCACGGCCATCGTCTTGTCGGCGACATCATTCACGGCAGCACCATCGACACGGTTCGCCACCATGCGCGCGTTCCCATTTTCGCCGTTCCTGCGGCGCGGAAGTGACTAGCCGGCGCGGGCGATGATCGCCGCGCTCGCTTGCTGATTGAATCCCATCACCGGCACGAGCACCCGCTCACTCTGCCCGAGCCGGCATTCGCAAGCGGCGGCGATAACCTGCAGCAGCGCGCTCGCGCCGGGCGCTTCGCCCAAAGAGCGTTTCAGCTTCAGCGAATGCTGCATCGCGGTGGGAAAATGACGCGCCACTGCAGCAGCCTCCGCTGGGTCGGCAAAGGTGCCATTGGCACAGCTCATCATCCGTTGCGCATCGCCGCCCGTGGCAAGCTCCGCCAGCACGCGATCGATCGCGCCCGGCGCATCTGCCCGCCGCTGGAATGCGACCCCGGTGTGGACCGCCTCGACGGCGATCGAGCCTTCCCGCGCGAGGACGAGGGCCGCAGCTCCTTCGCCGAGCCAAGCTTTCCACGGTGCATCGGCTCGCGGCGGCGCACTGGTGCGCGCGAGGCGCCAGTCGCGATACGCTTCGCAGATGACCCAGTCGATTTCCTCGGCGCCCACGACAATCACGTGGTCGATGTCGCTCAAGGCCAGCAACTGTTCCGCGAACTTCAGTGCCGCGAGGCCGACCGAGTTGTCTCCGACGAGCGTGTAGCTCGCGCCGTCGATTCCCAGCAGCGCCGAGAGGTGGCTGGCGGGCGCGTTGTAAACCGTCTCGGGAAAGAGCAGCGGGCTGGCCGCATTCGCGCCTTGCTTCACGATCTGCTCATAAAACTTTCGCGTGTAAATCACGCCGCCATCGCAGATCGCAAAGACCACCGCAGTCCGCGAAGCGCTCGCGGCATCGAGCGTGAGTCCGGCGTCCTCCAGCGCAGCGAGTCCCGCCGCGACCGCATAGTAGCTGATGGCGCTGGAGCGGCGCAGGCGGGGATTGCGCGCGAGGTGATCCACCAGCTTCGGCGGCACCGCGAGGTAGGAATGCAGGGCACCGGTTTCCGGATTTGTCAGCACCTTTGGCTCCGGTGGCTCAGCGGCGGCGAGTCGCTGCCAGACGGTCGCGAGATCCGCGCCGAGCGGCGTCACCCAGCCCATTCCGAGGATTCGAGCAGGCATCACGCGGCGCGCTCCAGCACGAGCGACGCATTGGTTCCTCCGAAGCCGAACGAATTCGACAGCACGCATTCGACGCGGGCGTCACGGGCTTCATTGGCCACGATATTCAACCGCCACGCCGGATCCGGCGCGGAGTAGTGAATGTTCGGTGGAAGAAACTGGTGCTGCATCGCGAGGATCGAAAACACGGCTTCGATCGCGCCGGCCGCGCCGAGCGCATGGCCCATCATCGACTTCGTGGAACTGACCGGAACCCGCTCGCCGAACAATCGCTCGATCGCCGCGCCCTCGGTGGCGTCGTTGAAGGTCGTGGCCGTGCCGTGGGCGTTGATGTAGTCCACCTCCTCCGGCCGCCGCCGCGCATCTCGGAGCGCGCGCTCCATCGCAGACTGCGGGCCGATGCCACTCGGGTGTGGCTGCGTGAGGTGGTGATTGTCCGTGGAGATGCCGTAGCCCGCGACCTCTGCGAGAATGGGCGCGCCGCGGCGCCGGGCCGATTCCAATTCTTCGAGCGCGAGTAGCGCCGCACCCTCGCCGAGCACGAGGCCCGAGCGGGTCGCGTCGAAGGGCCGGATCTTTTCCGCCGTCGCGGCCTGGAGTGAGTCGAACCCCACGAACACCAGCTCAGAAATCACATCGTACCCGCCGCAGAGAACGGCCCGGTACAACCCCGCTCGCACCAACTGAAAGGCATGTCCGACCGCGTTGGTGCCGGACGCGCACGCGTTGGCAATGATCTGGATCGGGCACGAAACGCTGGCCGTGGCCTGCGCGTCCAGAGCGGCCTTTTGCGGCATGTAGTTTGCCAGCCATTCGGCGCGGCTTCGTGGCCGATTCTGCGAAACTTGAGCGCGAAAAAATTGCTCGCCGAAACTCATCCCTCCGCTGGTCGTGCCGATGACCATCAGCTCCGGATGAATGCCGGCGTCGGCGCGAGCCAGTTCGCGCGCGGCTTCCATCATGAAAAGACTCGCAGCGTGCAGGCGACGCGAATTGTCCGGCTGCGCGGGAATTACCTGGCCCGCCGTCTTCGCCCGGCAGCGCGACACATCGAATCTTTCCGGCGCCATCGGCGTCACGCCATCGCGTCCATGCTGCAATGATTCCGTCGTTTCTCCGACTCCATGACCGAGCGGGCTCACCACACCTACAGCCGTCACGACGACTCGGCGCGAGGGTGTGGCGGCGGCGGACATGGATTTAGTTTTTCGGCCAGCAGACTGGAATCCGCAATCGGCAATTGTGGTTGTTGGTGGCGCGCGTTCTCCGTAATCACGGGGCGAATGGACCCCATTACGAATCCCCTGCGCCCCGAGAGGCAGCAGATGCTGCGCTCCCGAATCTTTTGGTTCATCGCTGGCGCGTCGGTGAACTACCTGCTGATCGCCACGCCCTTCAAATGGCTGCGCGCGCACACCGAGATGCCCATCTGGGCCGTGTCGGCGTGCAGCCTCGGCGTCAGCACCGTGTTTTTCTTTAGCTGGAACTATTTCATCAACTTCCGCACCGACTCCCGGAAGCGTGATGCGCTCGCCCGCTACCTCGCGGCGGTCGGGTGCATGTGGGCGCTCTCGACCGCTACGCTGACGGCGCTTAAGCATTTCAACATGCACATGTCATTTAACGTGGGGCGGTTTCCGCTCGATCTCGACATCGTCGCGACGCAGTTCTTTCTCAGCGGGCTAAAGTTTTTTCTCTACCACGTCTGGGTCTTCCCCTTGCCGAAGGAGACGAAGGGCTCCATCGAATCGTGAGTTTGGAATCGGCGGTCTTGACCTAGAGCGTCCGGCCACCAAGCCTCCCGCATGCTCCCACTCGCCGGACCGCGGCTTCCTGATTCACCCAAGGCTCTCGCCGACGCACTGGAGCGAGGTCTCGCGGCACATGGACTGAATGCGCGCGAGGTCGTTGCGACAGGAACGTGGCCAGCGCTCGACCTTTTGCGGATCGACCTCACGGGCGCACAGGTCTCGCGGCCGCAGCTTCCCAGCCCGCGCGACGACACGATGAATGGAACCGTCACCGTTGGCCGGTTCGAAGTGCTTGCCGAGCCCGGCGAAATCGAGGGCGCACCAGCTCACGTCCGCCTGCACGGGGATGGCGCCGCCTTTGTCATCGCGCCGGTTTCGGCCGAGGAATCGGTGTTGCTGATCAGGCGCGCCGCGCACGGCGAACTCACGATCGAAATCCGGCACGAGGACCTCGAGCGCCTCGTTCATTCTCTCGCGTCGAAGGCGGCGAGCGGCCACGGCGTCGAGATCAAGAACGTGAAGCTGGCTTGCACCTCGCGCGGCCCGCGCGCGGTGAGTATCGTCGCGGAGGTCGTCGCGAAAATGTTCATCGCGACCGCGACGTGTACGCTGAGTGGCGATATTGACCTCGATGAGTATTTGAACGCGCGGCTCGCTCACCTCCAGTTTCACGGCGAAGGCATGGTCGCCAATCTTGCCGGCGGTTTCATCCGCCCGCAGCTCGCGGCGCTGGAGGGCGAATCGTTTCCGCTGATGAATTTCGCGCTGGGCGAAATCAACCTGCGCGATGTGCAACTCGTGGTGGGAGACTCACTGCGAGTCTCGGCGCAATTCGGGAGCTAATCCGGCTGGTTACTGCTGGCCCTGCTTCGGGGTCGTCGCGCTCGCCGTCGCCGCCTTGCCGCCCGTGCGCTGGAGGTCGATCAGGTCGTTGAGGATGTTGATCGTCTCGATCTTGATCGGGTCCACTCCGTTGGCTTTGGCCGTGGCGTCCTCTTCGTCCTCCGCATCGACATCCTCGGCGGCGCCGTCCGTCGCTTTGACGGGATCGACTTTGCCAGTCTTTGCGTCGTCGCCCGCTTTCTTCTCGTTCACCACCAACTGGAGCTCCGGTTTGTTGACGTTCTCCAAGGTGACGGAGAACCGCTTGAGTTCGACCGGCTTGAGCTTTCCACGCTCGGCCGTGCGGGCGTCTTTGCGCGCCTTTTCCTCGTCGAGTTCGGTGCGGCGCACCTTCTCGTTGAGCGAGATTTTGTTCTCTGCCAGTTTCTGCTTCACCCGATCGAGATCCTCGGAGATGAAGCGGAATTCCGGATCGGCGGAGACTCGCGCCGCGGAACGGCTGCGAAGTTCAGTCTTGAAAAGCGACTTTTCGACTTTGTCGAACGGCACGGCCTCGACCGTGTCGTAGGGCAGCGGTCCCTTGAGCGAGCTTTCGCCGATCTCGGGATGATCATACGGCGAGGGAAGCTTCACGTCGCTCTCGACGCCGCGGAGCTGGGTGCTGCCGCCGGCGATGCGATAAAATTTCTGGATGGTCAGTTTCAACGCGCCAGCTTCATTGCCGCCGCTGCCGAGGAAGGGCATGATGCGCCCGATCTCGAGCATGGTCTGCACGGTGCCTTTGCCGAAGGTGTTTTGGTCGCCGACGATCACCGCGCGATTGTAGTCCTGAAGTGCGGCGGCGAAAATCTCGCTCGCTGAAGCGCTGAGTCGGTTGCAAAGGACGAGCATCGGACCGTCCCACGCGATTTCCGGGAGTCCCTTTTCGCCACGATCCTTGGAAACGTGGATCGCGCCATTGCTATCCTTGGCCTGCACGACCGGGCCTTTCTTGATGAAAAGGCCGGTGAGCTTCACCGCTTCCTCGAGTGAGCCGCCGCCATTTCGGCGCAGGTCCATGACGAGGCCGGTGATTCCTTCGGACTTCAACCGGTTGATCAGCGCCAGCACGTCCTTGGTCGTGCTTTTCGCGTCAGGCGCGCCGCTGTGCTCCATGTCGGCATAAAAGGACGGAAGCACGATCCAGCCGAGCTTCTGCACTTTGCCATCGGCGTCGGGCCGTTCGATAATCTCGGCTTTTGCTTCCTGCTCCTTGAGCTTGATTTCGTCGCGCTTGATCTCGATCACCTTGCGGACTCCGGGATCGGACGCGCTGACGGGAATGATCTGCAGCCGCACGATCGTGTCCTTCTTGCCGCGGATCATCTCGACCACCTTGTCGAGCTTCATATCCACGGCGTCCACGAATTCCTTTTCACCCTGGGCTACCGCGGTCACACGATCGCCGACCTTGATCCGTCCGTCCTTGGCCGCGGGGCCACCGGGGACCAACTCCATGATTTTCGCGTAGCCTTCTTCGGAATGTAGCACCGCGCCGATGCCGACGAGCGCGAGCCGCATGTTGATCTGAAAATTCTCGAGCTCCGATCGGCTCATGTATTCCGAATGCGGATCGTAGGTCAGCGCGAGCGTCGTGAGGAATCCCTTTACGATGTCCTCGTTGTTCAGCTCGTGAAGGTTGCGCAGCAGTTGGTCGTAGCGTTTGACGATGCGCTTCACCGGCTCCTTCTCGTGCTTGTTCAGGGTTTCCTGGAGCACTTCGCCCTCGAGACGGTCGCGCCAGATTTTCTCGGCTTCCGCTTCGTCCTTCGGCCAAGGCGATTTCTGGCGGTTGATCTCGACGGTCTTCGTGCTGGTGAACTCGAATTTCCCTTTCAGCAACTCCTTCGCCTTGGTGATGCGCTCTTCCACGCGCTGGCGGTAGAGCTTGAAAATCTTGAACGCCGGGTCGGGATTGCCGAGGAGAATGTCGTTATCGAGCGACGTTCCGTACTTACTCACAAAGCCGTCCACGTCTTTCTGGGTGAAATAGACGCGATTGTAATCGAGCGCTTCGAGGTAGTTCTTGAGCAGCTGCTGCGCGACTTTCTCGTCGAGCTTGCGGCGGCTGTAGTGGCCTTGCTCGAGCAGGCGCGCCACCGAGATTTCGATCTGACCCGGGTCCGGTTCATCGGCCCGAACGCTGGCGGTCGAGCAGAAGGAAAGGAGGGCCAGCGTGAGGCAGGAGAGGCGAATGAGCTTCATCGAGGAGGAGTGCGGTTGCGCGAAGGGCTCATCACGTTGGCAGAATCGCTCGAAAGCGCAAATCAGGTTTGAGACTCATTTTATATTCCTTCGTCTTGCGATAATTCGTGTCCAGGCGCTTCATCGGCTGCGCTGATGAGCACGATGCAGACCGGTTCTTAGCGACGACCACATTTCATGACCAAACTTGATACTTTTACCGGCGGCATCTTCGATACGAACTGCTTCTTCCTTCCCGAGAGCGGCATCCTCATCGACGCACCTCAGGAAGCAGCCGGCTGGCTCGAGCGCAAGGGATATCGCGTCCGCACGCTCCTGCTGACCCACGGGCACATCGATCACGTGTGGGATGCGGCGAAAATCCAGCGCGAGCACGGCTGCCGCGTGGGCTATCACCGCGATACGGAGCAGATGGTCACGGAGGCGGACTTCTTTCGGCAGTTTGGATTCGGCTGGGACATCGAGCCGATCGTGCCTGGTTTTCTCATCGAGGAAGGAAACTCGGTCGTGGTCGAAGGTGTGGACTTTCAGGTGTTGCTCGTGCCCGGCCACTGCCCGGGCAGCCTGTGTTTTCTGCATAAGGAGGCGCGGGTGCTCTTTGGCGGCGACGTGCTTTTTGCCGGCGGCGTGGGGCGCTGGGATCTGCCGGGCGGCGATCAGGAGCTGCTATTCACGGGCATTCGGGAGAAGGTCTTCGCACTCGACGACGACATCACCGTTCTGCCGGGCCACGGGCCGGCGACGAAGGTCGGCATCGAGCGCACGACCAATCCATACGTGGCCTGAGCGCGCCGCCGCCTGCGCATGCAACGACTCGCCCGGATCGCCCTCTTCGTGGAGAAGTTCGGGATCTCCTTCCTGTTTCTCTGGTTTTCCTGGCAGCAGGCGGGCGCCATCGCGATCGCGGCGCATGCCTGGCGCGGTGGCAATCCTGTCGCGTTTGCCGGCTTTGTGAATCACCTGCTGATCTTCGCCCTGCAGCTCGCATCCGGCATCGCGCTGCTCGTGAACAAAGTGCCCGAGCGGCTCCCTGAGAATTGGAAGGAACTCGTGATCCCGCTCGTCGGCACCTTCTTCTACATCAGCTACAATTTCGCGGGCACCCTGCCCGAGCCGCTGTCGCGAAGTCTCGCCCCAGTGCCCTGGCAGGCTCCGCTCGCTGCCGCGGCGTTGATGCTGAGTTGCGTGGGCTTTGCCATTGCGGTGTGGGGCGCGGCGTATTTGGGGCGATCCTTCGC
>JBAVML010000264.1:0-5255 GCA_049690035.1 Chthoniobacteraceae bacterium
CCTCGGGAAGTTCGATGTTCGCACTGAGAATGACGTGGCGGCCATCGAGCGTGCGCGATTCGGTCTCGCGCAGCTTGGTTAGCTCCTCCTCGACGACCCCTTTCTTGATCTCGAGCTCGCCGTACTCCCACAGCGTTTGGTCGCTCGGATTTACGATGACGAGCCCGTTGTAACCGTCGAGCAGCACGTGGTCGCCGCTGGCGAGTTGGGTGGATATATCGTGCAGCCCGACGACCGCGGGAATGTTCAGCGACCGCGCCATGATCGCGGTGTGCGAGGTCTTGCTGCCGATGTCGGTGCCGAAGCCGAGCACGAGTTCGCGGTGGAGCTGCGCGGTGTCCGACGGTGTCAGATTGTGCGCGATGAGGATCACTGGCGCCGCGATGCTCGCGAGGTCGCGGCGCTCCTTGCCGAGGAGATTGTGAATCACGCGCCGGGTCACGTCGTGGATGTCGAGCGCGCGTTCGCGAAGGTAGGGATCGTCGATCTCGCTCAGCGTCTTCGCGTAGCGTCCAGCGACGGTGGCGAAGACGTGTTCGACGTTGGTCTTGTCCTTGGCGAGCGTGCGCAGCACCTCGTCGATCAACGTGCGATCTTCGACCACGAGCAGGTGGGCATCGAAGATGCCTGCATCTTTCGCGCCGATTGATTCGGCGATGCGCTGCTGCATCTCGAGGATCTGATGGCGGGTGGCGATGAGCGCGTTTTCAAAGCGCGCGATCTCGCCCGGGAGATCCGTATCCTGCAGGCGCCGCATCGGCGGCTCCTCGTCGTCCGGCCGGTAGGCAAAGACGGTGCCGCGAGCAATGCCGGGCGAGACCCCGATGCCGCTGAACCGCCGCTCCTCGACGCTGGGTGCCTCTCCGCTCATGGTCGTAGGAGCGGGCGGTCAGTCCTCATCGAATTTTCGAAGGACGATCGCTTCCAATTCAACCAGCGCCTTGTCGGCGTCCGCTCCTTCCGCGGTCACGAGCAGCTTCGAGCCCTGCCCCGCCGCCAGCATCATGAGGCCCATGATGCTCTTGCCGTTGATCCGTTCACCGTCCTTTTCCACCCAGATTTCAGCGCGAAATTTTCCCGCTGTTTTCACGAACATCGCGGAGGGTCGGGCGTGCAGCCCGAGGCGATTCACGATGGTGAGTTCCTTGGACTGTTTGTTTTTTGAATCGGGTTCGGTTTTTCGGCTGAGAAAGCCCATTACTGCTCTTTCTTTTTCTGCATGAGGTTAAGCAAACGCTGATTGAATTCCACCGCACTGTTCTGGCCCATGCTCTTGAGCTTCTGGTCCAGCGAGGCCACCTCGACGAGCCGGGCCAGGTCACGGCCCGTGCGCACCGGGATGGTGACATGCGGGATCAGGATGTCTAAAATCTCGTAGTATTCCTGATCGAGCCCGATCCTATCGGCCTCCTCGAGTTCCTGCCAATCCTTTAGCGTCACGATCAAGTCGAGCCGCTTTTCCATCCGTACGGCGCCGATACCGAAGATCGACATGACATTGATGATGCCGAGCCCGCGGATCTCCATGTGGTGCCGGGTGAGGTCGGGTGAAGTGCCCACGAGTTCGCGGCCTTCGAGCGCGCGGAAGCGCGTCATGTCGTCGCTCACGAGGCTATGGCCGCGCTCGATGAGTCCGAGCACGCATTCGCTTTTCCCGATCCCGCTGGAGCCGCGGATGAGGGTGCCGACGCCCATGATGTCCATCATGCTGCCATACTCGCTTTTCGTCGGGGCGAAGTCGAACTCCAGCGCGAGCGTGGCCGCGTTGATGAACTTCATGGTCACCATCGGCGTGCGAAAGACGGCGATGCCCGCGGTCTCCGCCTCTTCGAGCAGGCACGCCGGCGGCTTCGCGCTGCGCGAGACGATGATGCACGGGATGGCCTGCTCGGAGAGCGCGCGACAGCGCTCTCGCGCCTCATGCGGGTCGAGACTGCGCAGATAGGACAGCTCCGCACTCCCGAGCACTTGAATCCGTTTCAACGCGAAATAACTAAAGAACCCGGCCAGCGCCAGGCCGGGACGATTCACCGTCGGCTCCCGGATGCGCCGCGCAAAGCCGACGTCCGATCCCATCAATTTCATCTCCAGCGACTCCGAGTGGCGAGTGTAAAACTCACCCACCGTGACGGTCGGGTGCTTGGGATCCGGAGAATTCATTGACCTTTTCAGTCTAACCGGCGCTTTGCATGCGCCAAAAGCGCAAAGTCGCTGCCACCAGCGATTTCCGCGCGGCTACTCCGCCTGCGGGCGGGAAAATACCCGCTCATACTGCTGCGCCCGCATTCCCCAGACGATAAAAGCAGCCCCGATGATGAACATGAAGATCGAAAGAAACTGCCCCGCGGAGATCCACCCCACCGACCACGCGCGATCCGGCTCCCGGAAAAATTCCCCGACGATGCGCAACGCCGCGTAGAGGATGAAGAAAGTTCCGGTGATCACCCCGCGCGGCACGCGGCAGCGGGTCCGCAGCAGCCAGAGGGCCACGAAGAGCACGACGCCTTCGAGCGCCGCCTCGTAGAGTTGCGAGGGATGGCGCGGAGTCAGCACCGTGCGCAACTGGTCGGCGATCGCGGGTTGAAGTCGTGCCGCTTCCACGAAGTCCGCGACCTCGCCGCCCCCAGACAGACCGAGCCGCGTCTGAAGTGCTGCATCCTCATAAAGTTCTCCCGGAAAAAGCATCGCCCAAGGCACCGTCGCCGGTCGTCCGTAGAGTTCGCCGTTGATGAAGTTGGCCAGTCGCACGATCAGCAGCCCGATCGGCGCGACGACGCACATGGTATCCCCGATACTCGTCCACGAAACGCGATGCCGGCGCGACCAATAGAAGGTGAAGATCACCATGCCAACGATCCCACCGTGACTCGCCATCCCGCCTTCCCACACCCGCAGCGCGGTGAGCGGCGATTCGACCACTTGGCGCCAGCCGTAGAAGATCACCCAGCCCAGCCGCCCGCCGAGCATCACCCCGAACACCGCCGCCCAGGTGATAAAGTCGCCCACCTGCGCCGGCGGCAGGTCCGTGTAGCCGCGTTCCGCCAGGCGTTTGTAAAGGAGGTAGCCGAGCAGAAACGCCACCACGTATGACAGCCCGTACCAGCGCAAACCAAAACCCGGACGGAACTCGAAAATGAACGGACTAAACTGGTGGAGGAAATAGGCGAGCACGGAGCGCGCGACTTCACGACTTCCACCCGCGGCGATCAATCCAATTATCCGCGGCTACTCGAACTGCTTGCGAAACGCGGCGACTTCTTCGCGAAGCTGGACGAGTTCGGATTTCAGCACGGCGATCTCTTGCTCGGCGGCGAAGAGTCGCGCGTCGATCGCACCGGGCTCCAGCTTGGGAGCGGCGAAGATGAGCACCGGCTCGGCCGCGGGTGTGGTCTCGTCGGTTTCCGCGGAAAAGAGCTGCGCATAACGACGCTCCTTTTGCCCCGGTCGCTGTTCGAGCAGGCGCACCAGCGGTGTGGCGTCGATGGCGAGATCATCGAGGCAGCTCTGCACCGCCTCGAGACTCGGGAATCCATACATGCGCTCGGCGCGCGCGCGCAATTCCCCCGGCGTCTGCGGTCCGCGCAGGAGCAGCACGCAGAGCACAGCGATCTCGGGCGGCTTGAGGTCGAAGTGATTGAGCAGCAGGTGCCGGTATTTTTGCACGCGCGAACCCGCGCCGAAGATCACGCTCGCGAGTTTTTTCTCGCGCAGGGCATTCACTCCGGCCTCGACGAGCTTTTCGTCATAGCTCGTCACGGGCTCGCGATTTGTCGTCTGGTTACAGGCCGCGGTCAGCGCGTGCAGCGACAGCGGATAATTCTCCGGCGTGTGGCGCTCCTTTTCGAGAAGGCAGCCGAGCACACGGGTTTCAAGGGGGTTGAGGTCGAAGGGCATGGAAAAAAGGCTAGAGGTGAAAGATGAAGGGCGAAAGGACTCGGCGCAGCGACTTGAAAAGCGCGAGCTTCCGTTCTTGGATGGGCGTCCACCCATGAACATTCCTCGCCTTCCTCTCGCTTTCGCCGCCGCGCTCTGCGTCGCGCTATCCGCTCTTGCCGCTGATCCGACGCTGCCCGGAATCGGCACGGCGATGCAGGCGTTGGTGGAGAAGAGCGAAGTCGCCGGCGCGGTCACGGTGGTCGTGGCGAAGGATAAGGTGTTGCACGTCGAGAGCACCGGCCTGGCCGACGTGGCCTCGAAGCGGCCGATGACGCCGGACACGCTTTTCTGGATCGCCTCGATGACGAAGCCGATCACCGGCACGGCGGTCCTCATGCTGCAGGATGAGGGCAAGCTGAACGTCGCCGATCCGGTGGCGAAATTTCTACCCGAGTTTGCCAGCCTGAAGACGCCTTCGGGCAAGTCGGCGAATCTCACCATTGCCCAACTCCTCACTCACACTTCCGGCCTCGGCGAGGCCGCCGGCCCGGCGGCGCAGCAGGCGAAGACGCTCGCGGATCTCGTGCCGATCTGGCTCGCCGCACCGATGCAGTACGAGTCGGGCGAAAAATGGAAGTACACTCAGAGCGGCATCAACGCCGCCGCGCGCATCGTGGAAGTCGTGAGCGGGCAGACCTTCGACGCGCTTCTCCAACAGCGGCTTTTCGATCCGTTGGGCATGAAGGACACGACTTTCTATCTCAGCGACGCGCAGCGTAGCCGGCTCGTCACTGCCTACGCAAAAAACAAGGAGACCGGCGCGCTCGAACCCGTGCCGCCACGCGACGGTTACGAAGGCACGCGCAACCGCCCGCCGCAGGGCAACGGCGGCCTCTACTCGACGGCGCACGACTACGCGCGGTTTTGCCAGATGCTTCTCGCCGGCGGCGCGCTCGACGGCCGCCGCTACCTCACTGCCGACGCCATGAAATTCCTCAGCACCCCGCAGACCGGCGAGCTGCCGACGGGATTTTTCCAGAACGAAGCCGGCGGGAATCGCGGGGCTAATTACAGCTGGGGAATCGGCACATGCGTCCTGCGGACCCCTCACGCGGGCGTGGCCGCAATGCTCTCGCCCGGCAGCTACGGCCACGGCGGCGCGTGGGGCACGCAGGCGTGGATCGACCCCGCCAAGGGCGTGGCCTACGTGCTGATGATTCAGCGCTCGAATCTCCCGAACAGCGACGCCAGCGAGGTGCGCCGCGCCTTTCAGCAGGCAGCCGCAGACGCGATCTCGAAGTAGCCGCGCGACCATCCGCCTGACCGGTCCCAACCAAGCGCCAGGGCGCTTTCGTAGCTTGCGCCGCACCGAGCGATCT
>JBAVML010000265.1:0-23645 GCA_049690035.1 Chthoniobacteraceae bacterium
TGCCCGCGCCCATTCCGTTGGCGGTGAAGATGGAGACGAAGTTCTGATTGATCTGGAGCGCCTTATCGTAGCGGCCGTGGTCACCGAGGATGACATCGTGATCGAGGCCGCCGGAGATGATGTCGCCCGCCGTGCCGCCGAAGAGGTAATCCTCACCGGCTTCGCCGAAGATCATGTCCGCGCCGCCCTCGGTCGGATCGGTGCTGGCGAACCAGTCCAGCGAACCGTTCACACCGTCGGCGGCAAACTCGAAGATGCCGTTGTCACCGAGCACGAAGTCGTTGCCCGCGCCAGCATGGATCACATCCGCGCCCACGCCGCCGGCGATGAGATCGGACGCGCCGCCGGTGGTGATGTGATCCACCCCGCCCACCGACGGAGTATTCGTGAGCAGGCGGATCAGGTTGCCCGCGAGGTCGAAGTTCACCTCGCCATTGTCGCCGATCACGTAGTTGCGTGCGGTCGGGTTGAGTGTGGTGATCTCGTCGAAGCCGGTGCCGGCGTCGGTGCCGCCGAAGATGACGTTGCTGCTGTCGCCGCCGTCGATGATGTCCGCGCCACCGATGGTCGGATCAATCGTCTCGGCGCGCAGGATCAGGCCGGTCGTGGCGTCGAAGGTCACGCGGGCATTGTCACCGAGCGCCACGTCGAACGGCACGTCTCCGCCCGCGTGGATCGTATCGTTCGCCGCGCCGCCGATGAGCACATTCGCGCCGAGACTGGAGTGCAGTGTGTCGTTGCCGCCGATCGATGGCGCGATCGTCTCGATCGTGACCAGCACACCGTTGCGGTATTGGGCCATGCCGCTGTCGCCGACGAGCACATCGCTCTGCACATCGGACGTCAGCAGATTCGCATCGAAGCCGTAGAGCGTGTCATTCGCCGCGCCGCCAAAGATCAGATCACGGCCTTCGCGCCCACGGATCGTGTCATTGCCGCCGACGGACGCATATTCGGTGAAGGCCGTCGTCGCCGGACGGATCGTGCCATCCGTGAAGTCGCCGGGCCCCGCGTGACCGAGCGCGCTCACGATGACGGCGCCGTCGCGGTAGATGACCTGCCCGCGATCGCCGAAGAGCAGATCATCACCCTGACCACCGGTGATGTCGTCATCGCCCTGACCGCCGAAGACGATCAGCGGCAGCGTCGAAGCCCGGCCATCGACGAAGTCGTTGTCCGTCGCCGCCGGCTGATTGTGATATGCGCCCTGAGTGTTGAGGACGAAGAAGTCGTCTTCACCCGCAGTCAGCGAGGCGGTGATCCGATCGTTGCCGAGGCCGGTGTTCAGCGTCGTGACCGTGCGCAGGCCGTCGCGGCGGAGCGTGCCGTCGATCGCGATTGTGTCATTGCCAAAGCCGCTCCAGATGGTGATGCCGTTGGCAAAGTTCCCATCGGTCTGGTTAGCGCCGAAGGTGATGTCACCCGCCGCCAAGCCGCGCACGAGGATCTCCGCGTTCGGCAGTCCGACGCCAGTGAAGGTGTCGGTGATCGACACCGCGGTGTCGCCCACCGTAGCCGCTTCGTCGCTGATCATCAGCGTCTGCCGGCCCGCTCCACCGTCGAGGTTCAGCGTGCCCTTCACGTCATTGAGCGTGCCGTTCAGGTAGTTGTAACCGACGACATTCTTCAGGTGGTCGTAACCGACCAGATTGTCCTGCCGGCGATCGGCCTGCGAAGAGACGTAGAAGCGGTCGTCGCCATCATGGCCGCGGACATTGGTGATCGTGCCGGCGGCGGAGCCGCGGATGTTGAAAATGTCGCTGCCCGCGCTCAGGTCGATGTTCAGCGTAGCGAGGTCGTAATAATAGATGCCTTCAAGCTGCGTGGAGAGCGTCGCCGTGCCGCGCGCGCTCGTCGTGCCGAGGGTCAGGTCGAGCAACGCGCCGTCCACATTCACCGGATCGATCCGGAGGTTCGCGAACTGGCCCTGGAAGGTGATGGTGTAAACGTTGTTCTGCTTGGTCACCGCCACGTTGGCCGTTTGCGGTGCGTCGGTCAGCGGCGTGCTGGCGTTGGCCGGATTAACCAGCGGATTGAGCGCAGCGAGCACCGCGTCGGCGCTGGCGTTGTAGGCGATCGGCGCGGTGAAGGTGATAACGCCCGGCGTCAGCTCGAGGCCGATGCGGAAGGTGCCGCCAGTCGCATTGATTGAGAGCGTTTGCGCCGGGAGCGCCAGCGTGCCCACGAGCGCGGCGAAGCCGGTCGGCGCCCGATCGATGTCGGTGGGCTGAATGGAGAGCGTGCGGTAGGCGCCTTCGAGTGTGAGCACGAATGCACCCGCCGTCCGCACCGCGTCGAAGTTGTGGGTGTGCGGCAGGTCGAGGTCGCTGTTTGCCGGATTGAGGATCGGATCCAGGTAGAGGCGGAAAAGATCGGCGTCGGCGTTGAACGGAATCGCTGCGGTCCAGACGGTGTTGTTCGCCTTGATCTCCGGCACGTAGGTCCGGCCGATGACGAACGATCCGTCGCGAGTCAGCGCCACGCCGTGCTGGATCGCGGCCACCGCCGCGGCGTCGAGGCGGAAACCGATGCGGAAGTAGCCCGCCGTGGCGTCGATGTTCAGCACCTGCTGGCTGGTTACGCCCTGGCCGGGCACCGTCGAGCCGTCGCGCAAGGTCGAGGTCGTGACGATCGCGGACGCATTTTCATTCGGCACCAGCTGCGTATCGAGGATCGTGGCGAACGCGTCGGTGAGGAGCAGGCGATTGAGGCGGCTGAGCTCGGAGCCGCCCGGATTGCGGCTGAGCAGCGCGCTCGTCTCCGGCCGCAGAGTGACGCCGGCGAAGTTCGCCTGATCGTAGAGCAAGCGGCCGCCGCCGATGACGTCATTCAGCGCATCGACCAGTGTGGCGCGCAAGGTCGCGTCCGGTGTCGTGACATTGTCGATCAGATCATTGGTCGCCTGGCTGAAGAACGACCGGAGCACCTGCACGACCGGGTTCGCCGTGTTGCGCAGCGAGGTGGCGAGCGTGCCCACGTTCGACAGATCCGTGCCCGAGAGCGAACTCGGCAGCCAGAGCAACTGGCCGAAGTCCTGGCCCGCCGTGGTGCGGGCGAAGGTCACGGTGTAGGTCACATCACCCGTGGTCCGGACCGCGGTGACATCGAGATCCACCGTGCGATAGACCGCGCGCAGCGCCGTCTGCACGTCCGCCGCGGTCGCCGTGTAGTCGAGCGTCACGTCGCCGTAGCCCGGCGCGCGCAGGACGTATTTGCCGCTCTTGGCTTGCACCGTGAAGCGCTGGACCTCGGAAAGCGTGAAGAGATTCAGCCCGGTGATCGACGTGCCGGTGAGCGTGCCGGTATTACCCGGCACGACGGGCACGTTGCGCACGGTCAACGTCCAGAGGAGAACGTTGTCGAGCTTGGTCGCCGGGTCAGTGTCCGAATCGTTGCTGAGCGTGTCCCTTACGATGGAGAACACGGCGGTGTCCGTGGTGCGGGTCTCGGTGACGATCAGATTATTGACCCCGAAGAGCGCCTCGAGCGCCTGGTCGATTTCGACGGCATGCATGCTGAAGTTGAGCATGGCGTCGGCGTAGCCGTTGAAGCGCGTGATGCCGGCGGAATCCAGCAGCGGCAGACCGAAGCCGAGGCCGCGCAGCGCGTAGCGGCCATTCGCTGCGAGGACGGTGAGATCGAGCGGCTGGCGGACGCTGAGGATGCCGGCGTGGTCGGTGATCAGGACCGCGATGCTCGAGTTGTCATGCACGTTCAACACATCGGCGCCCGCCTGGCCGTCCACCACGAGCATGCCGGAGAGTTGGTCGATCACGAGATCGTCGCTGAGCAGGTGGACGGTGTCGTCGCCATCGCCGCCGAGGATCACGGTATGGCCGAGGATCGTCTTCACCGTGATCGTGTCGTCGCCCTTCGCGCCGGAGATCGTGGTCAGGCCGCGATGCGTGGATTCGACGGTGAAGTTATCCGCACCCGAGCCAAGCCGCACGTTGACCACCTCGAGGTTGCTGTAAGTGATGCCGCCATCGAACTCGCGCTCGCCGACGATCGCCTTGCCGCCCATGCCGAGGCCGGTGATGCGGTCTTCGGTGAGCACGCCGATGTCGTCCGCGGGGCTGTCGCCGTTGAAGACATTCAGGATGTCCACCTGGTCGGCTTCATTGACCCGCGTGTTGAGGTTCACCGGCGCGTAGAAGTAGGAGCCGCCGAGTGCCACGGACTTCACGATGAGCGCGCCATTTTCGATCGTGGGCAGGTAGGAAGCAGGGATCGCTGCGCTCAAGCCAGCTAGCACATCGCCTGCGCGGTCCCCAGCGCGAGCCGCGTAGGTGTAAGGCGTGCCGCCAAGCGTGACGGTGAAGATGCGGCCGACCGTGATCTCCGCCTGCGCGGCCGTGACCCTGAACTCGGCGCGGTCGAACAGCGTGGCTGGTGTTGGATTGCTCACGGGCACGAACCCGTCGCCGAGCGGCGCGGTGAGCCCGGTCAGCGCGAGACCGCTGCCGACCGTGGCGGTGAACGCCGTAACCACTGGCTGCTTCAGCGTGATTGTGTCACCCGTGACGCTCGGCAGGTAGGCGCGGCGGAGCGGATCAGGATCGGCGTTGATCGCCTTCGCCAAGCCATCGACCAAGCGCGCGACGGCATCGGTCTCGGTGCTGGCGACCGGTGAGTAGGTCTTGCCGGCGTAGGTGATCGTCGAATTCGCCGGAGCGCCCGCAGCGTATCTCCACGACGCCTGCGTCCACTGGATCGAGCCGACCTGACTTTGATCCGGGGTGCCGCGGATCTTCGGAATGATCGAGCTGTTTCCATCGACCAGGAAATTGAAGGCGAACGGTGCACCGTCGTCGCGGCTGATGATCAGGCGATTGCCGAAGACGCTGTTGAGGAAGTCGAAGCGATAGCCCGCAGGCAGCACCGCGCGCAGCTTGTTGGCCAGTTCCAGCAAGGTCGTCGTGTTGTCGCCGATCGCCGAACCGGCGGTGGTGCCGAAGCCGTCGCGCAGCAGGAGGCGGTTGAGGAGAATGGTCTCATCCGCAGTGCGGCCCACCTTGGTGCGCAGCGCATTGGTATCCGCCTTGAGCTGGCCGAGCGCGAAGCGGTTGCTGTTGTAAATCGACGCTCCATTGGTCAGCACGCGATTCAATTCATCGACGAGGATCGCCCGCTTGGCCGCCACCGTGGCAGTCACGTCGGCGAGGGTATTCTGCGACTGCACCGAGAAGCCGTCCCACAGATCCTGCGCGAGCGTGTCGCGGCTGGTGGCCACGAGACGGGCGAGCAATGCGTCCACGTCGGCGAGGTCGGCATCGGCCAGCGTGGTGGTGCGGATCGTGTAGGTCTGGCCACCGATCGTGACATCCCAGCGCTCGTTGTTGCTCGGCACTCCGTTGAGTGTGACGCTCACGTTCAGCCAGTTGATCGAGCCCACGGTCGCGGCGGTCGGCACGCCGCTGAACGTCACGAATTGAGACGGCGTGAAGTTCACCGAGAACGGCGTCCGGTTGTCCACCGTGAGGATGTTCTTCGAGACCGCGGTCAGATCAATCGCCGTGGTCGAGGCGCCGCCGTCCAGGAAGGTCAGGTTGTAGAGCGAAGTATTGATCCGCGGATCGAGGCCGGGGCGCTCGCCGAATTGCGGCGTGGTGTGCAGCGCGAAGATGTCGGTGAAGCTGTCGCGCGGACCTGTGGTCTGCGTGAAGGTGATGATCCGTCCATCGGGCAGCGGGAAGTTCGTCTCACCCGGCAGGCGGAACGGATCGTTGAGGAACGCATCCTCCGCGACGCCGATGTTGCCGTTGATAATCAGCGGACCGCGGATCGCATTCACGCGCTCCTCCGGCGCCGGGACCACGAGCGCATCGCTGCCATCAGCGACCGTGTCGTCGATCGCCTCCACGAAGACGGTCTGTTCTTCGTTCCAGCGCTTGAGCAGGATCCACGCGTCGCCGGCACGGATGTAGGTGTCGTTCGTGGCGGTATCGACGTAGTAAGCATCCTGTGCACCGGCGAGTGCGCCCGGAGCACCGGCGCCGTTCAGGACACCGCTCAGGCTGCCCCAGGCGGACGGAGCGAAGAGGAGCTGCGAGGTGACGATCGCGCTGTTCTCGTGGTTCGGAGTGACCACCACGGCGGTGTCGAATCCGGCGCCGTCGATCCGGTTCAAAGTGAGGCTCGTGCCGTTGCGGGTCACGTTGTAGAGCGCCCCGAGATTGGTCGAAGCCCGGAGCGCAGCTTCGAGTCCGGCCACGACGGAATCGAGCGTGTCGCCGGTCTTCACCGCGTAGCGCAGTTCCGTGTTGTCCACGATCAGCTTCCAGATTTCCGGATCCGTGGTGCCGATGGTCGGGCGGCCGAGGAATTCCACCGTCGCGGTGGTCAACTGACCGGCGGAATTCTTCGGCCCGACGCTGAAGACCTGGGCGCCATTGCGATCCGCGGTAACGGTGAAGGCAAGCGAGAAGGCCGCATCGTTCACCCGCTTGACCGTCAGGACAGAGCCGGCGGCGGAGACCGTGTAGTCCGTGGACTTCAGTGCCGCCGCGAGGCCCGCCGCGATGTCGGTCAACGTGTCGCCGACGTTGACCTGGTAGTTCAAGTCGATGCCATCGAGCGTCAGCTTCCAAACCTCGGGGGTCGGCGTGCGCACCGTCGTCCGGCCGGTGAGCGTCAGCACCGCGAGGGTCAGACCGCCCGACGGATTGCGGGTGGCCGCGACATTCGCCCCGCCGCGGGTGATTGTGAATTCGGTGAAGAACGCTCCCGCCGTGGCGGTGATGGTGATCGCGCCGAGATTCGCCACCGCCTTGTATTGGCCCGTCGCTCCGATCCGCTGGGCGAGTGCCGCGGCAATCGTCGCCAGCGAGTCGCCGGTCTGCGCGACGTAGCTGAAGGTCTCGGGCAACTCCGTGGCGTGCGTCGCCCGGCTGGCATTCGCGCGGGTCAGCATCACCGTCCAAACTTCACCCGCCACCACGGTGTCATGCAGTTCGACCACGGTGCGGTTGGTCGCGGTGCGGACCTGGACGGCTTCGTTGCGGCCGTTGTTGAGCAGGGCGTCGAAGGAGAATTCCGAGTTGAAAGTGCGGGTCAGCTCGGGGCGAATGTTCAGCGTCACCGGTGCGCTCGGCGCCAGCGAGAGGGTCGCAGTGTAGGAGTCGGTCGTCGGCGCCAGCGTGTAGGGATCTTTGTAGTTCTCTTCGCCGATGTGGTAGGAAATCTCGAACTGGCTGGTCGCATCCGGCGCGGTAGTCCAGAGGCGGTCGAGGGTGAACTGCCGGGTCTCCGGATCGTAGGCGGTGATCTTCGCAGTCTGGCCGCGGCCGGTGCCATCGATGATGGTGAGGATCTTCCCTTCCAGCGCGAGCGCGTTCGGATTCGTGGGATGATTCTCGACGGACATGTTCAGTTCGTAGGACTGGCCGGGATAGACTCCGCCGCGGAAATCAGCCGGGACGAACGGCGCGAACGTGGGATCAAACGCCTCGAAGTCGAAGTAGGAACCGACCCGCACGAAGTAGGTGCCGGTCCGCGTGATCTCGTAGTCGATGAACGGATCGCGGTCGTGGCCACTGCCCGCGTCCACGATCACCTGATGGCCGGGCCGGCCGATGTCGTCCGCCGCGATCACGTCACCCGCGGCATTCAGCAACTCCAGCGTCGGGCTCACGGTCAGGCCGAAGAGACCGAAGAATGGGAAGTCGGTGACCAGCGCGCTCTTGTCGATGTCGAGCACCACATGGACGCTGCCCCCGCGGGAGACATCGAAGCGGAACGGATCGTCCACCGTGCCGCCCGAACTGAGCTGGCGGTCGGTGACCTTGATCGTCGCGTTCGGGTCGAGCGTGGCGGTGTGGAAGGGATTGCCCGCCGCGGTGGTGCCATCGGCGAGGAGCAATTTACCGGTGAGCAGCGGCACATCCTTGTTGGCGGGATTCAGGAAGGTGACCTGCCATGGATCACCAAGCGTGCCCGCGCCCGCCACGCTCACGCTGAGCTGATTGCCGTTGGCCAGGGTCAGCGCATTGAAGGCGGCCTGCACTTCGGCGGCCGTGGCGTTGTAGTTCACCGCGGCCGTCGTCAACACCGGCGCGGCGGCGTCCGAAGTCTCGCGGAAGCTGAACTGAACCTTGCCCGAACTGGCCAGCGAGTAGAGCGACTGTGTCTCGCCCGCCAAAATCCCGCCGTCGCGCAAGGTCTTCGCGGCGACGCCGCCATTGATCAGATCCACGAAGCCCTGCGCGATAGTGCTCAACTTCTTGTTCGCGTTGAGCACGTTCGTCGGCACCTCGTAGTAGTAGGTCTGATTGTCGAGCGTCAGCGTCCAGCGATCGCCGGAGTGGAATTCACCCGCGAGCGTGGCGCTCACGTCCCGGTAATGCACCGTGGCCGGATCGTCCGGCGAGTCGAGGCGAGCCGAGTTCGTGAAGTGAGCCACGGCCAGAGGACGGGTGGCGTTGCCGAGCGCGAGCGGCGCACCGGAAGAATTCCGGATGTGGACCACATCATCGGCTCCCGGATTCGGGGCGGTGAAGCCCTTGTTCCGAGCATCCGTGGCGAGCGCGAGGGCGACCTCGGCATAGGTGGGATCCGCGTCGGCCGGGCCGCTGATCGTTTGCGCTCCGATGGTAATGACCCACTGGTCATTCGGCTGGATCACGTCGGGCGTGGTGCGCAGCGTCACCTCCTGGTCCCAAATCAACTTCGGCGTGCCGCTGATCGTGACCTCGCCGTGCGTGGCCGCGAGGGTGACCGCGAGGCTCGGGTCGTTGGCCGGGAAGCTCGTGCCGATGCGCGAGAAGTAGATCACCGCGCCCTGAGCCACCGCCGCGAATCCTGCGCCACTGTCCGTATTCACCTTGTCAGCCAGCTTCGCGGCCATCGTCGCGGGTGTCTCGCTGGCGCCTGCATCCACGAAGGAAACGACTGTGCCGAGCGTGATCGTCCAGCGGTCGCCTTGGTTGACTGCGCCATTGGCCGGCACGCTGAGCGTCATCTGCACGGAATCGACCGGCGTCGTCGATGCGGGCACCGCCACGAATTTATCCACCGGTCGGATCGCGCCATCCGCGCGCAGGAGATCGAAGGTTCCCGTCTGCTTCGTGATGATGATCACATTCGAACCCGTCAGACCCTGCGTGGTAGCATCGTAGCCAGTGATTCCATCGATCACCGTGTTCAGGGCCGCGGCGACACCGCTGCGGGTCTGCGAGACGATGTCCACGAAGCGATCAGCGCCATCGACGTGGATGATCCACCGCTCGCCCGCCGTGGTATTTCCGGTGAGCGTGACCAACGTGGTGTCAGGCGTCGTCGCTACCGCCGAGAAACTGCCCGCGGCACTGTTGGTCGAAGTAGTCACGCTGCCGATCGGCGGCGCATTGCCCGCGCTGCCGATGTAGAGGCGCCACTTCGTTCCGTCCGTCGGGACGACCACCGCCTGCGCCTTCAACCCGGTCACGGCGTTGATCGCCGTCGCGAGATTTTCCGCGACTGCCTGCAACGTCGCTCCGCTCTGCGTGATGGGCGCCAGGCTGCCGATCGTGACCGTCCAGTTTTCCCCCGCGACCACCGGGCCGCTGAGATCGACGAAATTCGAGGCGTTGAAGACGGAGATCGCACCGACGGGCGCGAAGTGCGGCGTCACGGTGAGGTCGGTGGAGACGATAGTGAAGTCCGGCGCACCAGTCTTGATCACTGAAAGCGCGCCGCCCTGCGAACCTGCGACGAAACCAGTCAACCGGTTAATCTGTTCTGCGAAATTCGACGCCACTTCGCTGGCCTGCGTCTCCGTGGTCACCTGCACGACGAGCGCGCTGGTACCGATGGTGATCGCCCAAGTGTCGCCCGGATGCGGTGTCCCAGCGAGGGTCAGATAGGCGACATCTTGCGGATTGGAGATGGCCTTCGAGGCGGTGGCGCTCACATTCACCGCGTCCGCGGTGAACGTGCCGCTCGTCTTGTTGATGGTGATGGTGTCGCCGGTCACCGAGCCGGTGAAGCCGGACGGCAGATCGGCGAGGAGGCCCAGGGCGACCGCATGGAGCGACTCCAGATTGCCGCCCGGCGAGCTCAGGGTATAGGTCGGATCGTTCAACGCCGAAACTCCGGAGAGATCGATCGTCCAGACATCACCATTCTGCGGCGCGCGCAGAAGGGTCACGGCATGCGAAGCCGCGGGGGTTTGATTGTCGATCGTGGCGGCCGCGATGGTCAGGGACACGCCCGGCTCCGCGCCGTTCAGTCGTGCGATGTGAATGTTCCATTGTGCGCCCGCCAGGACGGCAACCGCGGTGTAGCCGGTCTCGGCGTTGACCTGATCGGTGAGGCTCTTCACGTAGGCGGCGAGCGTCGCGGTCGTGCCGTTCGGAACGGTGTAGGAATGAGTGTCCACGTCGAGCGTCCAGATCTCGCCGACGTGCGGCACCCCGCTGATGACAACCGTCTTCGCGCCGTCATTGGCACTGTCGGTTTCATTCGCCACGGTGATCGTCGAGAGCGGCGCGGTCACATCCACCGTCGCGCTGATCGTTCCGCCATTCGTCTTGGTCAGCACGATCCGATTCCCCTCCTCTTTCCGCGCGACGTAGTTATCGCTGGTCAGCGTGTTGATGTCGCTGACGAGGTCATCGATCACCGCGTCGAGCGTCTGGCTCGCGGCGCTCGAGCCCACGGTGTAGGTGCCGAGCGTGGTCGTGCCGCCGACCGTGATCGACCACACCTCGCCCTGGTAAGCGCTGCCGCTCAGCGCGAGCAACACGGAGGTGGGCGTCGAAGCCACGGTTCCCGTGCCGGAGGCGGTCAGCGAGAAGTCGGTGGTGAAGACCGCCGTGCGATCGATCTGCACGCGATACGGATCGGCGGCGGTGCCGGTGCCTTTCGCGGTCGCGGTGTAGCCACCCGTGGTCAGGTTGCTCGCCAGGCCCGTCGCGATGTCCTGCTCATTGTCTCCGGTCTTCGCGGTGTAGTGAGTGCTGTTCGTGGTCGGCGTGCTGCCCGGCGTGGTCAGCGTGATCTTCCAATCCTCGCCCGGCCGCACGGGTCCATTGATCACAAACGTCGCGCTCGTCCAGTTGATCGTCGTCCGTTGACCCGGCGTGGGCGTGCCGGTGAGCGTCGCGTAGCCATCCGGATTCTCACCGGAGACGGTGATCTCTACGCCGAAGTCCGAGCCACTGGTGCTAATGTGGATGAGTTTCGTGCCCACCGTGTTCGTGGCGGTGAAGCCGACCGCCGGCGTATTGATCTTCGCCGCCAGCCCGGCGGCCACGCTCTCCAATGTCGTCGTGCCCGTCGTCGGCACATCGAAGAAGAACGTCTGCGCGCCGAGCTTGAGCGTCCAGCGATCGCCCTTGCCCGCGTTCCCATTGCCGGAGGTGAGATTCGCCACGGAGATGTCCACCGTCGAGAAGGTCGCGGCGGTCGTGCCGTTGCTCTGGAGCACCTTGGTCGTGCGGGCCACGTCGCCGGCATGCTGGATCTCCCTGCTGAGTCCGGTGAACGTGAACCCCGCATCGTCCACGATGGTCAGAGTCGGCGCCAGCGCCGTGCCGCCCACGCCCGAGGTGGAGGATGTGGAACCGATCGTGGTGAAGCCGAGGAAGCGCGCCGGGAGCTGGGCGAAGAGCTGCTGCGCGATGTTCATGAGCGTATCCGGCTGACCCGCGATGGGCGGATTGTCGCCCACGCGATACGAGTAGTCGCGACCGCGCAAGCCCTTCAGCGTCCACACATCGCCATCCACTGCGGCACCGCTGAGCGAGAGCACGACCTTCTTGTAATAAGTGGCGGAATCCGGCGTGAGCACCGTGCCGAACGCCGTGTGCGAAGGCGGATTCAGCATCGCGTCGGTGACTTCGAACTGGAAGACATCGAAGCTGCCGTCGCCCGATCCCTGCACCCGGACGTACGGCGTGGTCGAGGTGATCGAGCCACCGAACTCCTTGTTGCCGACATTCGGGTCAAAGAAGGTGAAGAAATTCGTACCGCTCGGCTCGCTCGCCGGGGTCGCGCGCGGATCCACCGATTGCGCGTTGAAGATCGTGTCGTGCAGGCCGACCTCGCCGATCGCTTCCGGCGCGAAGACGAAGCCGGCGACCGGGTGGTTCGGCACCGAGACCTGCAACGTGTAATCGACACCCGTGGGCAGACCGCCAAAGCCGAGCGCGTTGTCGATCTCGAGGTAATAGACGCCCTTAGTATTGAAGGTGAACGAGAGGAAGTCGTCGGCGAAGGTCGTGCTGCCGGTGCCGCTCTGCGCGGTGTCGAACGGATTCGAGCCCGCCGGACCCTGGGCGATGAGGCGGCCGTCCTGGTCGTAGAGTCGGATGATGCTATTCCACTGAATCGCGTCGCCGGTATCGAAACCATGATCGATGTCGAAGAACGCGGTGATCGCCGTCGGCTGGCCGTTCGGCAGCTTGAGCATCTCGTCCGTGATCCGGAAGCGGTAGAAGTCGCTGTTGCCGTCGCCGGTCCCGAGCACGCTGAGGTGCGGGGTGGTTGGGTTCGCGATGTCCGGATTGCTATTCGTGCTCCAGCGGCCTAGTTCGAGGTCTTGCGCGTTGAAGATCGAATCGTGCGTGCCGACCTCGCGGACAATGGACGTGCCGAAGTCGCCACGGAAGCCGCTGACGAACTGCGAGACCGCCGGTGCGGGCACGCTCACGCTGACCGTGAGCGCTGATCCGTCGTCGGTGATGATGGAGAGAACGATGATGTTCGACCCGCTGCTGACCAGGTTGCTGAAGCGCGCCGTAATGTTCGCCAGGTCATCGAGCTGGCCAGCGAGTTCGCGAGCGATCGTGACGTAGCTCGCACCGGCCGCCGAGGTGTAGCTCGCGCTCGCCGTCGCGCTGCCGTTCAGGAAGATCTTCCAGTCGCCCGCCGGAGCCGCGCCCGCCGTGGTGATCTGCACGTATTTTTTGCCGGTCACCGTCTGCGTCACAAACCCACCGCCGAGCACCACGAGGTCGCTCGCTTCGATCACGTTGGTCGAGCCGTTGCTCTGCGAGAAGAGCACGCTCGGCGCCTCGTCATCCGCGATGCGCACGTCGAGCGAAGCCGGCTGGCGCAGTTCCTTATGCGCGCCAGCGACGTAGCGGTAGCTGGTGCCGTCGATCGACAGGCTCCAGAGGTCGCCATCCGCGATCGCTCCGACGGATGGATCAACGCTGACCACTGCGCGCTGATAGAAGTCCGCACTGCGCACCCCGCCGAGCGTGCCGCCGGAGGTCGCCACCGCCCCGGTGGTCGGCACGAGGCGGCTGAGCGCCACGCTGAAGGCCGCGCCATCGGTGCGCGTGACCGAGAAGTCACTCGCCCCCGCCGTCAGCGTGACCGAGTAGGTCATGCCGATCGCCGTCTTCAGGCCGTCCGCGATTTGCGCGAGTTGATCACCGGGCTTCGCGATGTAGCTGAAGTCCACGCCATTGAGATTCAGCGTCCAGCGCACGCCATCGGCGACTGCACCGGTGAGCGCCACGGCCGCGGTGGTGTAAGCTTTGTCCCCGTTGACAAAGGTGGTCCGCACGTTCGCCCCGTTGTTCAGCTTGAAGGCCGGGCCGCTGAGTTCGATTTGATTCGAGAGCAGCGTCGGGTGGTTCGCGTCCAGTCCCGCCGCGGTCACGAGGGTGTCGGCGTTGCCGTTGATGGTTGCAAGCAACCCGGCCACCACATCCGAGTCGAGCAAGCCGAAGTAAGTCGAGAGCAGCGAGGTGATGTCGTGGGTGAGACGCGAGAAGTGGATGCCTTCCTTCAGGTTGTCGTCGTGGGCGCGGACGGTGATCTCCTTGGGGATGAACCAATTCGCCGCCGTGAAGGTGAGCGTCCGGACGACAGACCCGTTGGTGCCATCGAAGAATTCGCTCTGACCGTCGCTGTTCAGCTCGACGGTGACATCGTTCAGCGGCTGTTTCGTCAGCACGACGAAGTATTTGTCGGTCGCATTCTTGGGCTGCGGTCCGGTGGGAGGATGTTCATTGACCAGTGTCTCGATCCCATCCTGCGCGATGAGCACGTCGGCACTGTCGTTGTCGATCACGTCCACGGTCACACCCGGCAGCGGCAGATTGTCGTAAGCGCCGCCGTCGTCCGCGCTGCCACCCTGGATCGCCCGATGCTGAATGGTCAGCGTCCGGCGACCCTCGGCAATGGCATCTTCCGGCGCGGTGACATAGATCGTCTGCGGCTTGAACCAATTGGTGCGGTCGAAGAGCAAGGTCACCCCGGCTTCGCTGCCCACCGCGCTCGGATCGGTGCTGAGGCTGATGCCTTTTCCACCCGCCGCCTGCTCTTCCTCGGTGAGGCGAGGCGGCGAGGCGGTAATGCGCACGTTTTCCTCCGGCGCACGGGTCAGCACCACTTCGTACTGCATCGTTACCAGACCACTCCGCGGGTCGCCCACCGCGAGCCCGCCCTCAAAGACGCGCAGCGGTCCCTTGGTCAAGCGCACGGCGACTCCGGCGGCGTCGTTATCCGAGATCTTCACCGCAAGATCGGAGACGAAGATGTCGTTGTAGGCGCCGTCCAGGCTGCTGATGAACTGGCTGATCAAACCGCTGTGGCCTTCGAGGCTCTTGCTCACCACGGTGATCGGCTTGCCGTTCGTGCCACCGGCGACATTGAAAGTATCCGTCCCGAGACCGCCGGTGACTTCGAGAATCACATTCTCCGGCGTGCTCACGATGAAGAAGGTGTCGTTCCCTTCCAATGCATCGACGGTTAGCTTCTCGATCGTCGAATAGGTGATGAAGAGACCGGCGCCGAAGACGCCTTCGCGGGTGATCACGAAGTCGTCGCCGAACTCGGTGCCGACCACCGTCAGCGTGTCGAAGCCGTCGCCGCCCTCGATCCGCACCGGCGCATTCACCGTGTAGTCGATGAAGTCCGCGCCCTGGCCGCCGTTGATGTTGGTGAACGGCTTCTTCGGATCCTTCGGATCGACCTTCACAAAAGCACGGACGCGGAAGGTGTCGTCATCTTCCTCGCCGAAGAGGAAGAGCTCGGCGCGGTTGTGATAGACCGTAAAGCTGTCGCGTCCCGCGCCGCCATGCAGTTCGGCCGGCGAACTGATGCCGTTGCTCAGGTAGCCCTTGGTCGTGAAGGTGGTTGGGAAATAGTCGTCCTCGAGCAGGCCGTTGTAAGGATTGCTCACGTCGCGTGGCGACTTGAAGAGCTGGCCGACCTGGAAGGTGTCGTCGCCCGCGTCGCCGTACACGGTCAGCGGCGCGTTCGTGTCGTCGAAGACAAAGAGGTCGTTTCCATCGCGGCCATAGACCGTGATCCGACCGCCGAACGCGCCGCGGTAGTTCACGACTTCCGCGTTGCCGCCCTTGATCGGCGTGCGGTTCACGTCGGACTCGAGCGTGGCGATGACATGCGGACGGAAGAGGAAGGTGTCCGCCGAATTCGTGCCGTAAACGACGAGCGCATCGTTGGCCGTGCCGTTCTCGTCATCGACCACGTTGATCTTCGCCGAGCCCTTGCCGGACAGGCCGATCTCATACAGGTCGTTATCCTCGCCGCCCTCGATGGTCAGCGTTTGGCCGATCCCGTCTTCGAAGGTCTGCCGGCCGTTGCGGTCGTAGTTCACGCGGACGACATCGTTGCCTTTGCCACCCCGCACCGTCGTTTCGCCGTTCGTAGTGCCGATGTTGACGATGTCATTCCGCCCATTCGTCACCGCCACTTCGTCGCCCGTGTCGATGATCGTCACGCCCGCATGCGTCGAGGCGATGAAGAGATCGTCCGAGCCGGTGCCCATGACGAGGTTGAAGGCCTCGAAGCGCTGGTAAACGATGCTCTGCGCGATGCCGAGACCGATCAGCGTGTCGCTGGTCAGCTCGCCGCGGGTGGCGAAGCGATTGTCGGTCGTGTCGCCGCTGTCAAAGATCTTCAACGTGTCCGTGGTGCCGACCTGCGTGTTGGCGTCGATCGTCACCAGCGCCGGGAAGCCGTTCAACGTGCTTGCGCTGCCCGGCACCGCGGCGTCGGCAGTGCTGCCGATGAAGAG
The DNA here is from genome assembly GCA_049690035.1 of Chthoniobacteraceae bacterium. GTDB lineage: Bacteria > Verrucomicrobiota > Verrucomicrobiia > Chthoniobacterales > Chthoniobacteraceae > Chthoniobacter. The sequence continues at coordinate 15,977 of JBAVML010000265.1, forward strand.
GCTGTCGCTGCCGAGGCCGAGCGCGATGTAGAGGAACTCCGCGGTGAGATACTGGAGCCTGCCGCCGACCCCGAAGAAGCCCTGCTTGCCGAACTGATCGGTGAGGAAAGTGTGGGTCAGCGCGCCAAAGCCGCTGGTCTGCACGCCGCCGACGAGATTGTCGTCGCGATCGTCATCGACGTTGATCACGTCGTTGCCAGCCTCGCCGTTCACATTGAGCTGCGCGGTGATGCCGTTGAGCACGCCGAGCTGGTTGTTGTTCAAGCCGGCCTGCGAACCCACGTTGACGATGTCGTCGTTCCCGCCGGCGAAGATCGTGGTAACCCCGGCCATCCGGCGGATGTCGAAGATATCCACCGCAGCGCCGGTGGTCACCGTGGTGTTGCCGGTGAAGCTCGTGAAGGCGGGCAGGAGTCCCGGCACCGGGCCGATACCGGGCACCATGGTAAAGTGATTCGAGGCGTTACCGAGCTTGATCACCACATTGTCCGTGCCGACGAAGTTGATTGCCGCATCATTCGGAAGGATCGAGCCGTCCACGCGATGCTGCACCGCCGGCACCTGCACGGTGTCGGTCGCCGAGTAGAAGACGGCTTCGCCGCCGAGGTAGGTGAGCGGCTCGTTGCCAATATAGAAGGCGGGTTCACCACCGGCGTAGGTATCCTTGGCGAAGCCGCCGTTGCCATTCGAGACGTACACCGGCTCGCCGCGCCCGTGGAAGACCGGGCGCTTCGTGATCGTGACCACCGCCCCGCTCGACGTCGCATCATAGCCCTTCACATCATCGAGCGTGGCGGCGAACGCGGCGGCCAGCTCATTGAGATCGTCGAGCGTCGTGCTCCCCGGGATCTTCACCTCGTACTTGAGATCGTTGAGCGTGAACGACCAGGTGTCGCCCGAGCGCACCGGACCACTCAAAGTGAGCGTCGTCACCGAATTCGAAGGCGAGCCGATGACGATCGAGTCGCCGGCGGGCGCCGCGGCTTCCCTCTTGTCCGCCACGTAAACCTTCGGCTTGCCGGCGTCATCGAGAACGAAATTCCACTGCCCGCCTTCCTGGGCGAGGATCGGCTGCCCGAGCTGCACCAGTTCGCTGCCGTCGTAGAGTTTTGTTTCGCCCGCACGGTGCACGCCCTGGACCGCGATGGTGAAGCGCACCGAAGTCGCCGCCGGGCCGCCGTTCACTTCGGACTGCACGCCGACGCTGCCACCGGCGATGGCGCTTTCGAGCGTGGGCAGATCGACCTGCGCCGGATTCAGGAACTCGATCCGCCACGGCAGATCCGCGGTGCCATTGCCGGTCACCGCTACGTTCAGATGCTGCCCGTTGCCCAGGAGCAGCGCATCGAGGGCGGCTTCCACCGCGACCGCGCCGGCATTGTAGTCGATGGGCGCCGTGACTTTCGCCGCGCCGCCCGCGCTCTCGCGGAAGGTCAGGGTGAACGTGCCGCCGATCGCACTGATCCGCACGTTCTGCACCTCGTTCACCGCCACCGGCGTCACCGTGGCGATGTTGCCGTTCAGCGTCGGGGTGAGGTTATAAATGTTCGCGCCGTTCGTGATCGTCGCGATGACCTGATCGCCGGGCTGCAGCGTGCGGAAGCTGCCGAGATCGAAAACGCCCGTGCCGTTCCAGGCAAAGCTCTTCGCGAGAACCACCTTGATCGTCACCTGCTCACCAGTGTTCGGCGTGACCGAGACGGCGCTGCCCGGCTTCAGGTTGGTGAAGGTGAGCTGGCTGCCCGCCAATTCAAACTCGTCGCGCGGCAGCACGAAGGTCGCGCCGGGACTGGTCACCGTGATCGAGACGATGTCGTTCTTGTTCAGGTTCTGCACCGGCAGATTGAGCGTGGTCGCCGCGGACAGACTCGTGAGGTCAAAGACCGCGCCGAACGGCTCGACCACGCGATCGCCGCGGTTGTGGATCGCCGCCTGGCCAGCCTGGTGGAGGAACGGACTGATGATGTCGATGTCCACCCGCACATTGCCGGTGAAGGTGCGCGTGACCCGTACCGTGTTGTTGACGAGGTCGATCGAGAACTCACCCGGTGCGAGCGAGGTACGGACGCCATCCTTGACCACCGAGACCGAGATCGCATCGCGCGAGTTGATGTCCGTCGAAAGCGCGTAGGTTGTCGCCACCGCCAGCGGCATGTCCTTGAAGCTCTCGCGGTTGCCGGGGTTGAGCACCGGCTCGGTGATCGCCACATCCACCTTCACCGAACCGCCAAAGTTGGCGAGGATCGTCACGGTGTTGTTCGCCGTGTTCACCGAGAACTGCGTGGCGTTGAGCGCGATGGTCTGGCCGGCGCTCAAGACGTTCACCGCGACGATGCTGCTCGCGTCGAGATCGGTGGCGAGGGTGAGCACCGTATTTGCGGGCAGCGACGAGCGGGTGAAGGCCTCGCGCACTGGCTCCTCGTAGGTCGCTTCACCGCCGAGGTAACGGACCAGATCCCCTGCCCCGCGCACCACCGGTTCGCCGAGGAAGTGCCGCACGAGGTCGCCCTCAGCGTGCGTCAGCGGATTGCCGTTGATGTCAAAGAGCTGGGCGCGGGTGTAAACGTCGAAGACAAGGTCGCCCGCGCGATGGCGCAGTGCTTCCCCGGTGAACGGATCAACAACCGTCTCGCCGCCGAGATAGGTCTGCCGGTCGGCGACCGCGTAGTAATTCAGGTAGCTAATCTCCACCACTGCATCCGCGCGCGCGCCGAGCGAATTGACCAGCCCAGCCACGTTCACCGTGATCGCGTTCGTTCCCGAATTGTAGGAATACTCGCTCGGGAAGAGCCCGCGTGTCACGCCGCCGACCACCACCTGGAAGCGCACGTCGTTCAGGCTGGTGCCCGCCCGGAGTGGCGCGGTCAGGCTCGTGTCCGTGGCGGCCACCGCGAACTTGTCCGTCCCATGGTTCTGCGCGCGCCCGCCGACGATCTTGTCCACCGCCCGGAGGTAGCTGTCGAAGACCAGATTGTCGCCCGTGCTGAAGGAGCTGTTGTCGAGATAGACTGTGTCGTCGCCCGCCGTCGCGGTGAGGATGTCGGTGACCCGCGTCACCAGCACCGGGGCGACCCGCGGCACGTTGAGCAGTACCGGCGGACGATCGCGCGTCGTGGTCTCGAGGCCGTTGTCGAGGAGATAGAGCAATTGATTCGAGCCATTGCGTTTTTGCACGCCCATCCCGTCGAGGCTTGGCGGATGCGTCGCAGACGTGACCTGAGTCGCGGCGTCGTCCGAATAGTAGAGCCGCTGACCGCCGACATTCACGAGCTGCACCGGGTCTTCGATAATGTTCCCACGCTTGTCCACCTGCACCACGAAGGCGGCGATCTTGTGCTTGTCGAGCGGATCGGGGAAGAGGCTCGCGTAGGTCGGATTCGAGGTATCGAAGACGATCGGGGCCTGCTGCGCCGCGGCGTAGCCGGTGATGTGGCCGTTCGCGTCGAAGGTCGGCGTGGTGTTGATGTAAATCAGCGGCGCGTTGCGGAGGAGCTCGGTGAAGTCCGGGTTGGTCGCCGAGACGTTGACCACGTTTTCGTCGATGTGCGCGTCGCCATCGAAATACACCTGATTCAGAATATTCCCGAGGCGTTCTCCACGGACCGTCACTCCGCTGCCAGTCGCGGTAACCGTCGGCACGCCGGTGACGAAGGTGGACGCCGTGGTGAAGATCGCCTTCCACGGATCGGTCAGCGTCCCCGTTCCGGTCACGACGACGCCGTCGGTATCCGGCACATTCGAGAGCGCGGCGAGCGCGGCCTGAACCGCGGTGGCTTTCGCATCGAAGGCAATCGGCGCCGTCGTCTGGCCATCGTAGGTGATGGTAAACGTGCCGCTCGTCGCGGTGGTCGAGATCGTCTCCAGGAAACGGTCGCGGACGAAGAGGCCACCCGCATTGATCGTCACCGCGCTGCTGCTCGCGGTCAGGATCGGCACACCCATCACCGAGGACGAGATCGTGCCAAAGGTCACCACCCACGGATCCGCGAGAGTGCCGGTTCCGGTCACCGCGACTCCGCCCGTATCCGGAATATTCGAAAGCGCCGCGAGGGCGGCTTGCACCTGCGCCGCGGTCGCGTTGTAGGCGATCGGCGCCGTCGTCTGCACACCGAAGGTCAGCGAGAACGAACCGCTCGTCGCCGTGGTCGAGATCGTCTGCACGAAGCGGTCGCGCACATCGACCGTGTCGTTGCCCGCGCCGCCGTAGATCGTGGTCACGCCACCGAGCTGGCCGAGATTGATCCGGTCGTTGCCGGCGCCGCCAACGATCAACACCTTCTGACCCGGCTGCGTGTTCGTCGGCGAGTAGGTCTTGATGATGGTGAATTCGTCGTTGCCGTTCAGCACCGAGTTGGTGCTCAGCGGATCGCGTCCGTCGGCGAGGCGCAGCTCCAGCGTCTCAAAGCCCTGCGCATCGATGCCGAAGAACGGCAGCCCATTCGCACTTTGCCCCGTCGCCAGGCCGATGCCTTCGATGCTCTGGAATTCGTCGAAGAGCAGCACGCCGTTCTCGTCGCGATCCTGCCGGAAGACCGAGTTGCCCTGGTCATCGACGCCTACCTCGATCAGGCGCGGGATATTGCTCCGCACGCGGATCTGGCCGGCTGCGGAGAGGCCCTTCTGATTGTGGATGATGAGGCGGTCGCCCGCGGTCTCGAACTGATCGCCACCCTGCACGATGAGCCGGCCGCGAATCCGCGAGACATCGAAGATGCCCGTCGCCTTGAAGGCGAATGGCGGCGGATCGACGGTCACCTTTGCCGGCGTCACGACCTGCTCGCGCGGCACCAGCGCACCGATCTCGTAGTGGAAGGCGAGGTCAGGGATCGTGATTTCGACCGCGGCGTCAAAGATGAAGAACGTGCCGAAGACGAGGCGCGAAGTGAGCGCGCTTGGCGTGTAGGTCAGGACGTTGGCGAGGTTGGCGTCGAAGCGGGCATACGGGTTCGCCGCGCGCACCGCATTCTCGAGCACGAGCGCGTAGGTATTCAGGTAATTCTGGACGACGTTTTGGATGCTGGTGCCGGTCACCAGGGTGTTGAAAATATTCACCCGCACCGTGAGCCCGCCGAGATTGTCGGTGCGCGGCGAATAGACGACATCCGGCGGAAGCTGGATGCGGAAGGTCGGCGGCTGGTATTCAAACGACGGCGGATCGAAGACCAGCGTCGGAGGCTGGCCACCGACGTGGATCGTATCGTCGCCGCTGCCGCCGACCACCGTGGTCTCGAAGGCCGGGCTCGTGGCGAGCACGTAGATGTTGTCCGGCCCGCCGCCGCCATCGACCTCGATGGCTTCGATGTTGGTGAAATTCACCACTCGGCCGGCGCCGGCGATGTAGGTGTCGGTGACCACGAAGGTATCGCCGATCGGCGTGCCGACGAGGACGATGGTGTCGGTGCCCGGGCCGCCGTTGATCTTCACCGGCGCGTTTTGCAGGTAGTCGTAGCGGTTGTCCCCGCCGCCGCCGAAGAGCGTGGTCAGGTTAGTGATCTCGTTCTCGTCCTCTGGGTTCTCCCGCAGCACGAGGAAGGTCTTGAGCAGGAAGCGATCGTTACCGTTGCCGCCGTCGAGGTAGAGTTTCGCGCGGTTGTGGTTCACCTCGAACCGGTCGTTCTGGTCGCCGCCGAGGATGGTCAGCGGCGCAGAGTTGCCGTTGGTCAGGTTGTCGGTATCCACCACCGGCACGCCGTCGGGGAATTCCAGGGTGCGGTTGCCCGTGTCTGGCTTGAGCGGCACGGTCGCGATGGCGATGTTGTCGTCGCCCGAGCCGAGGTCGATCACGGTGTAAACGACCGTGTCATTCGAGAGGAAGTCATCCGCCCCGGCGAGGCCGTTGACCCGCACCCGGTCGATGCCGCGGTAGCTGAGAATGTCGCTCGTGGCTCGCGCCCGATCGCCCACCGTGACAGTGCCGACGCGCGACGTGCCGGAGCCAAAGGCGTCGAGCGTGACGGTGTCCGGACCATTCGTGCCATTGGCCACGAGTTCGTCGAAGCCGAGCGTGCCGCCGCTGTCGTCGATGGTGATCCGCGCGGAGTTCACGTTGGTGAGATTGATGATGTAGTACTCGTTCAGTCCGCCCTCGGCGCCGATGGCAACACCCTGGTTGTCGAGCGACACGGTGCCGGAGAAGGCCGTGACGTCGAACGGCGAAACGCCGACGCGAATCACGCCGTCCACGTCGTTCACGACCATCACGTTATTCGCATCGCCACCGACGAGGATCGCGTGCTCGAAGATCGTCTTCCGATTGGACGGATTCAGCGTGCTCTCGATGATCGAACTTCCGCTCCACGTGTCGCCGCCATCCCGCAGCGGGAAGCTCACCGGCGCGCCGAGCGCGAGGTAGTCGGGATCTTCCGCATCGATCAGGCGCTGTTGCTCCGTCTGCTCATCGCTTGTGTTCGCTTTGAAGAAGACACCGCCACCGACCATCTTCGAGCTGTCGGCCACGAGCTCCGGCACGTTGAAGGTATCGCCGGTGCTGGCGAAGCTGACGGTCCAATTGCCGACCGTCCCGAGCACGGAGATATAGTTCCCCGCGTTCGGATTGGCGACCGTGGCCAACGCCGCGCGGAGCGCCGTCTGCACCTGCAGCGCGCTGGCATTCCAGCTCAGCGGAGCCGTGGTCTTGCCGGCGTAAGTCAGCGTGAACGTGCCCGCCGTGGCGTTATGCGAGACCTGCTGCACGGCGTTGATCGTCCGCTGGGTCTTCGTCGCGATCGAGACCTTGTCCTCCGGACCAGTCAGCTCCGGAATGCCATTGATCGTGCTCGCGATGCTGACGAACTGCACCTTCCACGGATCCTCCACCGTGCCGCTGCCGGTGACGTTGACGCTATTGATCTCCGCCAGCGCTTCGAGGGCGGCCTTCAGGTCGGCAGCGGTGGCCGTGGCCGGGTTGATGTCGGTGGTCTGGACGTTGTTGAAGGTGAGTTTGAAGGCGGTCGCCCCCGGCGTGACCGAGATGAGCTGCACTTCGTTCGCGGTGTAGTGCGTCTTGGTGATGATCGTGATCCGGCCGTCGCCGACCACCTTGCCGATCACGAGGTAGTTGCCGAAGAGGCCGAAGTCCGCGTTCTGCCGCTCGATCAGGGTGTCGTCGCCGCCTTCGTCGATAAAGGTGTCATGGCCCATGCCGCCGGTGAAGCGGTCGTTGCCGTTGTCGCTGCCGCCGTCCAGCGTGTCGTCGAACGGCGAACCGATCAGTTCGTCGTCGCCATTGCCCGCCATCAGCTTCAGCACCGCCTTGTCCTCGGTCACGCCGCCGGCATCGAGGCGATCGTTGCCGGAGCTGGAGTCCACGATCACCGTGTCGTTTTCTCCGCGGACGCTGTTCGCCGCGGTCACGAGGTAGGAGCCGAGACGCTTCACTTCCACCCCGCTATCGCTGGTCGAAAGGGTGAAGGTGTCGTTGCTGTTGTCGTCTCCCTTGATCAGCAGCGTGTCCGTCGCGAGATCGTCGCGATAGGAGAAGACCGGCTCAACGAGAACGTCGTCGTCGCTCGTTGTCGCCGTGTTGTGAGTGTTGAGCGTGCGCGACTTTGTGCCGATTTGGACGGCCTGCTTGCCGAAGTCCACCTTCACGTTGTTAATCCCCGCCCCGACGAGGCTGTCGATCTGGACCGTGTCGGCCCCCGTGCTCGCGTCGATCGAAACGTTCTCC
>JBAVML010000266.1:0-2006 GCA_049690035.1 Chthoniobacteraceae bacterium
GGCTCGGTTGTGTCAGGCATCCTGTAGGAAGAGGAGGTTCGATCTTCTTCCTTACAAGCGGCGCGGCGAGGGCGGCGGGGGCGGAGATTTCCGGAAATGCCGATTCCCGCGGCGGAGACAACCGGACCGGGTGGTCCGCACGGCTTGGCGGCGCGCGGGATGAAGTTCGGCAAGGTCGAAGCAATAGCCACATCCGGCGTGTCGTAACCGGGCGGACGGCACGCGGAGAGGCTGTGATTTTTTCAAGAGCCCCCTGGCCGCAAAGACGATGGGGCGCTATCTTGGTGGCAATCGACGGGAAACCACCAGGGATTGGATCATGAACGAGTTTCTGTTCGACAAAGGTTCGCCCGACCGGCCCTCGCCGGGCGAAGTCGGAGCGAACGCGCGCCGCCCCGGCGGGGGGAAGCCGCGGCTGCGGCTACCGCAACGGGATCAGATCGAGATGCGTTGGCTGGCCCTGGAGCAATTGCTCGAACCGGAGCATCCGGCCCGCGTCGTGTGGGGCGCGGTGTGCGGACTCGATCTGGGGCGTTGGCTGGGTGAGATCCGGGCCGTGGAGGGAAGTGCAGGCCGGGACGCCACCGATCCGCGGTTGCTGGTGGCGTTGTGGGTCTACGCGACGTTGGATGGCGTGGGCAGTGCCCGCGAGGTCGCCCGTTTGTGCGGTGAGCACCTCGCCTACCAGTGGCTCTGCGGGGGAGTGACGGTCAACTACCACCTGTTGTCGGATTTCCGTTCGCAGGGGGGTGACAAATGGGACGCGTTGCTGACGCAGATCGTGGCCTCGCTGATGGCCGAAGACCTGGTGACGCTCCGCCGCGTGGCGCAGGACGGAATGCGGGTGCGGGCCGACGCGGGCAGTTCCTCGTTCCGCAGCAAGTCGCGGTTGCAGCAGTGTCTGGAGGAAGCCCGGCAGCAGGTGGAGGCGTTGAAGGGGCAGGAAGGGGAATCGCCGGAGGCGTCGACGCATCGTCAGCAGGCGGCGCGAGCCCGGGCGGCGGCGGAGCGTCAGCAGAAGCTGAAAGACGCGCTTCGCCAATGCGAAGAGTTGCAGCAGCAGCGTGAGGAGACGGCGAAGAAGAGTGGCCGCCCGCCGCGGGAACCCCGGGCTTCGACCACCGATGCGGACGCCCGGAACATGAAATTTCCCGATGGCGGCACGCGTCCGGGCATGAACGTGCAGTTCATGACCGACACCGACAGCGGCGTGATCGCCGGGGTGGACGTGACCAACGTGGGAAGCGACCAGGGGGAGCTTCCTCCGATGTTGGACCAGATGAAACGGCGTTATGACCGGGTGCCGGACGAAGCGCTCGTGGACGGCGGGTTCGCCTCGTTGAAGAGCATCGATGAGGCGGCACAACGGGGGTGTACGCCCTACGCGCCGCTGAAGGACGAGCACCAGCAGTTGGCCGCCGGCAAGGATCCGTATGCCCCCAAGCCGGGCGACGGCGCGGCAGTGGCGGCGTGGCGGGCCCGGATGGGGACGGCGGCGGCGAAGGCGATCTATCGCTTGCGTTGTCAGACCGCGGAGTGGATCAATGCGATCTGTCGGAACCACGGGTTATGGCAGATGCCTGTCCGTGGAAAAGTACGGTGTCGAATCGTCGCGACGTTGCACGCGATCACTCACAATCTGATGCGTGGGGTGACACTGCGCGCGGAGAAGGCAATGGAAGGGACATAAGGGAGGATTTCGGCAAGCGGGAGAACCTGGGCAACTGATCGGACAGCGGAGTTCGTTGCAAGCCGAGGGACGACAGCAGTCGTTCACTCGCCCCCCGGCGTTTCGACTTCGCTCCCATTCAGCCGCCGTGGTCATCCTCACCGAATCATCCATCGCCCCAGGTAAATAAACTCACAGCCTCGGAGTGTGCCTGCTACTTCCCGCACGGCTCAGCTCTGCTTCTGGGGAAGCGTGAGAGTGAAGGTCGTGCCTTCGGGCGATCGGCTTTCGAACGCCACTTTCCCCCCCAGATACCGCTCGCCGAAAAGCTTCATGC
>JBAVML010000267.1:0-27732 GCA_049690035.1 Chthoniobacteraceae bacterium
GCCAGGAAGCCGCTGCTGGACGCTTCGTCAGCGAGGGCGGCGGCGAGATGAGTACGGATGACGCCGAAGTCGAGCGGCGTGGTGAAGCCCGCGGCGGCGGCGGATTCGCCGAACCGTTCGAGCGCGGCATTCACGTGGCGCAGCTCGTCGGCGGTCTCGTCGCCCGCGTCGAAGAGGTCGTCCACGAGCGCGCGGAGCGCGTGTTCCCATGCGGCGGGCGGGCGCGGCTCGGCGAGGCTGGCGCAGCGGGAGAAAAGGCGATCGGTGAAATCGACGAAGCGGCCGAGCGTCAGCGCGGACTGACCTTCGATCCCGGGCTCGGGCAGCACTCCGGCGAAGAGCGTGGCGCCATCGCCGGGGAGCGCGTAGCCGAGGAGCAGACGATCGAGGCCGGTGCGCCAGGTGTTTTCGGAAAAGGCGGGAAGTTTCAGCCCGGCGCGGTGCTCTGCGTCGATGCCCCAGCGGATGCCGCTGCATTCCACCCATTCGCGGATGAGCGGGAGATCGGCCTCGGCGAGATCGAAGCGCGTCCGCACGACCGGCGTGTCGAGGAGTGCGAGCACGGCGGGCGCGGGGAAACGGCTGCCGACGAGGTCAAGCACCTGGAGCAGGGCGGCGGCGATGCTGTTCTCCGCACGAGCGGCGCGATCTGCGATGGTGAAGCGGATGCGCAGCGCTTCGCTCTCGGGTGCACCGAAGACGGCGTCGATGAAGGGCGCGTAAGTTTCCACATCCGGCATGGTGACAAGCACGTCGCGCGGTGTGAGGTCGGGCTGCGCGGCGAAGAGCGCGAGCAGTTGATCGTGCAGCACCTCCAACTCGCGCATCGGGCCGTGGCAGCAGTGCACCTGGAGCGAGCGATCGTCGGCTGCGATCGGGCGGCGCGTTTCGGGTTCGCGCTGGAAATAGATGTCGGCCTGAAGCTGGCCGAGCAGAGTGTCCTCGCACGGCTCGACGAAGGCGTCTTCCTCTGCAACGGCTTCGAAGCGATCGAGGAGCAGCCAGGAGAAGTCGCGGCCGATCTTGCAGAGTGAAGCGAGGAGATCGTTGCGCAGATCGGGTTCGTCGTCCTCGGGAAGATTCCTGAGTCGCTGGCGGCGGGCTTCGCGTTCGCGCTCGCGCGGGGTGAGCAGATCGGCCCAGTAGTCGGCAGTGGGTTCGAGGAGGAAGAGGTGAACGTCGGCGACGGCGCCGAGAGCGTTGAGCAGTTCGAGGTAGATCGGCGGGAGGCTGGAGATGCCGAAGATGCTCACGCGGCCTGGCAGATTCCGGGGGGCGAACTTCTTCGCACGCAGCGCGGCGACGACGCGGGCGGCGAGCGCGGGTGGGTTCGTGTCGCGGTGTTCGCGGGTGAGTTCGCACCAGAGCTGCGCCTGCCAGTCGTCATCTCGGCCCTGCTGCCAGCCGAGGAGCTGCTCGGGGCGGTAGGCGATGTAGCGGTCAAAGAGCGCGGCGACTTTCAGCGCGAGCTGGAATTCCTTGAGCGCACCCATTTCCCCGCTGGCATAGCCGCGCAGGCTCGCGAAGGCGGGCCGGTCGAGCATCCGCGGAAACGCGCCGAGCACGCGCCACGGCAGCACGTCGCGGGAAAAGGCATCGGTCTTCCGCTCGTCCGGCAGCGTGGCGCGGAGGACGCGATCGGCGAGCTCCGCGGGAAAGGGGAACTCGATGTTCATCGCGATGCCGGCGCGGCTCGCGAGTTCCAGCTGGATCCAGCGCCGCATGCCGAGGCTCTGAACCACCACCGTCTCGGATGCGAGCACGCTGCCGAGCGGCGCCGCCGTGAGCGTGGCGAGTGCATCGGCGAGGGATTCGAGGCGATTGCTGCGATGGAGTTGGATGCCGGGCACGTGGGGAGAGTCAGGCCGGTGGTCGGACAAAGGCGGTCCAACCCGCGCGATTTAGAGCCACTGCTTCCGCTTGAAGAAAATGATCTGGCCGATCGAAATGACCACCATCACTCCAAGGCAGACGAGGTAGCCGTGCGGCTGGTGGAGCTCCGGCATGTTAAACGGCATTTGGCCCCCGGCGAAGTCGAAGTTCATTCCATAAAGGCCGACGACGAAGGTCAGCGGGATGAAGATCGACGACATGACGGTGAGCACGCGCATGATCTCATTGGTGCGCATGCCGACGGCGGAGAGATAGAGCTCCATCAGGCCGCTGGCCACATCGCGATAGCTCTCCACGAGATCCATGATCTGGATGGTGTGATCGTAGCAATCGCGGAGAAAGATCTTCGTCTGTTTTGAAACAATGCCGCTCTCGTCGTGCAGCAGCGCATTCACGACATCCCGCTCGGGCCAGACGAAACGCCGCAGTTGCAGCAGTGTGCGGCGATATTCATGGATGGTGGAAACGATCGTGGGCTTGGGGCGGTCCAGGATTTGATCTTCCAGCTCCTCCAGCGCGTCGCCGACGGATTCGAGGATGGGAAAGCAGTGATCGATGATCGAGTCGAGGAGCGCGTAGGCGAGGTAGTCGGGTCCGAGCTTGCGAATGTAGCCGCGGCCGCTGCGGATGCGCTCGCGGACGGGATTGAAGACATCGAACTCGGGGTCCTCCTGGATTGTGATAAGCAGATTCTCGCCGAGGAACATGCTCACCTGCTCGCCGCACATGCGGCCATCGGGCAGGCGGTAGAGCATCTGCGCGATGATGAAGATGTAATTCTCGTACGGTTCCATCTTGGGCCGCTGCGGTGTGTGCAGCACATCCTCGAGCGCGAGAGGATGAAGATGAAATTTCTCGCCCAGCTCCCGCAGGATCTCACCGTTGCCGGTGCCATTGATCTCGATCCAGTAAGCGCGCCCCGGGCCGTCGCAGCGCGGAAGATCGGCCACGGACGCGACTTCGCGTTCCACCAATTCGCCTTCGTTATATTCGACGATTTTGATCTCCGGGTTCTTCGGCGTCGCGCCGGGAGGGTGAAGGGGCTCAAGGACGCCCGGAGGCGTGCCCGGCAAGGGATGGCGAGTCTGAAACATGAGCGCGCATCGTAGGTCAGTGGCGGATGCGTGAAAAGGAGTGCTTCGGGCCAGAGTGTCGCTGATTTGCAGGCAACCGACGACAGCCGACCCGACGAATTGCTAAGTATGAGCACCAAAACGCCCTCGTCTTCAGCGAAGCTGCCGCATGGCACTTCCATCGATATCCCCGCGGAAGCGCGCGAAAAACTCGTTGGAATTCTTAACCAGCAACTCGCCAACGTTTCCGACCTCTACTCGCAAACCAAGCAAGCGCATTGGAACGTGCGCGGGCCGGAGTTCTATCAATTGCATAAGCTCTTCGATGACCTCGCGGAGCCGCTGGAGGAGCCGATCGACATCATCGCGGAGCGGGCGGTGACGCTCGGCGGTGTTGCCCTCGGCACGGTGCGTTGCGCGGCCAAAGCATCGGAACTCGCGGAGTTTTCCCTCGCCCCTGGCGCGATGGAATACGCAAAGGAACTGGCGCAGCGATTTGCCACCGTGGCCAATTCGGTGCGCAAGTCGATCGACGATGCGGACGAACTCGGAGACGCGGATACTGCCGATCTTCTCACCCAGCTTTCCCGCGAGTTGGACAAGAGCGTCTATTTCCTCGAGGCCCACTTTCGCTCCTAGCCTCCCTGGACTAGGCGGGGTCGAACTTGTAGCCGAATTCGCGCACCGTCTTGATGAAGCGTGGCTCGGTCGGATCGGGTTCGATCTTGTTGCGCAGGGCATTCACGAAGCGATCGATGCTGCGCGGGGTGACCATCGCGTCGTAGCCCCAGACGTTGGTCATGATCGTGTCGCGGCTGAGGGCGCGGCCCGCATGGGCGGTGAAGTAGGCGAGCAGCTCAAACTCCTTGGGCGAGAGCGGCACGTCGTCGCCAGCACGGACGAGGGTACGCGCGTCGGTGTCGAGGCGGCAGTCACCAAATTCAAACGCGGCGACCGTGTTCTTGCGCCGACGGCGAAGGAAGGCCTCGGCGCGGGCGAGCAGTTCCTTGATCGAAAATGGCTTCGTCACGTAGTCGTCGGCGCCGAGTTTCAAACCGAGCACCTTGTCGGATTCCTGACCCTTCGCGGTGAGCATGATGATCGGCATGTCGAGCTTCTCCTCGCGCAGGAAGCGGCATATTTCGTAGCCGTTCACCTTCGGCAGCATGAGGTCGAGGATGATCAGGTCGGGCTGAATCTTCAGCGCCGCCTTCAGCCCGAGATCGCCGTCCACCGCGGTCTGCACGCGATAGCCTTCGAACTCGAAGTTGTCCTTCAACCCGCGGAGCATCGTCGGGTCGTCTTCGATGATGAGGATGGTTTCCATCAAGCGAGAGCGGGTTGGGCGGCGATGGGAATGGATACGGTGAACGTGCTGCCACGGCCGAGTTGGCTCTCGATGTCCACGCGCCCGCCGTGCGCCTCGACGATGTGATGGACGAGCGCGAGACCGAGGCCGCAGCCGCCGCGCGAGCGCGAGAGCTTTTGATCCACCTGATAGAACTGGCGGAAGATATTCTTCCGCTCTGCCCGCGAGAGTCCGAGCCCATTGTCGGTCACCGAAATGAAGACGCGGCCCGAGGCATCCCGCGCGTGCAGCGCGATCTTCTTTTGGTCGCCGGTGTACTTCACCGCGTTGTCGAGCAGGTTGGCGATGACCAGCGCGAGCGCGTCGCGATCCGCGGTGATGGCGGGGAGTTCATCGGGAACGTCGTAGGTGAAATGGCAGCCCGGCGTTTCCAGTTTGGCGCGCATGGAATTCACCGCCTGCTCGATGACCTCCCGCGCCGGCGTGGGCGCGAGATGGATCGCGTGCTCATTGCGCTCCAGCCGCGAGAGGGTGAGGAAGTTGTCCGTCAGCCGGCTCAGGCGCAGGTTCTCGCTGGCGATGAGATCGAGGTATTCCGCCACCTGCTGCTCGCTCGTGTACCGGCCCTCGCGCAGCGTATCGATCAGCATGCGCATCGAGGCGAGTGGCGTGCGCAATTCGTGCGCGACGGTCGCGACCGACGTGCTCTTCAGCTCGTTCAGCCGGAGCTGGCGATTCACGGCGAAGCCCGCGCCCGCCGCGATGATGCAGATGGCCACGGCAACGATCCCCGCCGTCCACGCGTAGGTGCGAAACTGTTCGCGCACCGAATCATTCACCGAGCTCTGATCGACGAGATGAAGATGCACCTGCCAGGGGCGTCCGACCGCCTTCAGCGAAGTCTGCGCCACCATCGGCCCCTCCGGTCGCGGCTCCTGGGTGAGCGGCTTGCCCGCCGTGTCCACGAGCCACACGCCGATCTCGCCGGAAAACAGATCGCGGTAGAAGCCGAACACGTCCTCTGCGCGCGGCGGCTTCGGTCGCGTGGCGAGATGTTTTTCCAGCGAGCCCTGCGCATTGAAGAGCGCCTGTTGATACACGCTGCTCGTCCGCTCCAGCGCCACCGTGCGCGCGCTATCCAGCGCATCGACCATGAAGCGCAGCATCAGCACCAGCGGAATGAACGGCACGAGCACGAGCAGGAGCAGCAGCGCGCGGAGCTGCTTGGGTTTGATCTCGTGAATGCCCATGGGGAGCGAATGGTGCTGGATGAATGGATAACCGCGGAGCGTTCTCGGCGCCAGCGTGCTCGGTGAATGATGATCCGCGATCAGTGAATGGAGCGGGCTCGCGTGGGCACCCGGATCACCATTCACCGATCACTCATCACCGTGGCACCCTCACTGCGCCGGTTCCAGGAGCTTCACGCTGTCGCCGAGGTAATCCGGGTTCAGCGCGTTCGCCGTCTTTTCATCGAAGCGGGGGAGATAGCGTTTGTCGCCCGTCCCGAGGAGGCGATCGATCGTCGCACTCGCATCGACGTGGACGACGATGGCCTTGGTTCCTTTCCAGGTGCCGCCGACCGTACTCTCCTTCGCCGAATAACTGCCGGAGCCGTCCGTGTGGTCCACGACGAGGGGCGCGCTCGACTTTGACGTGGAACTCAGGCCCGCCATGTAGGCCCAGTGGTTCTCTCCCCTTTCGAGGATTTGCGCCGGAGTGCTGATGCGATTGTCCGCGGTCGGTCCCACTTTCGAGCCGGGTACCGTGAAGATGCTCTCCGTGTCCACGTAGGCGGGAATGAGGCTGCGGAAGGCGTCGTTCGCGGTGTTGATCGTTTCGTCATACTGATTCTTGCCCGCCGGATACGCGCCGCCGTTGTCGTTCGCATAGACCTGGAGCGCGATGCCGATCTGCTTCGCCTTGTTCATGGCGGCGGTCATTTTGCCCTGCAAGAGCACGCTGGAATAGACCGGCGCGGCGATGCCGGCGAGGAGGGCGATGATGGAGATCACGACCAGGAGCTCGATGAGCGTGAAGGCCGCGTGAGGGTTCAGTCTTTTCATAGGAGGTAGTGCTGCAATTTGGGAGTTAAGCGTCCGCCCCGCGGAATTGCGGGACCGACACCTCCGAGACTCCGCCCCGTGTGTTATCGCCGTGTTACCGCAAGCATCCGTTGCGATGATTTCGCGCAGCCGCTTCCGCGACGGGCCGTGATCAATCCCGCAGCAGCGCGATCAGCTCGTCGAAATCTCCATCCTCCTCGAAGCGCCGCGGCATCAGCTCGTCGTGCAGCCAGCGCAGCATGTCCGACACTTCGCGCGAGAAGCTCCCGATCAACCGCTGCTCCCGGTAATCCGCTTCGCCGAAGCTCTCGCCCAGCTCGGCGTGCGCCTGCTCCAGGCCCGCGTGCTTTTCCTTCCAATGCTTCGCACGGGCGAGGCGGTCGAGCGTGTCGTCGATCTTCGCGTCGGCCAGCACCAGCGGGCGCACTCGCTTTTGGAAGAGAGGCACATCATGCAGCGAGTTCTGCCACAGACTGTGCAGCTCGGCCATGCAGTAGGTGGACTTCAGATATTTGTCGCTGAGGATCGCCACCACGCGGTCCGCCGTGCCGAATTGGTTCATGAAGCCCGTGATCGAATCGCCCGTGCGCATCACGCGCTGGTCGCGCCTCACTTTGAAGCCCTCCGCTTCCAGCCGCGCGCAGAGGCGTTCCACCACGGCGGCGCGCTGCCGGCCTGTGGGCGACTCGTCGCCCCAGGCGTAGGAGGTGAAGATGGCGGGTGCTCCCCGGGGGGCGGGCGCGGGGGACGCGAAGTCGGCCGACTCGAGTGCGAGCGCTGGGGTGGGCGCCGGCCCGGCCCCGGGTGAAAATTCGCCTCGCTGGCGGGCGCGCATCAGCGGCCCCTCCACGGATTCCGTCGGCAGCGCCTCAATGTGCATCAGCACGTCCACCAGGAGAAAGAACAGCTCGTCCGATTGATCCCCATAGACCGCGAGATCCACCCCCCCCGCGCCGGCGCCTGCCTCTGGGTTCTCGCGGGCTTCGAGCACCGCATAGGCCCGGCTCTTTGCTTCATAGAGCCAGAGCCCATTGCGCCAATAGACCGCAGCATCCTGCGCATGTCGCCCCACCGCGCTGAGCAGGCTCCGCACGACCCCTTCATGGAGAAAGCGATAATTGAAGAGAAACTGTCGTCTCGGCAGGTCGCTGTCCCGCAGCCGGCCGACGAGCTGCTCGCGCACTCCCTCGCGGGAAGGCAGCAGCTCGGGCGCGAGATAGACCTGCTCGCCCTGCGCATTCTCCTTCCACGCAAAGCAAATGCCGCAGCTCTCCATCATCGAGAGGAAGAGCTCCTGCTCGGCTGCGGTGAAGGGCTCTTCTCCGCGGAGGCGGCGTCCTTCGCCCCACGCGAGGCGGTCCAGTTCGCGCCGGGTGAAGGTGCCATCGCCGCGCAGGTGCGGTACGCACTGCTCGCGGTGAAAGACGGTGTAGATGGCCTCCAGCGCCCAGCTCTGATCCACGATGACCTGCCCGCCGAACACGTCGTCCCGATGGAAGACCACGCCCGAACGGTGCAGCACCTCCAGCAGCGCGCCCGCGTCGCTCACCCCGCCGGTCTCCGCGCACAGCGCGTCAAACCCCGCGCGTTCCAGCGTGCGCGTGCCCGCGGCTCGCAGGGCATGGCAGCGCTCCCGCACCGTCACCCAGCCGCGGCCATAGGTGTGCGGCGGATGCGCGCGATGCAGTTCCGCCACCGCATCGCGGAGCGCGCCGAGCAGCGTCTCCCCGCCGTAGCGCGTGCGGGCGCTGAAGCTCAGCGGAGGCAGCACCGGCAGCATCCCGGCCAGCGCGGCATCCGGCGGCTGCACGAGGGTGCGATCCTCGCACTTGCTCTGGATGAGCAGCACCGGGCTCTCTTCGCCCGCCAGCTCGCGCACGTATTGCAGCCAGTAAGCCAGCGGGCGTAGGCGGTCTTCGTTGTCCCGCGCGGTGTCGCGATCGGCAGCGGGCTGCCAGACCAGCGCGGCGGCCTCCAGTTCCGGCGTCCAGAGGATGAGGAAGATCGCCCGGCTCTTGAGGAAGAGCGCGTGCGTGCCGTGGTAAATATCCTGCCCGCCAAAGTCCCACACATTCAGGTGCGCCCCGGCCCGCACCGGCGGTTGCTCGCACGGTAGATGCACGAGCTGGACCCCGTGGGTGCTGTTCCACGCGGCTTGAAAAGATTCGTCCTGCAGGAAGCGACAAAGCTGCGTCTTCCCCGCCGAACCATTCCCCAGCAGGAAGACCTTCACCTCCGGCTCCGCGACGGCTTCACCCTCCCGGTCGTGCCACCACGCCCGCAGGCGGGGGAGGCAATTGTCATCGTATTCGGCGGAGAGCACCTCGGCCGGCACGTCAGTGAAGCAATCCGCCACGAGTGTCTGTAGCGCCGGATGTGAGATGATCCACTCGGCCACGTTCGATTGCCCGCACCCCCGCAGGTCTAGGAACTGCAAGGCGGAGAGGTCCTTGAGTGGGGAGAGGTCGCGGACTTGCTTGCACCCGTACAGGTGGAATGACTGCAAGGCGGAGAGGTCCTTGAGCGGGGAGAGGTCGCTGACTTGCCCGCACGAAGATAGGTCGAGCGACTGCAAGGCGGAGAGGTCCTTGAGCGGGGAGAGGTCGCTGACTTCCCCACACCCGGACAGGTCGAGTGATCGCAAGGCGGAGAGGTCCTTGAGCGGGAAGAGGTCGCTGACTTGCCCGCACCATGACAGGTTGAGCGACTGCAAGGCGGAGAGGTCCTTGAGCGGGGAGAGGTCTCTGACTTGCCCGCAACCCCACAGGTTGAGCGACTGCAAGGCGGAGAGATCCTTGAGCGGGGAGAGGTCGCTGACTTGCCGACACCCGGACAGGTTGAGGGACTTCAGCCCATGAAGGCCTTGAAGTGGCGAGAGATCGCTCACCTTGCCGCAATTAGACAGGTCGAGGGACTCCAGAGAACGAAGCTCCTTGAGCGGAGAGAGATCGCTCACCTCCCAGCACCAATGGATGCGCAGCTTGTGCAGGGTGAGGAGAGAGCGAAGCGGCGAGAGATCGATCGGGTAGGTCACCTTCACGATCTCCAACTCCGTCGCCCCGGTCTGACAGGCTTCTTCAATTCGCTCGTATGCTTGCTCGACGGTCATGGGGCGATCGGATGGATCGCGAGCGAGCTAGTGGCCAAAAGGCCTGCCTGGTCGTAATCCGCTGAGGTCATGCAAGGAGAGCGTGTGGCCTTCCGGCCCGTGGCTCACGCTTTTTCGGCTTTTCGGAGGAAAAGCATTCGTCCAACGCAGATGAAGGTCTCCGTGTGGTGCGGGTGACGATCTTCATGTAACGCACGTGAAGCCCTTCCTCCAAGGCGCATGAAGGGCTTCATGCGCCTTGGAGGGGATTTCGCGGGTGGTTTTAGCCCGCTTTGACCGGGGTGGCCCAGGTGCCGCTGCGGATGAGCTTGCCGCCGGGGCGGCGGGCGTCGAGGCGCAGGGTGTAGCTGGTGCCGGCGGTGAGACCGGCGGGCACTTGGAAGCGCGTTGTTTTGCCCCCGGCATCGAGATAGACGGTGGCGCGGACGGCCGCGCCGCCGCCGGAGGGGACGAAGAAGACGCCTTCGTCAGGCACGGCGGGGTCGAAGCTGAGGCGGTTGCCTTTCAGCACGACGATGTCGCGCTCGCGCAGGGCCTGGAGATCGGCGTTGGTGGCGGTGACTTCGAGGATCTCGGGCGCGGTGCTGTCGGCGGAGACGCGGGTGAATTGCGCGCCATCCTTGAAGCGCTGGAGGAGGCCGCCGAGCGCGCGCAGCGAGAGGCCGGCGGTGCTATCCGCGGGGAGGTCGCCGGTGGGGCTGTCGATTTTGCCCGAGAGGGTGGGGGTGATTTGGAAGGCGTCGCTCCAGAGGACGGCGTTGCCGTCGAGGAGTTCGGCGAGGATTTCCTCGACGATGGCGTCGAAGACGGCGCGGACGGCTTCGGGTGATTGCGAAGTGCGCTCGGCGATGCGCGGGGCGCGATCTTCGAGCGTGACAGTGCTGCGGGTGACCACGCGCGGGCTGAAGCTCGGGGGCGTGGTGAGGGGATTGCTGACGACGGTGTAGTCGATGGGCATACGAAGGGTTCCTTTCGTGTTTGAGTTGATACCTACTCGGCGCCGGCTCGACCTACCGCGAACCGCCCGCCTGAATTTGCGGTTATCGGAATTCCTGCCCCACGACAAGCGAAAACATCAAGAGCGCGCTGAGAGGTGCTGTGATCGCCGGCGGTCCTTGCCTTCAGCGCACCCGGGCATAGCACCAGCAGTCGCGCGGCTCGGGGCTGAGCGCCGGGTGCACGGACCATTTGCGCAGCAGCCCTTCGCGCTGCATGCCGGCTTTTTCGAGGACGCGCATCGACGCGAGATTTTCGCAATCCGCGACCGCCCACACGCGCGCGACCGTCGGCGTGGCGAAGAGTTCATCGAGCACCGCGCGCGCGGCCTCGGTCATGTATCCGAGTCCCCAGAACTGGCGCGCGAGCACGTAGCCGAAGGTGTAGCGCGAAGGACAGTCGTCGTCGCTCGCCGAGATCATGCCCATCACCGCGCCATCGGTGCGCGAGGTGATGAGCCAGGAGAATTCACGACCTTCGTCCCACCACGCGAGACGAGTGCGCAGGATGCGGTGCGACTCATCGGTGTCGCGGTGCGGACGCCAGGTGAGATAGCGCGTGACCTCGGCGTCGTGTGCGTAGGAGGCGTAGATGCGCGGCGCGTCGTCGGGCGCAATCGGTTTGCGCAGGATGAGCCGCGGCGTCTCGATGAGTTCGGGAGGAATCAAGCGCCCTACTTTTTCAGGCTTTGGAGATAGTGCCAGATCGCCTCGAACTGCGCGCTCGCTTTCCCGTCGAAGAAATCGGTGAGCGGCGTCTTGCCATCGTCATCGGCGAAGCGGGACATCTTTGTTTCCGGGTCGATGCGTTGGGGAAAGAGCACCCAGCGGAGGTAGTAGTCGTGGCGCAGGCGTTCGCGGGTCAGCGCGAGGTTGATGCCCGGCGCTTCGAAGACGGCGGTGCCGGGTTTGGCGCCGACGCCGTGGCAGGTGGTGCAGTTGAAGCCGCCATTTTCGCCGAGCAAGGTTTCACCGGCCTTGGCAAGTTCCGGATCCACTTTCAATGCAGGTTCCGCGAGCGGGTAGCCGTGTTGAAAAGCGATGCCGCGCGCGAGCGGTTCGGCGATCGAGGTGAAGCCGGGCATGCGCGCGACGATCCAAGGGCGGGGCTTTTCGCCGCCGTGCCCGGCAACGAAGCTGGCCATCCATTCCGGGCGCAGCTTTTCGCCGAGCCAGGTGAGCGGGGGGAGGGCAGTGGTGAAGATCGGTTTGCCTTCGCCTTCCTCCAGAGGTGCAGCGGCCTGCAGAGGCGCGGTCTCGTCTTCGAGCTGCGACCACACGCTCTGCTCCGCGTCGCGACTGTGGCACGCGGTGCAGCGCAGGTTCTTGATCTGCCGCTCGGCGAATTCGGCGGGCGCATCCTGCTTCAGCGCAGCGAAGCCGCTGCTCGCGAAAGCGGTGAGTGCGTCGCGTTGAGCGGGAGTGAAGGCGAAATCGGGCGCTTTGCCGCGCGCGCTCGCATCGGCGGCGACGCAGCCGGTAGTCCAGCCTTTGGCCAGCGTGGCGTCGAGGGTGGGCGCGGTCGTCGGCGGCAGGCCGGCGTGGCAATTCAGACAGCCGGACGTGGCGAGCAGCGCGCCGCCTTTGGCTGCGTCGCCCTTGGGTCCGTCGGGAAATTCGCGGTTCGCCGTGGTGATGAGGTAGGCAGTGAGCCGTGCCGCGTCGTCGTCGCTGAGGCGGAAGTGCGGCATGCGGTTCCACTGGTAGTTCTTCGCGGGGTCCTTGAGCCACGCGGTGAGTTCGGGCACCTGCCATTTGGCTTTCACGTGCGAGAGCGGCACGCGGTCGCGCTCGTCGGGGCCATCCGCATCGGGCCGCGGATGGCAGGCGATACAGCCGAGATTGGCGAAGAGCGCGCCGCCCTCGGGGGCAAGTGATTCGTCGATCGGCTTGCCTGCCGCGGGGACACCGAGCGTGGCGAAATAGGCGGCGAGATCGGCGGCGGATTGGGCGACTTCGCCGGGCTTCGCGTTGAAGATTTTCGGCATCAGCGCATGCGGGCGGATGCTATGCGGATCGCTGATCCAGTGGGCGAGCCAGGGCTCGCGATATTTCGCGCCGAGCTGATCAAAGACCGGCGCGTCCTGGGCGAGCTCCGGCAGGCCTTCGCCCTTCGGCGGCAACAGCGCGGCACCGTCGTGACACGCCGTGCAGCGCGATTGCGCGAAGAGCAGCCGTCCTTCGCGGAGCCGCTCGCCCGCGCGCAATTCCTTCGCATTGACGTCGTGCGTGAAGACCGTGGGCGGCACCGGCTCGATCGGGAAATCGCGCGCCGACCATTTCAGCCGCACAAAGGTGTCGCCGCTGGCGGCGCGCGGCAGTTCGGCGACGATCGGGTTCGCGCCCTTGTTGAGTCTCACACTCGCGCCATCGGCCACCGGTGCGCCGTTGATTGTGAGCCGGAAGCCGCCCGATGACTCTGCGCTGAAGGCGTATTCCGCGCGCAACGGCGAGTCGATCGAGCCCTCCCATTTTGCCGTGAAAGCACCCATGCTCAGGAACGGGGTGGGGGACTGATCGCCCGGCACGAAGAGCGCGACGAGGCGCGCGCCGCGGGTGTCCGTCTTCCCGTCGGGTGCAGTGAAGGTGAGCGTCAGGCCGGGCTTCGCGGACGGCGGAGCGTCGGGAAGCGGTGGTGCCTGCACAGCGGCGAAGGCGGTGGTCGTAAGCGCGGCGAGAAACGCGAGAGTGAGATTCATGGGTGAGTCGTTCAGAGCGGATCCGGGATACCGAGAGCGCGGCAGATTTTGCGCGCAAGAAGGTCCGGAATCTCGGTGTGACGGGGGACCGGTTCGCGGCGGCCCGTCGTCGGGTTCCAGTAGATCGAATGTGAACCGCCCTCACGCTTGAGCGGGCACCCGTGAGTTTCCAAGTGCCGCAACAACTCGCGTCGTTTCACACTAGCTCGAGGAGCTGAGCCTCACCGGATTTCTTCAGCCGTGCGTCTTCGCGCCGATCCTCCATGAGCAGTAACACCGCCTCCCGGAGGCTCTGCATGCACTCCTCCTGCGTCCGCCCCTGACCGTTGGCTTCGGGCACTTCCGGGCAGAAAGCGACAAACCATTCGCCCTCCCGATGAATCTCGGCAGTAAGTGGGATGTTCATGGTGGTCCGATACCGGCGCTCACGCGCTTTGTCGAGCGGCCGGGTCAGCGTTTCGACGAGTAAGTCACGCCCGGCTTGGCCTCCGGCGGAACGACGTTGATGGTGTGCGCGATCTCCTTTGGCATCGCGGTGCCGTCCTCGGCCTTGATGTTCATGGTGATCTTCTGCTGCATCACGGGTTCGAGGCCGGGCACTTCGAGGAAGATGCTCTTGCGATCGGGCGACACGGTCACCGACTTGATCTCCACGGGGTCGTGGCCCTTCTGGTCGGGGCTGCTCACCTTGTATTCCGCGGAGCCGTATTCCTTGGTCCAGCGATAGTTCCAGCGCTCGATGGAGTAGTTGCCTGCGTCGCTCGCCGTGCCGGTATCAACGGGATTCGTGAAGGTGATGTGGATGCCTTTGTCGGTGACGTGCAATTCATTCGGCAGATACGCCGGCTTGCCGGTGAAGCGCACGCGCTGGAGCGCAGCGTCCTTGGCGCCGGAGGTCTGCCAGCCTTTGAGGCCGGTGACGTAGAGCTGCCCGTCCGTGGGGCTGAAGCGCGCGCGCATCGAGCCGGTGTCGAACTTGAACGGGAACTGCACCACACCGCCCTGCGGGACGCCATCGACGCGCTCCTGGAGCACGTTGAAGAGCGTGCATTTGCCGTAGCTGAGGTAGAGCAAATTACCCTTGAGCGGTCCCCACTGGTCGCTTGTCACCCACACCTGCGAGCCGTTCGAGTTGTCCATGTTGTAGGGGATCCAGCAGAGGTGTGGGCTGTATTTTTCCGGAGGCGTGTCGCCGCGATGCGCGAGGTCGGGCACCTCGATGAATTCGCCCTGCTTCGCGAGATGAATGTAGTCAGTCGGCACCCACGTGCCTTGGTTGTCGCCGGTGGTGACTTCGCCATTCGGACCCACGCCGATGCCGTTCGGCGCGCGCACTCCGGTGGCGAAGACTTCGAACTTCGACCCGTCCTTAGAGACTTTGAAGATGCCGCCGTTGTGCTCGCTGAGCGGTCCCCAGCCGCGGCCGCCGGGATTCACCGGGCCGCCCTTGGAAAAGTAGAAGTTGCCCTGCGGATCGGTCTGCAGGTCGAACGCAAACTCGTGGAAGCCGGGCGTGACCTGCACGTCGTTGTTGAAGTTCTCGTAGTAGTCGGCCTCTCCGTCGCCGTTCAGGTCCTTGAAACGCGTGATCTGGTCGCGGCCGAGGACGTAGATTTGCTCATCGACGATCTTCAGTCCGAGCGCATGGAAAAGCCCCGTCGCGTATCGTTTCCAACTTACGTTTTGCAGTTCCTTGTCGATGCCCGAGACGACCCAAACATCGCCGCTCCACGTGCAGACCGCGGCGCGTCCGTCCTTAAGGAAATCCAGGCCGCCGATGCGCATCCAAGAGTGATACGGGTTCTCCAGCGGCACGCCGATCGTGTCGAGCACGTAAGCGGCGCTGTCGTCGTTGGCGAGTTCGCCTTTCGTGGTCACCGTTTCCTTCCAATGCGCCGGGCCGCCTTTCGTGAATGCTTCGAGATTCGCGGGCTTGCTCGCATTCTGCACCGCGTCGCCGAGTTTCGCCGCGTCGGCACTCGGGCCGTGCGCATAGACGATCTTGAAGGAAGCGCCTGCCTCGAGCTTCACCAGCTTGAACGAGAGGACTCCTTTCGCCGCGGAGAGCAGCGCGCCCTCGGGACCGCCGATCACGCCGACGACGGTCATCGCGTCGGGCTTCGTGGTGTCGTCGATCACCGCGCGTCCTTCGTTGACGATCACCTCGCTGCCCTCGGGCGCGTCCGCCACCTTCACGCTCGATCCCGCGCCGGCCTTGACGATGTTGAAAGTGCGCGTGAGCAACATTGCGTCGCCCGACTTTTCCATCGCCGGATGCTCGAGTATCAGCGCGTCCCCCACGGAGTAAGAAAAGACCACATCATCGCCGCTGAGATAGAGGCCGCGATACTTCGCCAGACCCTTGGGGATCGGCCCGAACGGCACGGTTGCCGCACCCGGTCCGACCGGCATCTTGCGCGGATCGGCGAAGCTTCCGCCCTTGCTCCAGCCGGGACCGGGGTTGGTTTGAAAATAGACGCTGGCATGCTCCGCTGGGCCGGGGTTCGGGCCGTGCTTTCCATCGAACACGACGCCCTGGCGTTTCACCCATCCGCCCGTCCATCCGCCGGCCATGCGCACCGTCTCGGTATCGAAGAGCAGCGCGCCCTCTTCGGCTCCGAGCTTCACGGCGATGCCCTTGTTCGATGCGCACCCTTTGCCATTGAGCGTGGTCTGGCCCTGCGGATTCACGTAGGTCGCGGAGAGGAAGCGCCCGTAATCCATCTCGTCCCACTTCTTCGCTTTGTCCTCCGCGCAAAGGGCGATGGGCAAAAGCGCGGCGACGAGAACGGAGAGATGGAGCTTCATGAAGGTAGTGGCGGGATGCGGAGCGATGCGTGTAGCCACCTTCAACCGGGATGGCGAAGCGAAATTAGGACGACGGCCCTTCGTGCGCCCTTCGGCCATCGCATCCTGCAAAATTCGGCTGCGATTTGCCGTGAGCGGCGGGCATAGGTGCTGCTAATAGCAAAGCTGCGATGAAACCCCACCAACGAATTTCATCCGCCTGCATGTACCTGTGCATGGCGGCTGCGTTGCATGCCCAGGCGACGGTCGAGGGCATCGTGGCGCTGCCGAAATCCGAGGCGTCGGCGGTTGCGAACAAACGCTATCAAGTCGTCAGCAAAGCCGGGCTGATCGCCACGGATCCCGCGGTCGCCGTCGTCTATCTCGAAGGGGTCGCGCCGCACCCACCCGCGCCTGGCCGGGTGCAAATGCAGCAGAAGGATATCGCCTTCGTCACGCCGCTGCTCCCGATCCAGACCGGCACCACGGTCGAGTTTCCGAATCTCGACGACACCTATCACAACATCTTTTCCTACTCGGGTCCGAAGCGCTTCGACCTCGGTCGCTACCGCTCGGACGAGCGGCCGATCCCTTCGCAGCTCTTCGACCGGGCGGGCCTCGTCGTCTTGCACTGCGACATTCACGAACACATGCGGGGCATTATCCTCGTCCTCGATACGTCGCACTTCACGCGCAGCGATGTGCAGGGCCACTACCGGCTCACCGGCCTGCCGGCGGGGCGCTATACTCTCAAGGCGTGGGTCAACAGCAAGACCACGAAGGAGCAGCCGGTGGAGTTGAAAAACGGCGCCACTTTGCACGTCGATTTCCCGTAATGAGTTCGCCCGGCGCAGATGCCGCTCGCTTTCGCGCGAGGATCACGGTGGCGATGATGTTCGTGGTCGCCGCGATTACCGTGGCGGCGCTCTATTTCGCGCAGCGCAACGCGGAGGCGAACGCTGCGAGCGATCTCCAGCACGAATTCCAGAGCCGCCTTGGATTTCTCCTTGGCGCCCAGGAGGCGCGGCTCGCCGCGATCGCCACCCGCTGCCGGCGGCTGGCCAAGTCCGTGCGCATCCGCGCGGCGCTCGAGGAAGACGATCGCGAGGATTTGTACCGCAATGCGCTGATCGAACTGCGCGACGTGATTGAGGAAGACCCCGATGAATCCGGCGCGCCGGATGAGCAGGCACTGCGCGCGCAATTCTTCCGCTTCCTCGACGTGAAGGGCGCCGTCATTCCCCAGCCTGAGGAAGAGGGCGCGACTTCGGCACCATCGGAGGCCGGCCTCGCGCTCGTGGGGGCCAGCGACCGGCAGCAGCTCGGTTACGTGCTGTGGCCGACTCGTGGTGGAAGGGAAGTCATTCACGAGGTGATCGCGACGCCGATCATTACCACGGATAGCGGCGAGGCGATCGGTTCGCTCGTGCTCGGATTCAAGCCACTCGCTTCCCGGACTGATCGCGAGAATGGAGGGATGAAAAGCGGCGTGTGGTTGAAGCGGCGGCTTTACGTGGATTCGGTCAACGACCTCACTGGGCTCACGGGTGTGGTGGCGCAAATCATGAGCACTCCCGATGGGCCGAATCGCAGCCTCGCGGTGAATGTCGATGGCGCGCCGCACCTGCTCTTCGCGCGGCTGCTGAATCCGAAGTCGGAATTTCCCGCTGCTTATCAGGTCTGCCTTTTCCCGCTCGCCGAGTCGATCGCGCGGCAGCGCACGCTGCGCTGGCAGATCGTCGGTGCGGGAGCACTGCTTTTCTTCGCCGGATTGGCTGCGACGGGCATCATCTCCGGGCGGCTCGCCGCGCCGATCGAGCGACTGGTGGAGAACTCGGCGGAGAATTACATGCAGCGCGAACTGGCCGAGGCGGCGATGGCGCTCAGCGAGGAGAAATACCGGAGCATTTTCGAAAATGCCGTCGAGGGCATCTTCATCACCACGCCGAGCGGCCGCTACCTTAGCGCCAACCCGGCGCTGGCCCGGATGTACGGGTACGACACGCCGGAGGCGTTGATGCGCGATCTCAAGGATGTCGGCCGGCAGCTCTACGTCGAGCCGGGCCGCCGGCAGGAATTCGTGGTGCTGATGCGCACCGAGGGTGCGGTGCGCGACTTTGAGTCGGAGGTGAGACGCCACGATGGGCGCATCATTTGGATTTCGGAAAATGCGCGCCAGGTGCGGAACTCGGAGACGAGCGAGCTGCTTTACTACGAAGGCACGGTCCAGGACATCACCGAGCGCAAACGCGCCGCCGACGAACTCCTCGCGCTGAACGCGGAACTCCAATCCGCGCTCTCGAACCTGAAGTCCACGCAACAACAGGTCATCCAACAGGAGCGGCTGCGCGCGCTCGGCCAGATGGCGAGCGGCATTGCGCACGACTTCAATAACGCGCTCGTGCCAATCCTGGGCTTCTCCGACCTACTGCTCATTTCGCCGGCGATTCTCGCCGATCACGACAAGGCGACGAAATATCTGGAAACCATCCAGACCGCCGCGAAGGACGCGGCGAGCGTCGTCAGCCGGCTGCGCGAATTTTATCGGCCCGACAAGAATCACTACGAGTTTGCCCCCGTGAATCTCAAGCGGCTCGTCGAGCAGTCCATCACGCTCACCAAGCCCAAGTGGAAGGACCAGGCGCAGGCCAGCGGTGCGACGATCGAGATCGCGCTCGAGCTCGAGCCGGTGCCAGCAGTATCGGGTGAAGAGTCGGCGCTGCGCGAGGCCTTCACCAACCTGATCTTCAACGCCGTGGACGCCATGCCCGAGGGCGGCAAGATCACGCTTCGCACCCATCGCGAAGGCGACTTTGCGATCATTGAAGTGGCCGACACCGGAACGGGAATGACAGAGGAAACGCGCCGTCGTTGCCTCGAACCGTTCTATTCCACCAAAGGCGAACGCGGGACCGGGCTCGGCCTCTCGATGGTCTTCGGCATCGTGCAGCGTCACAGCGGTTCGCTTGACCTCCAGAGCGAAGTCGGGAAGGGGACGACCTTCATCATCAAGCTGCCGCTCCAGGAGGCGGGAACCATTCGCCAATCGAGCGCCACGGCGACGGCGATCCAGCGGCCGTTGCGCGTGCTCGTCGTCGATGACGAGGCGCCCGTGCGCGACACTCTCGCAGCCGTGCTGGCGGCCGATGGACACGATGTTGTTCTTGCCCAGGATGGCGCGGAAGGGCTTCGCCGCTTCGGCGGTGAGAAGTTCGACCTCATCGTGACCGACAAGGCGATGCCCGGAATGAGTGGTGACCAAATGGCCGTTGCGATAAAACGCGTCGCCCCCGGAATGCCCATCATCCTCCTGACCGGCTTCGGCCATTTCCACGACAAGGAAGACTTCCCCTGCATCAACGTGCTCGCGAGCAAACCCATCCGCATTCCCGCCCTTCGCGAAGCCATCGCCACCGCCATGCAAGCCGCATGAAGACTCGACGCCTCCTCTTCGCTGTCCTCCTTTTCTCCAGCGCCACCGCCGCTTGGGCGTTTGACGATTGGCTCGATCACGTCGGCGACGCGCTTTCGTTCAGCGCCTTCGGCGGAAACGTGCGCGCGAAGCTGAGCGGGATGCTCGATCTCGAAGGCTACTACCTTCAGCAGCCTCCGCCCGGATTGATCTTCACGCCCGACCGCGCGCTGTTCAATCCGCGCTTCACCACGTTCCTCGATGCGCAGCTCGGCCCGAATGTCTATGCCTTCGTTCAGGCGCGCGTGGACCGCGGCTTCGATCCGCACGACGCCGACGCCGACGTGCGGCTCGACGAATACGCCGTCCGCGTGACGCCGTGGGAGGACGGGAGATTCAGCCTGCAGATCGGCAAGTTCGGCACCGTCATCGGCAACTGGGTCGAGCGCCATCTGTCGTGGGATAATCCCTTCGTCACCGCGCCGCTGCCCTACGAAAACCTCACGGGCATCTGGGATAGCGCGCCCGCGGATAGCGGTGACACGCTGCGCTTCTGGGGCCACGTCGGCCGCAACACGGGGGATGTCTATGCGGATAAGCATCTCCGCCTTCCGATCGTCTGGGGACCGAGCTACACCAGCGGCGTATCCGTCGCCGGCCGCCTCGGGGTCTTCGACTACGCCGCGGAAATGAAGAACGCCTCGCTTTCCTCTCGACCGGAATCATGGGACGTGACGGAGATCGGCTTCGAAAATCCCACGTTCAGCGGCCGGCTCGGCTTCCGACCAAACCAGATGTGGAATCTCGGTGTCTCGGCGAGTAGCGGCACCTATTTGTATCCCGACGCCAAACCCTTCGTGCCAAAGGGGCGCAGCCTCGGCGCCTTCCGCGAACTCGTGCTCGCGCAGGACATCGGCTTTGCGTGGCATCACTTCCAACTGTGGGCGGAATTCTTCGAAACCCGCTTCACGATTCCGAACGTCGGTGACGCTGATACCTTCGCCTACTACATCGAGGCAAAATACAAAGTCACCACTCAGCTCGCCGCGGCGCTGCGCTGGAATCATCAACTCTACGATTCGATCGGAACCGAAACAGGCCGCCAACCGTGGGGCAACGATCTCCGCCGCCTCGACGCCGCGCTCATCTACCGCTTCTCGCCGCACACGCAGCTCAAGGTGCAATACAGCATCGCCAGCGAGGAGAACGCCCCGCGCGATTACAGCCACACGCTCGCCGGTCAGCTCACGGTGAAGTTCTAACGAGGCTGCGCGACGAGCTCGCTCAGCGCCTCGAGATTCCGGCTGAAGACTTCGCTGGCGATGAATTGCTCGCCGGCTTTGAACTTCGGATTCCCGACCAGGCGTTGATTCACGAAGGTGCTCACCCAGCGGCCCTCGGGATCGAGTTCGCGCAGGATTTGTTCGGGCGAATCGCCGCTCGTCGGCTTCGGTGCGGGCGCGCGTGATTTCGCCGCGGCGAACGCAGCTTCGAGGGCATCCAGCTTCGGCTCCCACTTCCAGCCGTAGTGCTCGGGCAGGTCGGCGTCGTCGAAGGTCAGCTTGTAGTCGCGCGTCATGTAGAGCGGCTTGTTGGTCTTCAGCTCGTAGTAGCGCGCCAGGCGGCCATCGGGCAGGAGCGAGCGTTTGAGGTAGGCGAGGGCGCGCGGGATCGGCTCGAGATATTTCGCATCGCCGGTCCGGCTGTGGATGAAGATCAAAGTCTCGATAACGCCCAGCGATTCTCGCCCCGCGATCGCCGGTGGCTCAAACTTCCGCGCCCAGATCGGACGCATCTGCGTATCGTACTGCTGTGCCCACGCGGGCTGCGGCTCGGGCATCTGCGCGAGAATCAGGAAATCGCCGAGCTTCGCGAGTGCCGCGCGGCAGCGTTCGTCTTTGTAAATGTCCCACGCATCGGCGAGCGCCTGCGCTTCGAAGGAGGCCACGTCGTCATTGAGCGTGGGCATGTCCCAATAGTTCTTGAGATGGTTCTCGATATGCCAGTCGTAGTCGGGATATTGCGCCTTTACCTGCTGCACTGCGGCGATCGGCCCGGTCCACACCTGCGGGAACGCGCCGTGGGCAAACTGCGCCGCGAGCATCGCCGCGCGCCCGCTCTCCGAACACTCGTGAATCTCGCGATGTTTGAACGTCAACGCGCGGTCCGTGTGCATGATCAAGCACAGCGCACTCGGCGAGATGCCGTCGTCGAAGGTCGAAGCATTCCAGTCGCCCCCCTTACCGTTGCGATACTTGCCGACCCGTCCGCCCTTCGGCGCAAAGTCGATCGTTTGCATCCATCCGCCCGATGCGAGCTGTCCATAGACCAGCGCTTCCGCCGCTTCGCGCGCAGCGTCGAGATAGAAGGTGTCGCCCGTCGCCTCAAACGCCTTGAGATACGCGAGGCCGACCGTCGGCGTCCCCGGCGGTTGCACAAAGATTTGATCCTTCGTCGCTTTGCCTTCGCCGAGCCGCCAGGAAAAATCCGGCGCGTAGTAATAGACGTAGCCGCCGTGTGACGCGGCTTTGGTGCGGTAGAAGGTCGCCGCTTTCTTCATCGCCGCGACTGCCTGATCGCGCGTCAGCTTCTCCGCCGCGAAGACCGGCGAACTAGCCAGCAACGCGAGGCAAAGGAATGTGGCGATACGAACCGAACGGCTGGGGAGGACAGACTTCATGAGTGTGAGGGGGAACAGAGTGTCGCGCGTTACGCGAGGATGGCCTTCGCCACCTTCCCGCTCACATTCGTGAGCCGGAAATCGCGACCCGCGTAGTTGTAAGTGAGCGCCTCGTGGTCGAGCCCGAGCAGATGCAGGATCGTCGCGTGCAGGTCCTGGATGTCCATCTTTCCTTCCACCGCCTCGTCGCCGATCTCGTCCGTCGCACCGTAGCGGAGGCCGCCCTTCGTTCCGCCGCCGGCCATCCACATCGTGTAACCGCGCCCGTGGTGACCGCGTCCGTCGCCGTTGCCCTTGTCGTCGTGTGGCCCGCGGCCAAATTCGCCGCCCCACACCACCAGCGTGTCGTCGAGCATGCCGCGCTGCTTGAGATCGGTGAGCAGTCCGGCAATCGGTTGATCGATGGACTCAGCGCGCTCGGTCAGGCCTTTGCGCAGGCCGCTGTGATGATCCCAGCCATTGCTCGTGAGCTGGATGAAACGCACGCCCTTCTCCGCGAGCCGCCGCGCGAGCAGGCACTGCGAACCGAAGTGATCGGCGCCGCGATCGCCGATGCCGTAGAGACGCCGCACGGACTCGGGTTCATCCGAAGTATCGAGCACGCCCGGCACCGAGGTCTGCATGCGGTGCGCGAGTTCGAAAGACTCGATGACGCCCTCGATTTCCGGCTGATGCGGCTGCTTCGCGAGCAGGCCGCCATTGAGCCGCTGGATGAAATCGAGCTGCCGCCGCTGGTCGCCGCTCAGGAGGCTGCGATTCGCGATGTTCGGCACACCTGCTCCGCCGCCGCTGAGCCGCGAACCTTGAAAAGCCGCGGGTAGAAATGCCGAACCGTAGTTCATCGCACCGCCCTGATCGTGCATGGGATCGATGGTCACGAAGCCCGGCAAATCCTCTGCCAGCGTGCCGAGCCCGTAGGTAATCCACGCGCCCATCGAGGGTCGCACAAAGGTCTCGCTCCCGGTGTGCAGGGCGATCGTCGCCTGCATGTGCGAGTTCGTTTTCGTCTGGATACCGTTGAGAATGCAGAGCTCGTCGGCGTGCTCAGCGAGCTTGGGGAAAACATCGGAGATCATCTGTCCGCTCTGCCCGTGCGCATGAAAGTCGATCACCGAGCCGAGCAACTGGTGGGCGCCACCTTTGCGGGACGCGAGCTCCGGCTTCCAGTCAAACGTGTCCAGATGGCTCGGCCCACCTTGCATGAACAGGAAGATCACGCGCTTCGCCCGCGCGGTGAAGTGTGGCTTCTTCGGCGCGAGCGGTCCGGCTTGTGCGAGTCGCGCGTTGAGCGCGGCAAAGGCGAGCCAGCCAAAGCCGGCGGCGGTGCGCTGGAGGAAGCTGCGCCGGTCGAGCGCGAAGGAGGTGTTGGAGCACGTGTTCATGTTCAGTGGAGGTAACGGAACTCGGCGCTCGCGAGCAGCGCCTGCACAAAAGTGGTCCAGCGATAGCGCGTGTCGCCGTCGCGGTTAAGGGACTTGAGGAACGCGAGCGTGTCCGCGATTTCCTCGCGCGTCGGTTCGCGCGAAAGCACGCGCAGCCAGGCGAGTCGCACGCGTTTTTCGTCGTCACCCTTCTCCGCCAGCAACCGCGTGGCGGCGTTCTGCGCGACTTCCTCGACGAGCGAGTTGTTCATAAAGAAGAGCGCCTGCGACGCGATCGTGGTCACTTCGCGCTGGCCCTTGATCTGGCTCGGATCGGGGAAATCGAAGAGCTCGTGCATCGACGGCAGCATCGAGCGCAGCGCGGGCAGATAGATCGTACGCACCGGCGCGTCCTCGCTCATCAAGCTGCGCAGCCGCGCCTCGCGGCCCTTCCCGCCGAAGCCCGCAACCTGGATGCCTTCCGGTCGCTCAACCTTCAGCTCGCCGCCGACGAGCAGCAGCGTGTCGCGAATCGGCTCCAACTCGAGCCGCCTCACCTCAGCGCGCCAGTAGAGTTCATTCGCCCCGTCGATTTTCTCTCGAACCGCATCGCCAGCGCTGCTCAGCCGATAGGTCCGGCTGAGCATCAATGCGCGGAGCAGCTTTTTCACCGACCATCCGCCTTCGGCGAAGCGCGTCGCGAGGTGATCGAGCAGTTCCGGATTCGACGGCGCCTCGCCGGTCAGGCCGAAGTCATCGACCGTGCGCACGAGCCCGCGTCCGAAGAGATGCTGCCACGCACGGTTCACAAAGACGCGCGCGGTCAGCGGATTTTCCGGCGCGGTGAGCCACTGCGCGAGTTGGAGCCGGCCGCTGACTTTCTCCGGAATCGCTGGCAGAGCCGGTAACCCCGGCACCGCGAACGCCCCGCGCTTGGGAGTGTCGCCGAGGTCGTTCGGATCGCCCTTGATGCGGATCGCGCAATCGCGGATGTCGCCTTCAAGCACGCCCATCGCGCGGTCCGGGCGGAAAGCGAACACGGTCGGGTAACCTTTCCCGCGTTGAACATCCATCATCGCATCCATCGACGCCGCACTCGCGCCGACCGGAGCAGCCGTGCGCCCGCGTGCCGCGCTCGCGGAACTCGCAGCGGCCGCCGGCAGCCTCAGCAGACGATCTTCGTCCACGTATCCGTTCGGCCCGAGTTCGCCTTTCCCCGCGACTCCGGGCCACGTCTCGGTGCTGTAGAAGATGCCCGCGAGCGCGTAGTAGTCGCGCTGTTTGATCGGATCGGTCTTGTGGTTGTGGCAACGCGCGCAACTCACCGTGAGCCCGAGCACGGCGCGGGTCGTCACGTCGATCTGATCGTCCACGCGATCCATCGCGAATTGCTCGCCACCCGCGTCCGATAGATCGACCGCGCCCATCGTGAGGAAGCCCGTCGCCATCAGGTTTTCACGCCGCTCTTCGGTCGTCCGCGCGGGCAGCAGATCACCCGCGATCTGCTCGGCGACGAAGCGGTTGAACGGCTTGTCCTTGTTGAACGCGTCGATCACGTAGTCCCGATAACGAAACGCGTAGGGAAACGCCGCGTTCATCGTCCGCCCAACGCTGTCCGCGTAGTGGACGACATCGAGCCAGTGCCGCGCCCAGCGTTCGCCGAAGCGCGGCGACGCGAGCAGCCGATCGAGCACGCGGGCAAACGCCTGATCGTCGTTTGCCGGATCGCGGACGAAGGAATCAATTTCCTCCGGTGTTGGCGGCAGACCCGTCAGGTCGAAAGTCGCGCGCCGCAGCAACGTTGTGCGATCCGCGTCAGGATTGGGCGTCAGCTTCTTCGCCTCGATCTTCGAGAGGATGAAAAGATCGACCGCATCGCGGCACCACGCCATGACTGCAACCTTCGGCGCTGCGGGCTTGCGCACGGGCGCGAAGGACCACGGCTTTTCTTCCGCGACCGCGGTGCCAAACGCCAGAACTGCCGCCGCGGCGATGGCGCCGAACGTAGGACGGATTTTCAATCCGTCTTTCCAAGCGGATGAGGCACCGGAAACTTTCTCATCGCTCGGAGACGGATTGAAAATCCGTTCCACGTTGCGCCGAACAAAAGCGAACCTCCCAACCCGGCCCGCGCGTTGCGATTCCGGCTGCATCGGTTCGCTCAGCGAGCTTCAGGTTTCTCGCCATCCGCCTTGGGGCGGTCGCCCTCGCGCGGTCCAGCTTTGGGGGCGTCACCTTCACGCGGCCCCGTTTTCGGAATGTCCCCATCGCGAGATCCCGACTTCGTGGCGCCCTCGCCATCACGCGCACCCTTGCGCGGTTGATCGCCGTCACGCGGGCCAGCCTTCTTCCCGTCCCCCTCGCGCAGTCCGGCCTTGGATTGGTTGGCGTCGCGCATTCCCTTTTTCGGCTGATCCCCATCGCGCGGACCTTCCTTTGCGGGAACATCGCCTTCGCGAGCGTGTTTTCGTTTCACCTCCCCGTCGCGCTGGCCTTCCCGCGGTTGATCGCCATCGCGCGCGACGGACTTCTCTCCTTCTCCATCCCGCTTGACGGTTTTTGGCTTCTCACCATCGCGCAGCGGACGCTCGGCGGGCGCGGCGTCGGGAGCGGCAGGTTTGGCTGCGTCGCCATCCTTTTGCGCGCGGGCGGTGGTGAAGGTGATCGCAATGAGCGACGGAATGAGGAGCGCGGCGAGAAGCCGGCCAAGGGCGGTGGGGGATGCAGGGGTCATGATGTTCTGGAGGCGTTGTTTGAGTTCGGGGAAGCGACGAAAAAATGGGGCGAGTGCGGGAGCGGTGCGGAGCGCGGGACATTCCAGGCAACGAAGCAAGGCCTCGCCGTAGTCCCGCCGCGCGGCGGGCTCGAGCGCGCGCAGGGCCGCCGCATCGCAGGCCAGTTCGCGGTCGGCGTGGAAACGGCGG
Source organism: Chthoniobacteraceae bacterium (assembly GCA_049690035.1). Classification (GTDB taxonomy): domain Bacteria; phylum Verrucomicrobiota; class Verrucomicrobiia; order Chthoniobacterales; family Chthoniobacteraceae; genus Chthoniobacter. Next base: position 26,309 of record JBAVML010000267.1, read on the forward strand.
AGCGCCAGCCAGGCGAGGGGATTGAACCAATGCAGCGCGCAGAGCCCGAGCGCGAGCCACGTCCAGAGCACATCGCGCCGCCGCACGTGCGCCATTTCGTGGAGAAACATCCCGCGGATTTGCGAGACCGTGAAGCGCTCTGACAGATCGGCGGGAATCAGCAATTCCGGCCGCAGCCAGCCGCGGATCGCCATCGTGGACCAGCCCGGCATCACGCGCAGCGGCACGTGACTCGACAATCCCATCCGCGCCGCGGCCCAGACCGCATGTTGTTCCAGATCGGGAGTCGCCGGACCGGAGCATCGCGCGACGTAGCGACGCAGCCGCCACTGCGAAACGAGCAGCCAGCCGAAGACGCCGGCACAGCCGAGCGCCCAAAGTAGCGGGAGGTAGGCGAACGCGGAGACCGCCGCAACCGGCTTGTCGTCAACATTACTCGGGAGTGCATCTGCCGAAGCGGTCGCAGCGGCAGCCAGCGCATCCACCCGCCACTGATGCCAGCCGATCTCCGGCACCTGCGGCATCGCGAGCCGCAGGAAAAAGAGCGCGGGCAGCCACCACCGCCACGCGGCCGGAAGCCCGCGCAGCCGCCAGAAGAGAATCGCGATGAGCGCAAGCGGCAGCGCTTCAAGCGAAGTGCGCCACGCCCAGGTCGAGAGTAGATGCAGCAGGTCAGCAGTCATTTCTTTTTCGCCTCCTTTTTGGATGACTCGAGAATCTCGCGAAGCTTGGCAATATCCTGCGTGCTCACTTCACCGCTTTCCACGAAGCACGCCAGCAGCGGCGCGAGGCGACCGCCGAAAATCCGATCCACAAATTTCCGGCTCGCCTCCATCACGCAATCCGCCTCGGCGACGAGCGGCCGGTAGAGATGCTCGCGGCCGATTTTGGTGAAGCCGAGCGCGCCCTTGCCGGCGAGGCGATTGATCAGCGACTGCACCGTGCGCGGCTTCCAGTGCATGCGACCCTCGAGCGCAAAAATGATGTCGGCCGCGGTGCTATCGCCGCGCTGCCAGAATTCCTGCATCACCACCCACTCGGCATCGGAGATGGCGGGGAGGGTGGGCGCGGTGGTGGCGTTGGCTGGTTTCCGGGAGGTCATGGATTACCCGTGTAATCCATGAGCGATTACATCTGTAGTCGCAAGGATTATTTTCGATCAAATCCTCGGCGTCGGAGGGCGTTCCGAAAGTCTTCCGGCGGGCAGTTCCGCTTACACCCCTCTGTCATCATGACCGTGTCGAAGGACCTCATCCTTCCGTGGGCGGAGGTGGTGCGGAGCAATCGGCGTTTGAGGCAAGCTCCGCACCGCCGCGGCTCAGGGAAGTAGGCGCTCCTTTGACCGGATCAGGATGACCGGGTTTCGATGGGGTGCTGCGTGCGATGTCCTCTTCGTCGCACCGCCTCATGAAATCTCGTCAACC
>JBAVML010000268.1:0-3087 GCA_049690035.1 Chthoniobacteraceae bacterium
CGCAAGACCCGCTCGGCGTAAAGCTTCTCCTCGTGCATCGAAAGCACGAGCACCGGAAGTCGAATCCTTCGCGCTTTCACATCCTTGATCAGTTCTAGTCCGCTTGATCCCGTTAGAGTAATGTCAACGATGGCCGCGTCGGGACGCTCTCTCTCGATAATCGCCATCGCGTCCTTGATATTATCGGCTTCGCCGCAAACCATCATTCCGAGTTCCTTGTCGATGAGTTGCGCCAGCATGGCGCGGAAGAGCGGGTGGTCCTCGACTAGGAGAATCTTCTTTTTTTCAAAATTTGAGCTTTCGGTCATGATGCGGCAGGCGCTGGACTGGATCGGAGAAGAGGAATCTCACATGAGATAATCGTTCCGTCGCCCGGGTTGGACGTGATCTCAAGCGTGCCGCCGAGATCCCGAGCGCGATATTTCATCGAATGGAAACCCACTCCACCTGTGCCGCTCTGGGTCGTGGTGATGCCTTTGCCATCGTCAGCGATGACCAGGCTCAACGAGTTTTCATTTTTGCTCATGACGATCGTGACGTTCTTCGCATCCCCGTGTTTCGCCGCGTTGTTCACAGCCTCCTGCACAATGCGGTAAAGTTGCATGGCGTCTTGCGGATCAGCGACCAGCGGGTCTCCGGTTTCAAAAAAAGTGACCGCAATACCGCTCAAGCGCGACGATATGGCCGCGAGATCCTGCAGCGCCATTGCCAGACCCGACCCATCCATCTGCACGGGAAAAAGCCCCCGAGCCAGACCGCGCGTGAGTGAGACGGCCTCACTGACCATCTCACGAATCTGGTCGGCTTTCCCGGCCTCTGGTTGTTCGCGCTGGCGTAATTCGTTGGCCAGAAAGGTTGCCGCGTACCCGATCGCTGCAAGATGCGGACCGAGAGTGTCGTGAAGATCACGCCCGATACGCTGTTGCTCTCGCTCACTGGTCCGCAAGATTTCCCGCTCCAATTCCTGAGCATGCTCGAGTGTTTGAATTCGCGCCCGATCCAAATTCCGCTGGGCCTTCAGAGCAGCCGCCGCAATCACTAGAACGAAAAAATAGAACAGCCTGCTCGCTGCTGCGAGGGCGAATCCCCACTTGGTTTCGTACGGATTGCCTCCAAACTGTGCCGCACACCAAACCGCAGCGCAAAGGAGAGCGAACGCGAATCCAACCCCCCGATTCGTCTTCCGAACGACTATGACTATAGGCAACGCATAACACACGAAAAAGCTCCATTCCCTGCCCGTTACGTAGTCGATCCACCCGATTAGCCCAACGAGAACTAACGACTCGATAACGACGAGCGATCGTGACTGACGCCGCAGGGCTTCGCGAAGAGACATCCCAACGAGTAAGCTAGCCCACGAGAAACGACAACAAACGTCGGGGGGGCCGAACTGGCTTCCCCCGATGCTGAATGCGGAAACCTAGTGGTTTTCGCCACGCGACGAGCCTTTTGCCCGGCGCCTCACCCTCAGGCTTTTGTGAAGCCATGCATTTTTCCCCCGAAGTCGCAACGCCTACCCTCGACGATCACGCCGGATCAGGCAGAACACAAAGCGCGTTGCCGATTCACCGCCGCGCAACCGCCATTCAACCTTCTCCGACGGACAGAGGTTCGGCGAACGTTGGCTTCAAAGCTCGAGAGCGCTCCCAGTCTAGTCAGCGCACCTTGGGAGTGGAGCAGTTAGATCCGTGGCTAGTGGAATTTGTGGAGCAGAAAGCCGAGGATTTGGCTTCTCTCATCGTCGAACGTGCGCAGGAGAAATTGCGCGCTGCAGCTCTACTAGGGTCGACACACCGGCCACGACAACAGGTCGTTCTGGACGACGACACATTGATCACAGTGCTGCCACTGACTTCGCGGTTAATTCGCGCTCTTCGACGCGGGGGGATTGAGACGCTTGGCGATTTCAACAAGCTTGGTGAACGCGAACTCCGCCGCTGGCACAACGTCGGTTCGGCTTCGCTGGATCAACTGCGCAAGTTCCTCTCCTTGGCGGGTAGATCACTCCGCGAATAACCGGACGCTTCAACCGCCATATCCACACACGTCCCCGCCGGATGTTTGTTCGGCTGGTCTCCCGCGTTTGCCTTCCAAGGGAACGGACGTGATTTAGGAAATCAGCGTTAGTTTTTCTCTTCCTTCGTCACCGGTTTGAGGATGGCGGCGAGGGTGTCCGAGTGCTCGGGGGTGCGGGTGAGCTCGAGATACCGGGGGCCATCCGCGTAGGGGAGGACGACTGTCCGAAAGACGTCGGCATCCACGATGAGCAGCTCAACTTTGCCGAGCGAGACGCTGTCGGCGATGGCGTCTTTGAGTCGCTGGCTGCTGAACTTTCGGCCATTGACTCCAGCGATCACGTTTCCTCCGGCGAGGCCGGCCTTGTCCGCCGGCGAGCGCAGGACGATCGAGCCGATCTTGCCATCCTCGCCGGCGCTGAGACCGAGGCTCGCGGTCGCCGAGACTTGCTTCCGCTCTTTCTCCCGGTCGGTCAGATATGTGCTGGGCTTGGCGCTGTATTGCAGTCGGTAGCCAAGCGTTTTGGTCAGGAACTCCAGCCCGAGCGATTCGCGCGGTTTGCTGATTCTTTCGGCGAAGAACTTTTCCCAATCCTCGTCGGCCAGTTCGCTGAGCAGTCCGGTGATTTCCTTGAGTTCGTAGCCGACGACAACCGGCATTTTTTCGCGATCGGCCGCAAAGAATTTTTTACAGAAATCGTCGAGGCTCTTCTTTCCTCCCGTCTTTTCACGAATGAGCGCGTCTGCCTCGAGCCAAACCACGAGCCCCTCGTCGTAGTAGTCCTGCCCGCGGCGCAACGCCGCCCACGAAACGCTGTGCGCGCGGTTTAACCAGCTCGCGACCGCAGTGTCCTCGAGAGCGCGCCAGCGGCGGCCGTCCTGGTGCATCAGGTAGTCGAGCTTGTTGGCGAAGGCGGGCACGTGTTCGTCGAATCCAAGCAGGCCGCTACGCACGGTGAGGACCTCGCCGAGGTATTGCGTCAGGCCTTCATAAACCCAGAGCAGCGCGGTGTGCTCGGGTTGGTGGAAGTTCGTCGAGATCATTCCGGCCGGACGGCGGAACTTCCCG
>JBAVML010000269.1:0-3905 GCA_049690035.1 Chthoniobacteraceae bacterium
GAAGGGCCACACGCGGCCGGGCGAAATTCTCTTTGGCACCGACTCGCACACCTGCATGGCGGGCGCGTTCAATCAATTCGCCACGGGTATCGGGAATACAGATGCGGGTTTCATCCTCGGCACCGGCAAGCTGCTCATCAAGGTGCCCGAATCGATGCGCTTTTTCCTCGAAGGCCAGATGCAGCCAGGCGTGATGGCGAAGGATGTGATCCTGCATGTGATCGGCGACATCGGCTTCGACGGCGCGACCTACCGGGCGATGCAATGGGAAGGCCCGGGCGTGAATGCGATGTCGATGGACGACCGCATGACGATCGCGAACATGGCGATCGAAGCCGGGGCGAAGAACGGCATCTTTCCCTACGACGAAACGACGGGCCGCTACGTGCGCGAGCGCGTGCAGGAGAATGGCACAAAGAGCGACTTCGAACCCGTGGAACTCGATGCCGACCAGACCTTCGTCTACGACAAAGTCTTCGACCTCGCGAAACTCGAGCCGACCGTGGCCTGCCATCCCGATCCCGGTCAGCGCAAGCTCGCCAAGGAAATGAACGTGACGCTCGACCGCGCCTACATCGGCTCGTGCACCGGCGGCAAGACGAGCGACTTCCTCGCCTTCGCGCACGTCGTGAAAGGCAAGAGCGTGAAGATCGACACCTTTGGCGTGCCCGCGACCACGAAGGTGGTGCAGGAGTTGAAAGACACGATGTGGAACGGCTCCAGCGTCTGGTCCATTCTTGAAAGTGCCGGCGTCCGCATGACCGAAAACGCCTCGTGCGCCGCGTGCCTCGGCGGCCCGGTCGATACCTTCGGCCGGATGAATTCGCCGATGAAATGCATCAGCGCCACGAACCGCAACTTCCCCGGCCGCATGGGTCACAAGGAGTCGCAAGTCTTCCTTGCCTCGCCTTACACCGTCGCGGCCAGCGCGCTCACGGGGAAGATCACCGACCCGCGCGAATACGTGAGCTGAAAAATGGCACGGCGCCGCTGGGAAACTGGCGCGCGTGTTGTAAGTTCACCTCGTCCCGACCGCACTCATGAAACCGCGACTGCTCCGCTCGATTTGCTGCCTCGCAGCGGGCGCGCTGACGTTTCTCAGCGGCTGCGCGACGGGCGGCGGCGCCGGGCGTTACATCGTCACCGCGCCGAAGTCGCCGTTCTACAAATACGGCCCCGCGCAGGCGTTCGGTGCTGACTTCGCGCTGGACCGCGGGCAGAAAGTCACGGTCGTCGAGAATTCCTTCGGCTTCAGCAAAGTGACGACTGACGACGGCCTCGCCGGCTACATGGCGACCGAAGACCTCGCGCCGTCACCCGACCCGGTGCCCCAGGTGCGGGCTCCCGCGCGCACGGCTTCGCGCCGGGTCGGCAGTGGTGCTCAGCGCGCGCCGTCCTACGTCGAGCCGGGCCTGCCCCTTTTCGACGGGAGCGACATCCCGCTCCCGAGCAAAGTCGAGCCCCCGAAAAAGGCGGCGCCCCACGACGGCTCCGATCTTCCCTCGCACTAGTCCAGCGCCAACCCCTTATGTCCAACACCATCACCAGTCCCGTCTTCGTCTGCCGTGACAACATCGACACCGATCAGATCATCCCCGCGCAGTATCTCACTCTCGTGCCGACTATCGCCGAGGAGTACGAGAAGCTCGGCAGCTATGCGATGATCGGGCTTCCGGACGATCAGTATCCGCAGAAGTTCGTTCCGCCGGGTGAATTGAAGACGCCGTATCAGATCGTCATCGCCGGGCGCAACTTCGGCTGTGGCAGCTCGCGCGAACACGCGCCGATTGCCATGGGCGCCGCCGGCGTGCAGGTCGTCGTCGCAGAATCTTTCGCGCGCATCTTCTTCCGCAACTGCGTCGCCACCGGCGAGCTTTACCCCTACGACGCAAAGGAACGCCTTTGCGAAAAGGTGAAAACCGGCGACATCGGCACGCTCGATTTCGACCACGACACGCTCACCGTCGGCGGCACCACCTACAGCCTCAAGTCGCTCGGCGAAGTCCGCCCGGTCATCGACGCCGGCGGCCTCTTCAACTACGCCCGCCAGAGCGGCATGATCGCGGCCAAGGCCTGATCTCGCGTTCGCTCCACGCCGGGCTAAACTGCGGCGGATGAATCGCGAACTGCTCGCAGCCTTCGACGCGGCGCTCCAGAAGCTCCTCGTTCTGCTGCCCGCCGTGCATGACTCGGTGGCGGGCTTGCGGCCGCTCGATGCCGAGCCTCAGTGGGCGCTGCTGCGGCTGAACGCCGACGATCTTGCGCAGCGCAAGCTGCCCGTGGTCACGCTACTCGGTCCCTCGGGCGCGGGGAAGAGCACGATCTTTCGCCTGCTCACCGGCATCGACGTGCCCGCGGGCGGCGCCGAGCGGCCGATGAGCCACAATTGCATGGTCGCCGTGCCGCCGTGGTTTCCACAAGACGAGCTCGCGGAGATGTTCCCCACGATGCGCCTGCGCCGGCTCGACGATCCCGCCGAGATCAAGCGTCCGGACCTGCCGCGCGACACGCTCTTTTACCAGACGATGCCCGATCACGTCGCCGCGCACGGCGACTTCCTGCTCGCGGACGTGCCGGACTTCAGCACCACCTGCCTGGAAAATTGGGAGAAGGCGAAGCTCATGCTCCAACGCGCCGAAGTGGTCGTCTTCGTCGTCACCCGCTTCTCCTACGCGGACTATCAGACCGTCCTCTACCTCGCGCGGTCGTGCGCCCTCGCCGGGCACCTCGCCTACGTGCTCACCATGGCCGATGCGGAAGCCGCCGGTCGCGTGTGGATCGACATGGCGCAACACAAGGCGCCCGAGTTTACGCTCCGCCGCGACATCCCCGCCGAGGATGAGCCGCGACCCTTCGCCGAGCTGCGCGCCGATCACCGCACGCGCGGCGAATTCCTCGCCCAGGCCGACGTTTACTACAGCCCCTACAGCGAGCAGCCGGACCTCCGCGGCATCCACGCGCTGCGCGAAGGCGCGCCGCCGCTAGTCGATTTTCTGCGCGGGCGCAATATCGCGCGCCTCATGCTCATGAAACGCGCGAACGACCTGCTGCAAGGTCTCAAGCTCGCCACCGAGACGCTCGCCGCGCACCGCTCGCAGCTCGCCGATTTCCGCGCGCGGCGCGAAAAGGTGGACGCCGACATCGCCGACGAAGCGCTCGACATCGTGGGCCAGCAACTGCCGCTCGGCGAGATCCTCGAGGAAGTGCTTGAGCAGGCCCAGCTCGTCCTGCCCTTCTGGCGGCGGGCCATCGCCACCGTCTCGGCGCCGATCTGGCATGGCCTGCGCGCGGTCTTCGCCGCGGTGCGCGATTTCTTCAGCAAGCCCGAACTGGCCCGCGCGCTGCGCCGCGATGAACTCGAACTGGCCGCGCTCGTCGATCAAGCATCGCGCCTCGCCGATCGCTGGCGCGCGGATCACGGCACCGCGATCGAACTCCCCGCCGAGCGCTGCGCCGCGGCCATCACCCATCTTCGCCAGAGCACCGCGCCCGAGCCCGATCAGGATTGGAAACACTTCGCCGCCGAAAAAGCGCGCGCGTGGGTCCGGTCGCATCCGACGCGGGCCACCTTGATCTTGAATGCCGCGGGCGCCATCACGCTGCTCGCGGGCGGACTCGTCACGCTCGACCTCGCCTTCACCGGCGGCGCCATCGGCCACTCCGCGGGCTGGGCGCTGGCCGCCGGGCTCGGCACGCCGGCGCTCGCTTCGGCGCTGAATTCGCTCGTGCAGAAACTCGGCTTGAAACCCGTGCTGCTCGACTTCCAGACCGAGTGGAAAAAGCAGCGCAACCGGCAACTGCGCGCGCACCTGCGCGAGCACTTTGCGCGGCCGCTGTTGCTCGACGCGTTCGACCGCCGGCTCCACGCCATGGAGCATGCGCCCGCCGCCCAGTGCGCGCTCGCG